>DATKKN010000072.1:0-2512 GCA_035542895.1 Methanomicrobiales archaeon | reverse complement strand
GGGGACCTCCTTTTCCGGGTGATCCGGGAGCACTGCCGGCAGGGGGTGGACTTCCTCACCCTCCACACGGGGGTGAACCTCGCTGCCCTCGAGGCCCTCCGCGCCGATCCCCGGATCATGGGGGTCGTTTCCCGGGGCGGGGTCTTCCACATAGCCCGGATGGTCCAGACCGGCGAGGAGAACCCGCTCTTCTCGGAGTTCGACTACCTGATGGAGATCCTCCTCGAGGAGGAGGTGGTGGCAAGCCTGGGGGACGGGATGCGGCCCGGCTGCCACCATGACGCGGGAAAGCTCGCGAAGACGACGGAGTACCTCACCCTGGGCAGGCAGGCGAAGCAGGCCCTCGAGCTCGGTGTCCAGAGGATGATAGAGGGACCGGGGCATATTCCCCTCTCTCAGGTGAGCCACAATATCAGGACCATCAAGGAGCTCACCGGGAATGCCCCGCTCTACCTCCTCGGCCCCCTCGTCACGGACATCGCCACCGGCTATGATCACGTGGCCGCTGCCGTCGGCGGGGCTGTGGCCTGCATGGACGGTGCCGACTTCCTCTGCATGGTCTCGCCGAGCGAGCATCTCGCATTGCCTAGTGTCGAGGAGATCGTGGAGGGGACCCGGGTGTGCCGGATCGCGGCACATATCGGGGACACGGTGAGGCGCACCGGGAAGGACTTCGCGGAACGTGAGCTCGCGATGGCCCTTGCCCGGAGGGACCTCGACTGGGAGCTGCAGTTCAAAACGGCCCTGTACGGCGATGTGGCGAGGAAGATCCATTGCCGGGACGGGGACCTCGAGACCTGCTCCATGTGCGGGGACCTCTGCGCCGTGAAGATGGTGCAGGAGCTCCTCGGCAGGTGCGGGAAGCAAGAGAATTAAGGTTATTTCAACTTCAAGATCCGTATCGCGAGGAGGGCCGCGTTCTCCCCCCCGTCCACCGCGACGCAGGCGACCGGGACGCCCTTCGGCATCTGGGCGATGGAGAGGAGGCTGTCAAAACCCCCGAGCTTCCCGCTCACGGGGACCCCGATGACCGGCTTATCGGTCTTCGAGGCAATAACCCCGGGAAGGGCCGCGGACATCCCGGCGACGGCGATGAAGATTTTCGCCCTGCTCTTCTTCAGGAATGCATCGAGTTCGTCCGGGTTCCGGTGGGCCGAGATGACGTGGTGCTCGTACGGGACCCTGTGCTCCTCGAGGACCCCGGTCACCTTCTCGACGATGTGGGCGTCCGAGGTCGATCCGGAGATGATCGCGACATCCGCACGGCGCTGGGAGGGCATCCAGAGCTTACTTATCCCTCACCATACATATACTATGGCTGATCGCCATGGAGAATGAACCCCTTCTCATGATCCCGGGCCCGGTTCCCGTCCCCGAGCGGGTGCGGATGGCCATGCTCAGGCAGGCCATCAACCACCGGGGGGCCGAGTTCGGGTCGATTTATGCAGAGTCCGTTCGGGTGCTGAAAGGGCTCTTTCGCACCGGAAACGAGCTCTTCATCCTTTCGGGGTCAGGGACGGCCGCCATGGAGGCCGCCATCGGGAACTTCGGGAAGGACCGGAGGATCGCCTCCCTGGTGAACGGGAAGTTCGGCGAGCGGATGGGGAAGATCGGGCAGCGGTACGGCGAGGTGACGCTCGTCCAGTCCGACTGGGGAACCCCTCTCGACCTGGAGGGGCTCGGGAAGGCCCTCGAGGAGGGGGCCGAGATGGTTACCCTGGTCCACAACGAGACCTCCTCGGGCATCAAAAATCCTGCCGAGGTGGTGGGGAAGATGGCGAGGAAGCATGACGCCCTCTTCGTCATGGACGGCATCACCTCCATCGGCGGCGACGTGGTGGATGTGGACGGCTGGGGCGTGGACATCGCCTTCGTTGGTTCCCAGAAGTGCCTGGCCGCCCCCCCGGGTCTCTCGGCCATCTCGATCTCGAAACGGGCCTGGGACCGGCTCTCCGAGAAACGGCCGTACTACCTGGACCTGGCGGCCTACCGGAAGAGCGCGGCCGGCACCCCCATGGAGACGCCGTACACTCCGGCGGTACCCCTCTTCCTCGCCCTACGGGAGGCACTCGCCATCGTCGAGAAGGAGGGGCTCGAGAAGAGGATCGGGCGCCACCGGAAACTCGCGGAGGCGGTCAGGGTCGCGGTCGGGGCATGGGGGCTCCCGATGTTCCCGAAGCCCGACAGCCTCCACGCGTACTCGAATACAGTGACCGCGGTGGCAATCCCCGACGGGGTGAACGAGAAGGTGCTCCGGGCGACGGTGAAGGGGCTCGGGATCGAGATCGCGGGCGGGCAGGATCACCTGAAGGGGAAGATCTTCAGGA
Organism: Methanomicrobiales archaeon; assembly: GCA_035542895.1. Taxonomy (GTDB): domain Archaea; phylum Halobacteriota; class Methanomicrobia; order Methanomicrobiales; family JACTUA01; genus JACTUA01. The sequence goes on along the minus strand of DATKKN010000072.1, from coordinate 185 downwards.
TCGGCCACATGGGAGCGGTCGGCGCACCGGAGATCCTCGCGACTCTCTCGGCGGTCGAGTTCGCCCTCGGGAAGGCCGGGTGGAAAGTGAAGGGGAGCGGCTCCCTGGCCGCGGCGAGGGTGCTCGAATGAAGATCGGCGTCGCGGACACCACCTTCGCCCGGGTGGACATGGGCAGGTTCGCCA
>DATKKN010000071.1:0-8142 GCA_035542895.1 Methanomicrobiales archaeon | reverse complement strand
GTATTCCTACCGGTGCCCCCAGTATGCCTCGATGAGGAGCGCCGTCGCCTTCTCTATCCGGACGAACCCGACCCTTTCAAACTGGACAACTTTGCCCATATCCAGCGAGACCATCGGCTCGCAGTAACCCCTCTGCTCCCCGTCGGGGGTGTGGAGCACGCACGGGATGGTGTGAGCCGGCGGGAGCCACTGGACGATGGGGGCCTTCGCCCTCCGGGCATCGTCTAGGGACTTCCCGGCGAACTTTGCCACCATGCAGTCCCGGTCCGTCCCGAGGGTGATGTTGAAGAGGTCCTTCAGCCGGATCATGCTCCCGCAGGAGGCGTCGAGGTCTGCCTTCGGGATATAGACGCTCCCGTCGAAGGGGAGTTTCCGGGTCCCCCGGGAGGGATCGTTCGGGTGGAGCAGTGCCTCCGCGACGAAGCCGCAGGGGGCATCCTCGATCTCGAGGAGTACCGGGTCCGGGACGAAGGAGTACCGGTTCGCGATGGGATCGACGATGTCCCGGTTCTTCGCGTACAGGTTCTCCCATGAGAAGGAGATGTCCGTCTCGCCTATGCCGATCTCGAGCACCGCGTTTCGCACGGCATCAGGCGTGATCCCGCGGCGGGCTATGGCCCGGAGGGTTCCGAGCCGGATGTCGTCCCAGCCGGTGTAGGTCCCCTCGGCGATGCCCGCCTTCATCTGCGAGGTGGAGAGGACCACGCCCTCGATACCCATCCGGCCGTAGTGCTTGTACACCGGCGTCTTCCAGCCGAAGTAATCGAAGACGTAGCGCTGCCTTGCCGTATTCGCGATGTGGTCCTTCCCGCGGATGACGTGGGTGACGCCGAGAAGGTGGTCGTCGATGGCAACCGAGAAGTTCATGAGCGGGAAAACCGTGGCGTCCACCCTCGGGTGCGGCGGAGAGGAGACGATGCGCAGCGCCGAGAAGTCCCGGACGGCGGGATCTGGATGCTCGATGTCGGTCTTCACCCGCAGGGTGACCTCGCCCTCGACGTACTCGCCGGCGAGCATCGCCTCGAAGAGATCCATGTTCTTCTCGGGCGAGGTCTCCCGGCAGGGACAGGCGGTCTTCGCAAGCTTCAGCTCCCGGAACTGGTCGGCCTCGCAGGTGCAGACATAGGCCCCGCCGATCCCGATGAGTTTCCGGGCATGCTCATAGTAGGTATCGAGCCGGTCGCTCTGGAACACGATGTCGTCGATGAGGAGTTCGAGCCAGGCGCAGTCCTCCCGGACCGTGGCGTAGGCGTCGGGGTCAACCCTGCGTGGGTCGGTGTCCTCCATCCTGAGGATGTACTTCCCGCCGTAGCGGCGGACGTAGGCATCGTTCAGGAGTGCCGCCCGGGCATGGCCGAGGTGGAGCGGCCCGCTCGGGTTCGGGGCAAACCGCATGACGACCCCGCCCTCCGCGCCCTCGAGGGCGGGGAGCCCTGCCTTCACGTGCTCCTTCACCTCCGAGAGCTCGGCGAGGAGCGAAGGCGCGATCCGGGCAAGCTCCTCGCGCTGCCGTGCAGGCGGGAGGGCCCCGACCTCCGTAACCACGGCATTCGCGAGCGCGGAGATCTTCCGCCCGTCTGACCTGAGCTCCGGGAACTCCCCGAGGATGCGCGAGACGACCGTCCCTGCCTGGGGCTTCCCGCCGTACTTCACCGCGTTCTGGAGCGCGTACTTCCTGACCAGGAGGTCGAGGTCATCTGCCATGTCACGATCCCCGTGCGAGGAAGTGGTCGCCAAGGGATATAAGGAGCTGCTTCTCCTCGCTCTCGGGGACGACCCCGAGGCAGGCCTTCCCCGAGGCAAGTATCCGCTCCGCGGTCTCCCGGACGTCGGCGATGACCCCGGCATCCTCCAGGTCCTTCACGATCTTATCGACCTGTTCCTCCGTAAGGTTCCCCCGGGGGAGGTCCATCCCCCTCTCCCGCGCCCGGATGGCAATGAGGGTCTTCTTGCCCTCCCGGAGGTCCGAGCCCCGGTCCTTGCCGCTCACCGATGATGACACGGTGAGGTCGATGAGGTCGTCCTGGATCTGGAAGGCGATTCCCGTGGTGAGCCCGAACTGGTAGAGCGCATCGGCCTGCATGGGCTTTGCACCGGCGAGGATGGCGCCGATGGATGCCGAGGCCGCGTAAAGGGACCCGGTCTTCTTCCGCACCATCTCGAGGTACTCCACCTCCGAGACCTCCTCCATCTGCTCGAAGGCCATGTCCTGGTGCTGGCCGTCGCAGATCTCGGCACAGGTATGGGCGAGGAGTGAGACCGCCCTCACCCGGGCGCTGTCCGTCGCCGTCGCCCGGCAGAGGAACTCGAAGGCCCGGGCATAGAGGACGTCACCCGCGAGTATGGCCGTCGGCTCGTCCCAGAGGGTGTGGACGGTGGGGACCCCCCGCCGCTCGGCGTCCTGGTCCATGATGTCGTCGTGGATCAGGGTGAAGGAGTGGATGAGCTCGACCGCCAGGGCCGCGGGCATGAGGTCGAAGGCCGAGCCCTTTTTCACCGAGTCGGCGGAAAGGAAGAGCATCGCCGGCCGGAGGCGCTTGCCTCCGGCGGTGAGGAGGTGGGCCGAGGCCTTCGCGAGCTCGCCGTAGGGGTTCCCGAAGTTGTGGTGGATGGCCTGGTCCACGTCCCTTGCGACCTCTGACAGGTACTCGGAAAGTTCCATGGGGCCCACCTCACCGGGCGAGGATCATCCGCTGGCCGTTCCGCAGGATGTGGAGGTCCTTCTGGAAGGTGTAGCCGCACTCCTCGGCGAACTCGGTATAGGCGCCGGTCTGCTCCATCCCGCCGTGGGAGGGGATGACGTGCTGGGGGTCGAGGAGGTGGAGGAGCTCGTAGTGGTCCTCGCGGTAGGCATGCCCCGAGACATGGAGGTCCTCGAAGATCCGTGCCCCCCGCATCCGGAGCCGGGTCTCGACCATGTATCGCTGGCCGTAATTCATGGGGTTCGGGATGATCCCGGCCGAGAAGAGGATCTTGTCCCCCTTGTCGATCTTGTACGGGGTGTCGTCGAGGGCGATACGGGTGAGGATTGATCCCGGTTCCCCCTGGTGGCCGGTGATGATGGGCACGAACTTCTCCTTCCCCATTTTCATCATCCGGCGCATGGTCCGCTCCACGGTCCGGCGGTTCCCGAACATGGAGAGGCTCTGGGGGAAGGCGACGAGCTTCATCTGCTCGGCGGTCGAACTGTAGCGCTCCATGGACCGGCCGAGGAGAACGGGTTTCCTCCCCATCTCGTGGGCGCACTCGGCGATGGTCTTCACCCGCGCGATGTGCGAGGAGAAGGTGGAGACGAGGAGGGCGCTCTTGTCGTCCTCGTACGAGGTCATGGTGTCCCGCACGATGTCCCGGGCGATGCGCTCCGAGGGAGTCCTCCCTGCCTTGTGGACGTTCGTTGACTCGGCAAAGAGGCAGAGCACCCCCTCCTTCCCGATCTGCCTGAGCCGGGCGAAGTCCGGGGGCTCGCCGATGACCGGCGTCCGGTCGAGCTTGAAGTCGTTCGAGTACACGATCGCGCCCTGGGGCGTGTGGAGCACGGGCATCACGGTATCGATGATGGAGTGCTGCATCCGGACGAACTCGAGGCTGAGTGTCGGGGAGATGGTGTACCTCTGGCCAGACCGGAGGACGAAGAGCTTGTTGTTCACCCCGAACTTCTGCTCGCCCGCGATCTGCTGCCGGATCAGCTCGATGGTGTACGACGTCCCCACGATGGGCGCATTGTACCGGTGGGCGAGCTTCGTCACTGCCCCGATGTGGTCCAGGTGCCCGTGGCTGCAGACGATGGCTTTCACCGTCCCCTCCACGGTATTCATCATCGTATCGTCGGGAATCGCCTTCATCTGGATGAGATCCAGCGAGTGCATGTTCTCGATCTCGGCATCCTCGTGGATCATCACCTGGTCCAGGCGAAGCCCCATGTCGAAGACCACGATCTCCTTTCCGCAGCGGACGGCGGTCATGTTCCGGCCGACCTCGTCGTAGCCGCCCACCGCGATCACTTCAACTTCCATTTGGTATCTCCTGTATATCCTTGATCATCTGCCGGGTCGTCCCGGTAATCCATGTACGAACCTTTCTCATCGATTTCACCGTCCGGGCCCCCGAGAGGAACATGGCGACGGCCAGTTCCTTCGTGAACCCCTCTAGAGCGCCTGTGACTGCCTCCCCGGATTCCATCGCCGGGGCAAGGAGCGGGAGCGCCATCCCGCAGAGGTCAGCCCCGAGGGCAAGGGCCTTCGCCATGTCGAGGCCGCTCCTCACGCCTCCCGTGGCGATGACCGGGCCGGTCCCCGCCACCTCGCGCAGGCTCACCACGGTGGGGATGCCCCAGTCCACGAACCGTCCCCCCATCCGGGCCTGCGGGGTGTCAGGCGAGCGGAGGCACTCCACCTTTGCCCAAGAAGTCCCGCCGAGGCCGCCGATGTCGATGGCCGAGACCCCTGCGGCCCAGAGCCGACGCGCCACCTCCCCGGAGATCCCGGCGCCCGTCTCCTTCACGATGACCGGCGTTTCGAACTCCCTGCAGAGCGTCCCGATGGCATCCAGGCAGCCGCGGGCGTCATGGTCCCCCTCGGGCATGATGGCCTCCTGGAGGAAGTTCGCATGGATGCAGATGGCCTGGGCATCGATCATCTCCACCGCCCGCTCGGCCCACTCGATACCATGGTCCCTGAGCTGGACCACGCCGAGGTTTGCGCAGAGGAAGGCTCGGGGCGCCGCCTCCCGCACGACGGTGAAGGAGTCCTCGAGGTCCGGGTCCTCGAGGGCGGCCCGCTGGGACCCGACCCCCATCCCGATCCCGGCCTTCTCCGCGGCGGCGGCGAGGTTCCGGTTGATGGGGATCGCGTCCCGGTGCCCGCCGGTCATGGCCGCGATGAAGAGGGGTGAGGCAAACCGGTGGCCGAGGAACCTCACCTCCGTGCTGATATCCGGTAACGAGCACTCGGGGAGCGCGGCATGGACGAGCCGCACGTCGGAAAACCCCGAGAACCCCGCCTCAACCGGGCGCTCAGCGCAGATCCGGAGGTGATCCTGCTTCCTCGATGACGTCTGCGACGATGTCCTGGTTTCCTCTCGCATCCTTTCTTACCCCCCTTCCACCGTGGTGCCCCCGTGGGGTCTCCCGTCCAGGAAGTCCCCGATCCGCGAGGCATGGAAGATCGAGGAGAAGATCCCCCCGTCTGCGAGGGCGAGCAGCTCGTCGATCTTCCCCTCCATCCCGCCGGTCACGTCGGTGTTCCGGGATCCACCGAGAGCCCCCCGGGCCTGGCCCCGCTGGATATTCCCCATGACCGCCCCGTCGCCGCCGAGCACCCCCGGCACATCGGTGGCAAGGCCCACCCGGACCGGTGCGAGGGCCCGGGCAAGGCTCGCGACGAGCTGGTCCCCAGACACGATCGAGGCGCCCCGGACGGTATCCATAACCACGTCTCCGTGGAGGACCGGTGTGATCCCGAGGGCGATGAGAAGTCCTGCGGCCCGCCAGTCCGGGTCCTTCAGGCGCCCGTCGACCGCGATGCAATGGCCGAGGGGGTGGATACCCACGGCCTCACGCCCGGCCAGGCGAAGGGCATCGACGACAGCCGCGTTCAGACCTGCCACCGCCGCGTGGGTCTCGGCGATGCCGGCGGGGTTCCCGGGAGGCACCCCCTTCTCCAGCCGGTTACGGCGGGCCTGCGGGTGGCCGCAGGATCCCGCCCCGTGGACGAGCGCGATCTGCATCCCCGGCCGCCGGGCGATCACCCCCGCGATCTCCGCGATCCGGTCGGCCCGGATGACGCAGTCGCCGGCCTTGTCGGTGATGACGCTCCCCCCGAGTTTGAGCACGATCCTAGGCATTCTGCTCCTTCCTCGCCCCCTCGGTGTCGAGGGTGGTGACGATGGCCTGGGCGTCGCAGGACCGGATGGCCCCGGCGACCCTCCCCCTGGCCCTGGGCGGCGTAAGGGCGATCATGCACCCCCCTCCGCCGGCGCCCGTGGTCTTCGCCCCGAAGGCCCCCGCAGACCGGGCGGCGAGGACGAGCCGGGTGAGGGCAGGATGGCCCACGCCGAGTGCATCGAGGAGGGCGTGGTTCGTGTCCATGAGGAGCCCGAGGACCCGCAGGTCATGGAGCCCCCGGAGGGCCTCCTCGGTGACCGCCCCGATGGAGTCGAGGACCGGGTTCACGATGCCGGGATGCTGTTCCCGTTCCCTTCCCACCTTCTCCACCATCTGGGCCGTGTTGTGCGAGACCCTGCTGTTCCCGACGACGAGGGGGAGGTTCACCGGGGGGAGGCGCCTCCTCTCCTCGCCATGGATGAGGACGACCCCGCCAAAGGCGGAGACGAAGGTGTCGGTCGCCGACGCCCTCCCCTTCTGGACCTTCTTCTCGATCTCGAAGGCCTGCCGGGCGACCTCCTCCCGGGCGAGGCCCTTCCCGAACTCGTCGTTTATCGCGCAGAGGGTGGCGACGGTCACCGCCGCCGAGGAGCCGAGGCCGCTCGATGAGGGGAGCTGGGAACGGACATAGACCGTCGCCCGGACCCCCATCGCCCCCAGGCACTCGCTGATGTACGGGGACTTCACCCGGCCCGGCCGGCGCTTCTTCCGGACGGTCACCGATACCCGGTGCTGGATGGCCATGGCGAGGCCGGGCCTGCCGTAGACCACCGCATGCTCGCCGAAGAGGAAGACCTTCCCGGGCGCGGACCAGGTCGCCACCCTACATCACCGCGATGGCGGCATAGCCCACGACCTGCTCGAAGTCGCCCGTCACGTCGCCGCTCGTCCGGTAGGTGAGGAGCTCCCCCCGGGCGGCACCCATCTCCTTTCCTTCGAGGCAGAGGGTGGCGATGGGGCCGTAGCCGCAGGCAGAAACGCCCCTTTCAGCGACCCGGTGATAGAACCCGGCGGTGTCCAGGTTCGAAAGCGCCCCGATGGCGAACAGGTCGTCCTTCCTCGCGACCTCTGCCGGCACATAGTGTGAGAAGTCGCTCGAGGCCACGATCCGGATTTCGCGGCCCGTTGCCTTCCATGCCTTCCCGATCTTTGCGGCGATGGCTGCGGCGGATCCCGGGCCCTGGTCGCCCATCATGACCGGCGCGATCCGGGCGCGGGGGAACCGGTACTTGATGAAGGGCATCTGGACCTCGAGGGAATGCTCTCCCTGGTGCGAGAACTCGTCAACCTCTATCCCGAGCTCCCGGACGAAGTCGGCGTCGGTGTCGACGATCCCGAGGGGGGTCTCCCAGGGTATGGCCGAGGCGCAGGTCAGGAATCCCCGGTGGCTCGGGCCGACGACGACGAATGTGCCGGAGAAATCCGGATCGAGGGCGGCAAAGGCCTCACCGGCGACCGCACCCGAATAGGGGTACCCGGCATGGGGCGATACGATCCCCACCACCCCCTCCCGTGGTTCGCGGCCCTCCAGGTAACCTGCCACGAGCTGCTCCAGGTGGTGCGGGTCCCTCGGGTAGAACTGGCCTGCGACGCTGCAGGAGCGGACCTTCATTCCCATCACCCTCCGCGGGAGGGTCAGATCTCGGTCTCGAAGTCCTCGAGGGTGAGGTTCGTGGCCACACCCCGGAGGCGGAGCATCTCCTTTGTGAGGAGATAGTAGATCAGGGAGAGGGCCTTCCGCCCCTTGTTGTTCGTGGGGATGACGAGGTCGATATAGCCCGTCATGTTGTTCGTGTCGCAGAGGGCGATCACGGGGATCCCCGACTGGACCGCCTCGGTCACCACCTGGGCGTCCCCGATGGGGTCGGTTACCATGACGACGTCGGGCTCCAGGTAGCCGGGGATGACCTGGTTCGTGAGCATCCCCGGGATGAACCGGCCGGTCACGGACATGGCTCCGATGGCCTCGGCGAACTTCTTCGCCGGGTACTGGCCGTATTGCCGGGAGGTGACGATGAGGATCCTCGGCGGGTCGTACTGCGCGAGGAACTTGGCCGCGGTCTTGATCCGTTCGTCGGTTGCCTTGATATCCAGGATATAGAGGCCGTCCCCCCGGACACGGTAGATGTACCGCTTCATGTCCTTGCTCTTCTGCTGGGTCCCGATGTGCACGCCCGCCGCGAGGTACTCCTCTACGGGCGCCAGGGGCTCCTTTAATTCTATCTCCATCTCGTTTGCTGCTGTCATAGTATCTCCTCGAT
>DATKKN010000070.1:0-9668 GCA_035542895.1 Methanomicrobiales archaeon | reverse complement strand
ATCCGGGGGTACCTGTAAATGGCGAACGAGGATCTCATGATGGAGGCCGCGGCAAAAATCGCCGGGGCCCTCGGCGCGAAGGCCATCGTCTCGTACACGAAGCGGTGCGAGGTCGCGACCGAGATCCCGGTCATCTGGGTCCGGGAGCTCCAGATCGACGTGGTCCAGGACCTGACCATGCCCGATATCCTCGAGATCTCCGAGCGGCACATGCTCGACACTGCCATCCAGCTCTACCTTGAGCGCCGGCTCGAGAAGGGGCAGGTGGTGGGGGTCTTCCCCTATGCCATCCTCCTTTATGATATCGAGGAGGGAAAGAACTTCATCCGGCTGCAGGAGTTCGAGGATATCGTCCCCAGGGAGGTGATGTTTCCGGTCCTCTCCCTCGCCATGCAGATCGCCGTCGAGGGGAGGGAGGGGAGGGCCATCGGGACCGCCTTTATCATCGGCGACGGGGAGACCCTCCTCCACAACTCCCACCAGGCCATCCTCAACCCCTACGAAGGGCAGCACCGGGCGGTCTGCGACGTGAAGAACCGGGAGAACTGGGAGTCCATCAAGGAGCTCGCCCAGCTCGACGGCGTCTTCATGGTGAACACCGAGGGCTTCATCCTCGCCTCGGGCAGGTACCTGGATGCATCTGCAAGGGACGTGATCCTCCCCGGGGGCCTCGGCGGGAGGCACCGTGCCACCGCGGCCATCACCCGCGAGCACCCGGTGGTTGGGGTGACCGTGTCGGAGAGCGGGGGCACCATCCGGGTCTTCCGCGAGGGGCAGATCCGGATCTCGCTGCGCCCCTACGAGCGGAGATACCCGGTTGGAAACGGTTAAGTGATGCCCTCACCCTTTTCTAATAAGCGCTAACTGGAACGAGAGAGGCGGGCGATGAGCAGGAACATTCGCGTGGAAGCCCTTGACCAGACACCCATCGAACAGCAGCGGATCGAGCTCGTGGAGCGGAAAGGGATCGGCCACCCCGACAGCCTCATGGACGGGATCGCCGAGTCGGTGAGCCGCGCCCTGAGCCGGGCCTACCTGGAGGAGTGCGGCGCCGTGCTCCACCACAACACCGACCAGGGGGAGGTCGTCGGCGGGGAGACCCTCCCGGCCTTCGGCGGCGGCAAGGTCATCAGGCCCATCTACGTCCTTCTCGTCGGCCGGGCCACCAAGCAGTTCGACGGGATGCATTTCCCCACCGACTCCATTGCCGTCAAGTCAGCCCGGGACTACATCAGGTCAACGCTCACGAACGCCGACCTGGACCGGGACGTCATCGTCGACTGCCGGCTCGGGGAGGGGTCAACCGACCTCCGGGAGGTCTTCCGCCCCTGCCAGGAGACGAAGCCCCGGGCGAACGACACCTCCTTCGGCGTGGGCCATGCACCGTTCTCCGAGGCAGAGACCATCGTCCGGAGCCTCTCGGACGCCATCGACGGCCCGCTCAGGAGGAAGTACCCGGTCCTCGGCCAGGATGTGAAGATCATGGCCCTCCGGGACGGGGACATCATCAAGCTCACCGTGGCCTGCGCCATGGTCGGGCGCTTCTGCTCCGGCATCCACGAGTACCTGGAGGTCAAGGAGACGCTCCAGCGGGAGCTCGAGAAGGAGGCCCGGCGGCACACGAACCGGCAGGTCGTGGTCGAGGTGAACACCGCCGACAACCCGGACACCGGCTCGGTGTTCCTCACGGTGATCGGGACCTCGGCCGAGATGGGGGACGACGGCTCGGTGGGGAGGGGGAACCGGTGCAACGGCCTCATCACCCCGAACCGGCCCATGTCCATGGAGGCGACCTCGGGCAAGAACCCCATCAACCATATCGGCAAGATCTACAACCTCCTCTCCACGCAGGTCGCCCGGGAGTGCGTCGAGAAGGTGGAGGGGATCGAGGAGATCTACATCCGCATCCTCTCTCAGATCGGGAACCCCATCGACCAGCCCCTCGTGGCCTCCGCCCAGATCATCCCGAAGCCCGGTGCGGGTTTCAAGGCCATCTCCCGGGAGGTCGAATCCATCATGGACGCCTCCTTCGAAAACATCACCTGCATCACGGAGAAGGTCATTTCCGGTGAGCTCAAAACCTTCTGACCGTGTCCGCCTGGCAGTCCCGAACAAGGGGAGGATCGCGGAACCGGTCAGGGAGATCCTCGAAAAGAGCGGCCTCCATGTCTCGGAGGGGAACGAGCGGCGGCTGCTCGCGCAGACCCGGGACCCGGCGGTCGAGATCCTCTTCGCTCGCCCTGCCGATATCCCGGAGTACGTGGCATCGGGGGTCGCCGACCTCGGGATCACCGGTGCGGACATGGTGGCAGAGAAGGGCACGAGGGTAAGGGAACTCCTGGACCTCCAGGTGGGGAAGGCCCGGCTCATTGTCGCCGTTCCCGAGGAATCGGCGGTAAAGAAGGCCGCGGACCTGAAGGGTGCGAGGATCGCGACCGAGTTCCCCTGCCTCGCCCGGGCCTTCTTCGGTGAATTGAAGATCCCCATCTCCATCGTCCGGGTAGGGGGCGCCTGCGAGGTGACCCCCCACCTCGGCATCGCGGACGCCATCGTGGACCTGACCTCCTCGGGCGACACCCTCCGCACCCACCACCTGAGGGAGGTCGCTGAGATCCTCGCAACCTCGACCCGGCTCATCGGGAACGAGGAATCCTGCAGGACCAAGGCGGAGAAGGTGGAGGAGATCCGGGTTGCTCTCGAAAGCGTGGTCCGCGCCCGGGGGCAGTGCTACCTCATGATGAACGTGAAGAGGCCGGCCCTCGGGAAGGTGAAGAAGGTGCTCCCGGGGCTCTCGGGGCCGACGGTCATGGAGGTTGCCTCCTCCGAGGACCTGGTCGCGGTCCATGCCGTTGTCGAGGAGGACCGGATCTACCGGCTCATCCCCCTGTTAAAGAAGGCCGGGGCACGGGACATCCTCGTGGTCCCCATCGACCGGATGGTACGCTGACCATGCCCATGACGGTTTTCCCCGCCGTTGATATCCTCGGGGGAAAATGCGTCCAGCTCGTCCAGGGAAGGCGGGAGACCGCGAGGTCCTTCGGCGATCCCGGCGACTGCGCACGGCGATGGATCAGGGAAGGCGCGGGAGCGATCCACATCATCAACCTGGACGGTGCCTTTGGCGCCTCGGGGACGAACGCGGGGATCATCCGGGGGATCGTCCGCGAGACCGGGGTCTTCATGCAGCTCGGCGGAGGCATCCGCTCCCTCGATGATGCCCGGAGCTGGCTGGAGACCGGCATTGACCGGGTCATCCTCGGCACCCTCGCGGTCCGGGAGCCGGAATCGGTGCGGGACCTGTCAGGCGAGGTCGGCCCCTCCCGGGTGATGGCGTCGGTGGACGCCCGGGCGGGCCAGGTGGTGGTGGAGGGCTGGAAGGCTCCCGAAGGGGACTACCTTGCCTGGGCCAGGCGGTTCGGGGAGCTCGGGGCCGGATCCCTCCTCTTCACGAACGTGGACGTGGAAGGGCTTGAGCAGGGTATAAAGCCCGGGCCCGTGAAAGAGCTCCTTGGGGCCACGCGGCTGCCGGTCGTGGTGGCGGGCGGGATATCGGATCTCGGTGACATCGCGGCCCTGAAGGGGCTGGGCGCCTCGGGGGTCGTCCTGGGATCCGCCCTGTACAGCGGGAAGATCGATCTCGGGAAGGCGGTGCAGCTATGCCGGTGAGAAAAGGAAAGGTCGAGAGGAAGACGGGCGAGACGAAGATCGCGGTGGGCATCACCCTCGAGGGAAAGGGGAAGGCGTCGGTGGACACGGGCATCCCCTTCCTGGACCACATGCTCGGGGCGTTCGCACGCCACGGCCGGTTCGACCTCGAGGTAAAGGCCGCGGGGGACCTCGGGGTCGATCCCCACCACCTGGTTGAGGACACGGGCATCGTCCTTGGCGTGGCCATCCGGAAAGCGGTCGGCGAAGGGGAGGGGATCGCCCGGTTCGGCTTTGCCTCGGTTCCCATGGACGAGTCCCTTGCCCAGGTGTCCGTCGATTGCGGGGGGAGGAGTTACCTCGTCTTCACCGGCTCCTTCGGTTCGCCGGTGCTCGGGTCCATCCCCACCGAGCTCTTCGAGCACTTCTTCGAAAGCCTCTGCACCCACGGGAGAATCACCGCCCACATCGCGTTCTCGGGAAGGTCGGACCACCACAAGTGCGAGGCGGTCTTCAAGGCCTTTGGCCGGGCCCTCGGCGGGGCGATCGCCACCGTCCCCGGCGAGGCCGGGGTGCCGAGCACGAAAGGGGTTTTCTGAACGGAGATTCGCGAAGCGAATCGAGGAGAGCGGACGGAGTCCGCGACGGAGATTCCGAAGGAATCGAGGGGGAGGAACGTAGTTCCGAACCGAGATCCCCCAGGGGAATCGAGGACGAGGAAACGGAGCGTCTGACGGCCGATGTTTCCGAAGGAAACGGAGGCGAGGAAGTGGAGCTTCCGGACGGCCGATGTTTCCGAAGGAAATCGAGGAGAGGAAGATGAGCTGCCGCGGAGTATCTTAAGGGCCGGCCGCGGGACGGAAACCGTCCTCACAATAAAGATGGGAGAGGGAGAGCGAGATTCGGGATGAAAAAGGGTTGGTTCAGGATGACTTCGCCGCGAGATCGACATCCTCTTCCTTGATGGTCTTTCTTCCGGCATGCTGGGCCAGGCGGTTTGCCTCCTTCGTGAGGTTCGCGATATAGGCCTCGGCCTTGCCGACGAGAGCAGCGGCGGCGTCGCTCCCGACCCGCTCGGCCCCGTTCTTCTTTGCGATCCGCACTACGGCGGCAATTGGTAGATCAGCCATTCAATTTCACCCACAAATTACTATATCAATCCATATTTAAACCTTTCTTTCCATTTGCTCAAAAAATCAGGATTCCTTATCTCGAAGGAGCCACCAGAGCCCATATATCGACGGACGGAGACGAAATACGGGCTCCCTGAAAAACGGATATTTTCAGGTATTTCTCGAAAAAACCCGTTTTAAGGGAGGCTCACTTTTTGAAGAGCTTTTGGGCGGTAATCAGGGCATTCGCGTAATCCGGGGAAGCGCGCGAGCTATCGACAAAGATTTTGTCGATATTTACCACCGGGGCACCGTGGGCACCGCCCCCGCCGAGGTGGACCAGGGTGCGGAAGACGAGGTTCCCCGAAATCCCGTCGGGGGCGAGGATCATCCCCGCGGTGCCGATGGCATCCTCGATGAGGATCTCCCGATGGATGGCGCCGGTGAGGCGGGCGACGAGCTCTGCTTCGGCTATGGTCCGGTCCACCACCGGGTGACGGCCGATATCCCCGAGCCGGCCGCCCGAGAGAACGGCAACCTCGCCGGGGAGGCCGAGCCGGGCGGCGAGATCCCGCCCCTTTTCCACGAGAAGCACCTTCTCCTCCACCGTCCACCCCTCGTCCACCCCGACCGGGGCGAGGAGGAACATCCGGCCATTCGCGGTCGAGAGGATGGCGATCCTGAGGAGGTGCCCCACGCCGGTCGCCTTTCTCAGGGCGGTGAGGGTCTCATTTGCCGGGAGCGAGCCCCGTACCGCGGCATCGATCTCCCCGTCCATGAGCGCCCTCACGAGGGCCTCCGCAGGGCGGTCGCTCATCCTGATGGAAGGGCTCCTGATGTCCCGGCCATACTCCCGGCTCGTAAAGCAGGTGACCGAGGTACCGGGGCCGACTCCGGCGGCGGACGAAAGGACCTTCGTGATATCGGGGCCGGCTCCTATCCCGATCCTCATAGATTGAGCTCGCAGGGGTTCGTGACGATACCCATCACGCTCTCCTTCTTGAGGTCAAAGACCGAGGCCTGGTCCCCCCCGTGCTCGATGCAGAGGTTCCGGTCCCCGTTCAGGTGGCCGATCGCCCTCGCCGTCATTCCGACAGCCGCGAACCGGCGCGTGACCTCGCCCACGTGCTTCCGGTTCGCCGTGAGGATGAATCCCATACCCGGGTACATCCTGACCCATTGCTCGAAGCCGATCCCGTGCGCCTTCAGGTCCGGCCTCGGGATGGCATCGAGCTCGATGACCGCCCCTTTCTCGCTCATCTCGAGGAGCATCCCGAGGGTGCCGATGACCCCGGGGTTGCTGATGTCCTTCCCGGCAGTGACCAGGTGCGCCTCGCCGAGGGCCTGGAGCACCTGGATCTGGGCCCTGACCTTCGCCGGTGCCTTCATCGTCACCGAGTCCCAGTTCAGGGCGCAGGACGGGTGGACCCTCCCCTCGAGGTCGACGGCCGCGATGACCGCGTCCCCGCTCTTCGCCGTGTGGGAGTAGATAACCGAGTCGAGCCTCGCGACCCCGAGGATTGCGACGTCGATCACGCTGTACGGGGTGTCGGGGTGGAGATGCCCGCCGACAATGGGGACGTTGAACTGCTCGCAGGCGGAGAGCATCCCCGCCGTCACATGGTCCCGGATCTTCTCGTCCGAGAGGGAAAGGACGTCGACGAGCGCGAGGGGCCGCCCTCCCATCGCCGCGATGTCATGGATGTTCACGAGGACCGAGCAGTAGCCGGCCCAGTGGGGATCGGCCTCCATGAGCCTGCTCCAGATCCCGTCGGCGGCGAGGAGGAGCGCCTGGTCGCCGTTCCTGATCACGGCTGCGTCCTCGCCGAAGGAGGCGACGACCTCGGGGGCATCGATCCGGAGGGCCTTGATCATCTCGCCGATGCCATGCTTCCTCGTCACGCCCTCGTACTCGCGCACCGCCTTCTTCACCGAGTCAAGGGAGCAGCTCGTCTCGACCATCCGGCCATCCTGTCAAGGTATCTCGGTCGTCATATGAGATAATTTATTTCATTTCTGGCCGATGATGGGGTATGGACTGGGCAGAGAAGTACCGGCCCCGGCGGCTCCCGGACCTCGTCGGGAACGGCCCTGCCCTGAAGGCCATGTCAGACTGGGCCCTGTCGTGGGTCCAGGGATATAAGCCCCTCCTCCTCCATGGAAAACCCGGGACCGGGAAGACCTCCGCCGCCCTCGCCCTCGCCTCGGACCGGGGCTGGGATGTCATCGAGCTGAACGCGAGCGACCAGAGGACGAAGGACGTCATTGGCCGAATCGCCGGCGAGGCAAGCGTTACGGCAAGCCTCTCCGGTGCCTCGAGGAAGCTCATCCTCTTCGACGAGGCAGACAACCTGCACGGGACCGCCGACCGGGGCGGCGCGAGGGAGATCCTCGAGGTGATCCGGGTCTCCCGGCAGCCGGTCATCCTCATAGCAAACGACCTGTATGGCATCCCGCCCGAGATCCGGGCGAGGTGCGAGCCGGTCCTCTTCCGGGCGGTCCAGGCGAGGTCCGTCGTCCCCAGGCTGAAGTTCATCTGCGCGAGCGAGGGGCTCGCCTGCACGGACGCTGCCCTCGTCCGGATCGCCGAGCTCGGCGGGGGCGACATCCGGGCCTCCATCAACATGCTCCAGGCTGCGGCGGGCGGAAGGAAGCGGGTGACCGAGGCCGACGTCGCATCATCGCCGAAGGACGACCGGGTTTCCATCTTCGACCTCGTCCTCTCGGTCTTCCGGGGAAGGGAGGACGCCGCCCTCCTCGCCGAGGCCCGTGCCGCCGACGAACCCCCGGACACCATTCTCCAGTGGATAGAAGGGAATCTCGTCCATCTGCCCGATACCGGATCCCTTGCCGTCGCGTACCGCTGGGTCTCGCGGGCAGACGAGTACCTGGGACTCACCTTCAGGAGGCAGTACTATTCCCTCTGGCGGTACGCGAACGCCCTGATGCTCCTCGGGTCGTCCCTGGCGGCCGCCGGCCGGGGGGCGAGGGCCAGGCTCATGCCGCCGGGCCGGTGGCGGAGGATCTCCAGCCACCGCCGGCAGAAGGCCGTCCGGGAGTCCCTCCTCAGGAAGGTGGGGGAGCAGGCCCATATCCCCCAGGAGGTGCTCAGGGAGGACCAGCTCACCCTTCTTGCCGTACTCGTTGAGGCGGATCCCGTTGCCAATGCCCGGGACCTCTCCCTGGACGAGGAGGAGCTCACCATGCTCATCCATGACCGGGCAAGGGCCCGGGAGGTTATCGGGGCCATCGAGCGGCAGGAGAAGGCGAAGGAGATACCGGAGAAAAAGCCCCGGCCGAAGGGAGCCGGGAGAAAAGGGCCCGGTGGCCAGTCCTCCCTCTTTTAATCTTATCAGGCCCTCTTCCGGGCATGGTACCGGTGGAGGATCACCCCGCAGTCGATGAGCTCCCCGCCGGTCCCATACACCTCGTTCCCCAGGTGGTACACGAGGAGATCCGCATCCGTCCTTGCAGCGAGAGCGATGAGAGGCGGGACCATCTCCACTCCGGGGCGGATGGCGAGGATCAGGTCGGCCCCCCGGTAGAGCTCTTCATCCGGGGAGAAGACATCGTCGAGGGCGACCGGTATCCCATGCTCCCCGGGCACGGGCCTGATGTCTGTGCACCGGATGCGGACCCCCGCGTCCCTGATGATCCGTGCGGTAACCAGGTTCTCCCCGGCGCCCACCTCCACGACGCACCGGTAGGTCCCCGCGACATATTCTCCGATATGGCGCTCAATACGTTTATACGGGCCCGTCACCACAGCTTATGGTTAAGAGAATGCGCATCAAAATCTTTTGGGATCGGGACGCGCCCAGGGGCCTCGAAATTGCCGTTGAGAAGAGAATCAGGTCGATTCTCGGGATCCCCCTGGAGATCGCGGAGAACTGCATCCTCCTCTCGGGGTACGACCGGGAGCGGGACCAGTACGATGCCCAGGCGATCCTCTCGCGCATCCAGCTATTCAAGCGGCAGCGGGGCACCCCTGAGGCGATCCTCCTCGTCGTCCCCCACGACCTCTCGGTGCGGGGCCAGGACTTCGTCTTCGGCCTTGCCCGGGAGTCGGTGGGGGCCGCCGTCGTCTCGACCGCACGCCTGGACAACGGCTACTACGGCCGGACGAGCGAGGACTCGGACCTCGCCGGCCGGATAGCGAAGGAGGGGGCCCACGAGATCGGCCACCTCTTCGGCCTCGATCACTGCCCTGACGTCGAGTGCGTCATGTTCCCGCCCCGGACCCTCGGGGAGCTCGACCGGAAGAAGCTCGCCTTCTGCACGTCCTGCGGGAAGAAGTTCCGGATGAGCGAAGGGGTGGACTCCCTCTAACCGGGGCACCCGTTCCCCGCCGGCTTTTACTAAAATCTCCGTTGTTCACTACTTCTTCTTTGCGAAGAACCGCCCGGGATCCAGGTAGCTCCTGAAGAACCCTCCCTCGCGGGCGGGGAAGACCCCCTCGCTCGCGTGCCGGACATCCTCCACCGAGTAGAAGGCATGCGGGTTGAACCGTTTGATGATCTCCACGACGCGAGGAAGGTCCTCGCGTTTCACCACGGTGAAGATGATGGTGACCGGCCCCATGGCCCCGTCGGCGGCATGGGTGGTGACCCCGAAACCGCCGTCCTTCAGCGCCCCGACGAGGTCGGTGGAGTCCCTCTTCGTGACGACCCGGACGAGCACCGTGCCCAGGGAGAGCTTCTCCTCAAGGACGATCCCGACGTAGGTCCCCGTGGCGAACCCGGCGGCATAGGCGAAGTAGATGGAGATGTCGTTCACGTCCCGCATGATCTGGCCGATGGCAAAGAGCCAGATGGATATCTCGAAAAATCCGAGGATGGGGGCGAGGTGCCGGTAGCCCCGGGACACGAAGATGACCCGGATGGTCCCCAGGGAGACGTCACAGATCCGGGC
>DATKKN010000069.1:0-11352 GCA_035542895.1 Methanomicrobiales archaeon | reverse complement strand
GCGCAATCCTGGATGGCGCCCGCTATGGTCGGGAAGACGTGGAAGGTGTCGGTGAGGTCCCGGACGGTGAGGCCGTACTTCACGGCGAGGACCCCCTCCATGATGATCTCGGCAGCGAGCGGGGCGAGAACGTGGACCCCGAGGACCTTCCCCGACCCTTCTTCTGCGACGATCTTCACCAGGCCCCGGGTGTCCCCCGTCATCATCGCCCGGGAGACATCCCCGATGGAGACCGACCGGCACTTCACGGCGAGGCCATTCCCCCTCGCCTTTGCCTCGGTGAGCCCGACGCTCGCCACCTGCGGCGTGGTGAAGACCGCGTGGGGGAGGGAGAACCGGTCGATCCTCCTTCCCTTTCCCGTGAGGGCGTTCTCGGCGGCGATGGCCCCGCCGACCCCGGCCCAGGGCTCGAGCATCGGCTCCCCGGTGACGTCACCCGCGGCAAAGATGTGCGGGACGGAGGTCTGCATGGTGTCGTCCACGGCGATGGCCCCATTCGGTTTGGTCTTCACGCCGCAGGCGGGGAGGTCGAGGTCCTTCGTGTTCGGGCTGCGGCCGGTGGCAAACAGGATGCGGGAGGCGGTGAATTTCTCTGCCTCTCCCTTCACCCGGGCAGTTACGCCGATGCCTTCACTCTCTCTCCGGACCCGGACCAGCTCGGCCCCGGTATGGACCGCGATCCCCTCCCCCCTCAGGGCATCCTCCATCGCCGTCGAAATCTCCGGTTCCTCCTCCGGGATCACATGGGGGCTCCGCTGGAGGAGGGTGACCCTTGAACCGAAGTGGGCAAAGACCTGGGCGAACTCGAGGCCGAGGGCTCTCCCCCCGGCGATGATGATCGAATCGGGCACTTCTTCGAGCTCCAATGCCTCGATATTCGTGAGGTACGGGACCCCGGTGAGTCCCTCAACCATGGGCACGGAGGGCGAGGAGCCGGTCGCGATGACGAACCGCCTGGCCTCGAGCCTCCTGCCTGCCACTTCGATCTCCCGGGGGGAGAGAAACCTCGCCTGCCCCTCCGCGAGCTCAACCCCGAGCTCCCCGAAGAGGCGCCGGGCTTTCCTCTCCCGGAGCCGGAGGATCAGGTCCCGTTTCTCCCTGAGGACCGACGGCGGATCAAGCCGGGTCGCGACCTCGAGCCCTCCGTGCGCGAGGTTCCTGTAGTAGTGGAGGTCCCCGACGGCGAGCAGGAACTTGCTCGGGATGCACCCGGTATTCACACAGGTGCCCCAGAGGGTCCCCCGCTCTACCATCGCGATGCGTTCCGCGCCGAGACGGCGGGCCCGGGTCGCCGCCGATGTGCCCGCGGCGCCGGTCCCGAGGATGATCAGGTCATATACCGTTGCCATGGTTGTCCCCCGGCTCTCACTCTTCCCCTATTGATGGAAGGCAATTCCCGGAGATAATGCTAGCTGAAAACGTCCCCTGGGATGAGGCTTCCCGGTGAAAGCCACTCGGGAGGTAAGATGGTTTCCCGCGTTCGGGTAGAGCTCCCTGAAAAAGGAAGGGCACGGACAGGGCGCAATCGGGGTCGAGGAGCCTCATGGGAAGAACAATGTCCACAAGAAAGGGTAGGCAGAGAAGAGGTAGATGATGCCCGCGATCCCGAGACCGAGCGGGATCAGGAAGGACATAAGCCCCGCAACCTTGGCCCTGTTTTCGGGTATCTGCTGGAATCCGGCAATGCCATACGTAGCGATCAGGAAAGCCCAGGCAACAAGAAGAATTTCGGTGCCGATGATGGCGAGGGTGCTGTACCTGATGAATCCGGGACTCTTTTCGATTCCAAAAAGCGAGAAGCCCCCGAAGAAAAGCGTTCCGGCGAAAAGCGGGATCCATCCGAATAGCCCAACAGGCGTGAAGGCATAGAAGGCGGCCCGGATGGTCTCCCCGATTCCCCGCCTGGCACCGAGGAGGAAGGACCAGAAGTGTAGCCAGATACCCACCATCAGCGCCCCGAAGGTCCCGTAGATGAAGTTCATGATCGCCTCGATGGTCCCCGCCGCGACTAAAATCGCGATAATCCCGATGGAATCCTGTGGTGTGTAGATCCGGGCGAGGAGCATGATCCTGGAGATCGCCGTGAAAATAACGAAGATCGCGAGAGTCAGGAGCAGGTAGCGGAAGGCGGATCCAAGGCTCTCCGTCCTGAGCTGGGAAAACATTTCGCGGGGGGAGAGGAGGAGCCCCCGGGCCGTGGAGAAAAAGGGTTGTGGCATACATGACCTGATAGAAACTGCTCCTATAAATCAGAACCGGTCCCAGGGTTCTGAACCTTCCTGCACCGGTCCATTCTTCATGACTCGAAGAGAGCGCCCGGGTGCCCACCCGGGAGGAGCCCCTTCCTCGCCTCCTCGATCCAGGTCCTCATGGTCCGGTAATGCCCCTCGCAGAGGAAATTCCCCCCGGAGGCATCCTCCCAGGCGATGGGCTCGGTACAGCCCCGGAAAATGCAATGCCCCTCCTTCGGAGTGGTGATCCTCCGGTACCGGTCGATGTCGGGGATAACGGTGATTACCGTGTACCGCTCGATGAGGGCCTTCAGGTGCTCGACCGGGCTTTCGGTCATCTGTTTTCCTCCTGCTCCTCAGTACCCCAGGGTTTCGTCGATAAGGATCAGGGTGACCCTGCCCGCGACCTCCTCGTTTGCGAGGATGACGCATTTCCCGATCCGGCTCGGGGTCCCGTAGGCCCGCATGGCCCGGGCATTCTCGAGGGGGAAGGCGTACTCCCGGATCCGCCGGAGGGCCTCCTCGAGGGTCGGGACGATCTTATTCGTACCCGAGACGAGGATGAGCCGCCCGGCCGCAAAGGGCCAGGCCCCGACCCTGCTCCCGGTTCGGTCGCATGCGAGGATCTCCCCTGTCCGGGCGATCGCATTCGCACCCGAGACGAAGTAGTCAGCGGTGACCGATTTCCGCCTAAGCTCGGCCCGCTTGGCGGCATCGTTCTCGGCGGTGATCCGGTCATGGAGGCTCACCCACCCGGCCTTCCCCGATTTCAGGAGATCCTCGTAGCCGATCTCGATGAGCGTCGTCGAGGACCCGTTCATCACCTCCGCCCCCCGGGGGATGAGCCGGACGAGGACGTCGAGTGCCTCCCGGCGATCCTTAACCCTGATGACCCTCGTTCCCCTCGTCCCGATGGCCGCAGCGGTTTCCGCAACCTCCTGCTCGGAGGGGACCTGGCTCCACCGGGCCGGGTCCACCCGGGCCTCGCCGGCGAGGTTCTCCGCGCTGAACTGGGTCAGGCCTGCCATAACCGCCACCCGCTCAATATCTCCCGATCTCCTATAAAAACCTGGAGGTCCGCGGGGTGCATGCGATCCTCTCGGATGACCCACATCTTCATCAGCTTCCAGCCGCAATATCTGCGGAGAAGAGGCGTACGATGCTCTCTGAAAGGCAAAAGCAGTCCTATCACAGGATTTACCACAGGACCTGCCCGGTCTGCGGGGCGGAGTTCGATACCTTCAACCCGAAGGTGAAGTACAACTCCCACATCTGCAGCCGCAGGGCGAACAAGGGAAAGCAGCTCTGAACCGGGGACCGCGGGAGATCCCCGGATACGGCTCGGTCTCCGCCGGCGGGGAACGGGCGCTGGGCAGGTAGCCCCGGACAACCCGATCTCAACCTTTTTCAAGGTATATGCCCTGATCGTGGTTACCAGGGTGATCAACTTTTGCCGGAAACCGAACCGGACTGTCCCTTCTGCAACCCCCCGGAACCGGAGATCATGGCCAGGAACGACCTCGCGTACGCGAGGATGGACCGCTTCCCGGTAAGCCGGGGGCATATGCTCGTCATCCCCTTCCGCCACTACCAGTCCTTCTTCGAGTCAACGGCGGAGGAGCGATCGGCCATCATGGAGCTCGTCCAGCAGCTCAAGGGGTATATCGATGAGCGCCACCATCCCGACGGGTACAATATCGGGACGAACGTCGGGAGGTTTGCCGGCCAGGCAGTGATGCACCTCCACTTCCATGTCATCCCCCGCTATAAGGGCGATGCGAGGGGCCACCATGGCGGGATGCGCTGGGTTATCCCCCGCGGGCCCCCGCCGCCGGAGAAGAACTGGTTCGGGTGAGCGAGGGTCCGGCGGGACCCGAGCTGGAGCAACCCGCCATCAGGCGGGGTGCGACCAGAGGTTTCGAAAATCTGATGATTTTCTCAAACCGCCGCCACCGCCCAAAGGGCGGTCATCGAGGTTTCGAAAACCTGATGGTTTTCTCATCCGCCGCTCCGCCAAAGGCGGGGCGGCAGGTTTCATCAGAGGGAGGTTTCATCAGAAACCGACCTCGAGCGACGAAGTCGCGCAGAACCGACCTCGAGCGAAAAAGTCGTGAGGAGGGTTCATCCCTTCCCCGGTACCTCGTGCGCCTCCCCCGGGGCGAGGATGACCACCGAGAGGTCCGTCGTGCGCTCGATGGCGTGCTTGAAGGCGAGCGGGTCCTGGAGTATTGCCGGCCAGGTGCTGTAGTGCATCGGGATGACCGTCTTTGCCCCGACGTACTCCGCCGCCATCATGGCCTCCCTCGGGCCCATGGTGAACCTGCCCCCCATGGGGAGGAGGGCGACGTCCGGCCGGTAGAGCTCCCCTATGAGCCTCATGTCCGAGAAGAGCGCGGTATCGCCGGCATGATAGACCCGCACCCCGTCCATCCCGATGACGTACCCGCAGGCGCACCCGCCGTACGCCGTCGGCCCGGCCTCGTTGAGGCCCGAGGAGTGGACCGCCTGGGTCATGGTGAACTCCACCCCGTCCACGGTGATGGTGCCGCCGAGGTTCATGGTCTCGACCTCGAGGCCCTTCCCCCTCAGGTACTTTCCTATTTCCGAGATGGCTACGGTCTTCCTCCCGAGCCGGATGGCCTCCCCGAGGTGGTCATCATGGCCGTGGGTGATGGCGACGAGGTCCGGTTTTGCCCTGATGGGGCCCCCGGGGACGAAGGGGTCGATGAGGACGGACTTCCTCCCCTCGAGAAGGAAGCAGGCGTGGCCGAGCCAGGTGAGTCGCATAACAGAGGATCTGTCGGATGGATAAAAAGGTTGGGGGCGCCGGGAGGAAAAATGGGGGCGGTCAGGTCACGTCGATAAGCTCGGCCTCGGTGATGTCGATGGCCTCGGTGAGACCGTCCTGGGCGAGTCCCTTTGTCATCTGCTCCGAGAGGTCCCGGTCCTCCATGACGTCGTGGATGCGCTGGATGTACGGGTCCAGGGTGGGGTCGTTCACCTCGTCGAGGACGTGCCGGTACTCCCGGAGGGTCGAGGGCGAGATGCCGAGTTCCTCGCTCACGTCCTTCATGGTCTTCCCGGACTCGACGAGCTTCGTGAGCTTCTCGCGGTCGAAGGGCATCTTGAAGTCCAGGTCCCGGAAGAGTTTCATCCGCACCCGGGCCCGGGCGACGGTCTTACTGAGCTTCTCGTCCCCGAGTGACCGGGCGATCTCGGTGTCATTTTTCCCCTCGTAGAAGGCCATGACAAGCCGGGCGAGCTGCCGGGGGGCGAGCTTGGTCTTGAAGTAGCCCTTGTCGAGGATTTCCCGCATGATGAGGGCGATCTCCCGCTCGATGGCATCGCGGTCCCGGAGGGATCCATGGATCTTCTTCATCGGTTCCACGATCTTGGTCTTGCTGGTGATGTTCGAAAAAAGTTCGAGGAGCTGCTTCTTTCGGTTGTCTTCATCCATGGGGGGTTCCTGCTGAATACCGCACTACAGTCACTGCTATGTTATTTAAGAATTTCCTTATTCGCATACCTTGGAAAAGCATGGTTTTATAATTTGTGGTCAATGTATTGAGGGAAGGAGTGCCCCGTGCCGGAACCGGACGTTTACGAGAGGGTGATGGAGCTCGCGAAGAGGAGGGGGTTCATATGGCCCTCGGCGGAGATCTACGGCGGGGTCGCCGGCCTCGTCGACTACGGGCCCCTCGGCGCCCGGATGAAGCGGCGGATCGAGGAAATCTGGCGGTCATTCTACGTCCTCCGCGAGGGCTTCCACGAGATCGAGTGCCCGACCGTCGGGGTGGAGCCGGTCTACGTGGCATCGGGGCATGTGAAGGGCTTCTCGGACAAGATGGTCCAGTGCCCCCGGTGCGAGGAGTACCTCCGGGCCGATCATGTCGCCGCGGCCCACGGCGTGCCGAACCCCGCGGCCCTCTCCGCCGAGGCCCTCTCCGGTGCCCTGAAGGAGCTTCCCTGCACCGCCTGCGGCGAGGAGCTCGGGCAGGTGAAGGTCTTCGACTTCAACCTCATGTTCAACACCTGGATCGGACCCGGGTCCCAGCGCAAAGGGTACCTCCGGCCCGAGACGGCCCAGGGCATCTTCACCGATTTCCCCCGGCTCCTCAGGTTCTACCGGGACAAGCTCCCCTTCGGCACGGTCCAGGTGGGCAAGTCCTTCAGGAACGAGATCTCCCCGAGGCAGGGGATAATCCGGCTCCGGGAGTTCACCCAGGCCGAAGCGGAGATCTTCGTCCACCCCGAGGGCAAACGGCACCCCGGGTTCGTCCGGTACGCGGAGTACCAGGTCCCGCTCCTCGGCTGCTGTGCCCAGGACGAGGGGAAGGAGGAACCGGTCCGGGTGGCCATGAAGGACGCCGTGGAAGGCGGCCTCGTGGCGAACGAGTACGTCGGCTACTACATCGCCCTCACCCACGAGATCCTCGTTTCCATCGGCGTGGACCCGGCCCGGCTCAGGTTCAGGCAGCACCTCACCACCGAGCGGGCCCACTATGCCGCCGACTGCTGGGACGCGGAGATCCTCTCCGGGAGGTTCGGGTGGGTGGAGCTCGTCGGGATCGCGGACAGGACAGACTATGACCTGAAGGCCCACTCAGCGGTGAGCGGGGTCGCCCTCACCGCATATATCCCCCTCGAAGTCCCGAGAATGGAGAAGAGGAAACGGATCATCCCCGACATGAAAGCCCTCGGCCCGAAGTTCCGGGGGAGGGCGAAGGAGGTCGCCGATGCCCTGGTGAAAGCAGACCCGGGCCCCGGGGGGGTCGAGATCGACGTTGCGGGGGAGAAGATCTCCATCCCGGCCTCCCTGTACCAGGTACGGGAAGAGGAGGTCGAGGTGAGGGGCGAGGAGGTGATGCCCCATGTCATCGAGCCATCCTATGGCATCGACCGGATGTGCTACGCGGTCCTCGAGCACTCGTACGGCGAGGACATGGTGGAGGGGGAGGTGCGCCGGGTGCTCCGGCTCCCGGCCGCGGTCGCGCCGGTCCAGGCGGGGGTCTTCCCCCTCGTGAGCCGCGACGGGCTCGACCGGGTTGCCGCGGAGATCGCCTCGACGCTCACCGCGGGAGGCATCTTCACCGAGTTCGACGAGAGCGGGGCCATCGGGAGAAGGTACCGCCGGCAGGACGAGATCGGCACCCCCTATGCCGTCACCGTCGATTACCAGACCCTCGACGACGGGACCGTCACCATCCGTGAGCGGGACAGCATGGCCCAGGCGAGGGTGAAGAAGGACGCCCTTGTCGCGACCCTCAGGGGCCTCATCTGCGGGGACATCGCGTTTTCCTCCCTCGGTCCATGAAATACATCACCCATCCCCTCATCCGGCCCGAATGCCTCGAGGAGCGGCGCTTCCAGCTCGCCATCGCCCTTCACGCCCTGGACGGGAACACCCTGGTGGTCCTTCCGACGGGGCTCGGGAAGACGGCGATCGCCCTCATCGTCGCGGCATCGCGGATGCACAACAAGGGGGGGAGGATCCTGGTCCTCGCCCCGACAAAGCCCCTCGTCGAACAGCACCTGCGGTTCTTCGAGAAGTACCTCATCGTCCCCGGTCGCAAGGAGGGGGACCAGTCCCCCTTCGTCATGTTCACCGGCGAGACCCCGCCGGAGGAGCGGAGGGCGGGGTGGGCAGGATCCCGGTTATGCTTTGCCACCCCCCAGGCGGTGAAGAACGACCTTCTCGCGGGAAGGTACGACCTCTCCGACGTCACCCTCCTCGTCGTGGACGAGTGCCACCGGGCCGTGGGGAACTATGCATACGCCTTCATCGGCCGGCGCTACATGGAGACCGCGAGGGACCCCCTGATCCTCGCCATGACCGCCTCGCCGGGCGGGGACCGGGAGAAGGTGAGCGAGGTGTGCGAGAACCTCTCCATAACCCAGGTCGAGACCCGGGTGGAGAGCGACGAGGATGTCAGGCCCTACGTCCACGATCGGGAGATCCAGTATGTCGCGATCGATCTCCCGAAGGAGCTTGCCGACGCGCTCCAGACGCTGAACCGGCTCGTTGCAGACCGGCTGGGGCATCTCGAGCGCCTCCACTTCCAGGTGCCGAAGCCCGGGAAGCTCTCCATGCGGGCGCTCAACGAACTGAACGCCCAGATCCAGCGACGGATCCAGGGGGGGGACCGATCGGCCTTCCAGGCGGCCTCGATCCACGCCGAGATCATGAAGCTCCGGCATGCCATCTCCCTTGCCGAGACCCAGGGGAGCGAGGCACTCCGGCACTACCTGGAGAAGCTTGCCCTGGAGGGGGCCTCGCCCGGGGGGAGCAAGGCCTCCCAGCGCCTCGGCGGGGACCCGGCCTTCCGGAAACTGGTCGCCGAGTCATCGCTCTGGACCGGTGAGCTGCACCAGAAGCTCGAGCTCGTGGGGAAGCTCGTGCAGGCCCAGCTCGCGGCCCACCCCGACAGCCGGATCATCGTCTTTGCCACCTACCGGGACACCGTCCAGAACCTGGTGAACCACCTGAACTCCCTCGGCATCCATGCCGAGCGGTTCGTCGGGCAGGCGACGAAGGATGCCGAGCGCGGACTCACCCAGAAGAAGCAGATCGAGGCCCTCCAGAGATTCCGGCAGGGGGAGTTCCGGGTCCTCATCGCCACCTCGGTGGGCGAGGAGGGGCTCGACGTCCCGTCAACCGACATGGTCATCTTCTATGAGGCGGTTCCCTCGGAGATCCGGTCCATCCAGAGGAAGGGGAGGACGGGGAGGAGCGGGGCGGGAAAGATCATCGTGCTCGTCACGAAGGGGACCTCGGACGAGGCGTACCGGTACGTGAGCCAGACGAGGGAGCGGGCCATGGTGACCGGCATGAGGAACCTCCGGGGCCAGGGGATTCGGCAGCCCGGGAATACGGCCGAGGGCAAGCCATCCGAAGACCGGACTGGGGACACCCCCTCTCCCGGGCCGGCACCCGGGCCGGGGGCCATGCCCCGGGGCCAGACGGCCATCGAGTCCTTCATCCCCCGGGGACCGGAGGGTCCCGAGGTAACCGCCGACGACCGGGAGACCTCATCGCGGGTGGTCGAGCACCTCTCGAAGCTCGGGGCACGGCTCCAGGTCCGAAGGCTTGAGCAGGGGGATTATCTCGCTGGTGACCGGATCCTCATCGAGCGCAAGACCGCGAGGGACTTCGTCGACACGCTGGTCGAACGGGACCTGTTCGGCCAGATCCGGGAGCTCGCCTCGGCATCGGCCCGCCCGGTGCTCATCATCGAGGGAGGGGATATCCACACCGCCCGGAACGTGAACCCCTCCGCCATCAGGGGGGCCCTCGCAGCGATTGCCGTGGATCTCGGGGTCAGCATCTTTTTCACCAAGGACGAGCGGGACACCGCGGAGATGATCTTCACCCTCGCCCGTCGGGAGGAGGGGGACCGGGGCGAGCGGAAGGTCCACCCCTACAAGTCGTACCGGTCCCTGAAGGAGCAGCAGGAGTACATCCTCGCGTCCTTCCCGTCGGTTGGCCTGCGCAATGCACGGCTCCTCCTCTCCCACTTCGGGTCGGTGAAGGCGGTGCTCGACGCCGACCCCGCCACGCTCATGGCGGTGAAGGGCATCGGGGAGAAAACCGCCCGGCAGATCACCGATATCGCGAGGCAGCCCTACCGCTGAAGGAAGGAGAGGGCCTCCGCCCCCTTCCTCGCCGCCTCCATGAGGGCCACGCACCGGTCGGGGTCCGTTTCCTCCCGGGCCCGGCGTGCGAGCTCGGCGACGGTAAGGCGGAGATCGGCCGCGGGATCGGCCCCGGTGTCTCCTGACGGAGCAGGGGTGCCGGTGGCCCTGGAACCGACCCCTCCCGCCCTTCCTGCCGCCGCCCTTCCTGCCGCCGTCGATGAGGCATTCCCTTTCCTCCCGGCACCCTTTGCCGGCCCCTGCTCCTTCCCTTTCCCCGTCTCGGCGCACACGACGCAGAGCGTCTCGCCCTTCACCTCGAAGAGGGGCGACCCGCAGGCGCGGCAGGCCCTCGAGAGCATCTTTCCCCCCTTGAGGAGGCACTCGGCCATGATATCGTCGGGATTCCTCGCTTCCATCGCCGTCACTCCGTTTATCAAGGTATATATGTGGGGATATGATGATTCATAAAGGGAGTACCATGCCAAAGCCAGACGATACCATACGCGCGTGCATCCAGATGCTCCAGCAGATCATGGAGGACGGGACCATCCCCCGGAACATCCGGCGGGTCGCCGACGAGACCCGGACGGTCCTCATGGACGCCTCAAAGCCCATCGGCCTGCGCGCGGCGACGGCCATCTCCAAGATCGACGAGGTCTCCAATGATCCCAACATGCCGGTGCACGCCCGGACCCGGATCTGGGAGCTCGTCTCGCAGCTGGAAACGGTTCCCCTGGATTAAGTACTCCCCACTCCCGGATCGCCCGGCAGGCAGGCAGAGCCCTGGACGGTCCGTTATTTCTTCCCCGCCTGTTCTGCCACCGGCTCCCCTACGATGGTGCAGGTGACAGTGCGGTGACGGCTCGGCCGGGTGTCGAGCTCCAGGAGGACGACCTGCTGCCAGGTTCCGCGCTCGAGGAGGCCCTTCCCGAGCGGTATCGTGAGCGACGGCCCGATGATGGAGGCCTTCACGTGGGACCTCCCGTTCCCGTCCCCCCATCGCCCGTCGTGGGCATAGGGAATGCCCGGGGGTGCGAGGACCGCGAGGGCCCTTTTTAAGTCCTCGAGCACCCCCGGCTCGTACTCGATGGTGGTGAGGGCCGCGGTGGACCCGGTGACAAAGAGGTTCACGAGCCCGTCCCTGACCCGGCTCTCCAAAACGGCCTTCTCAATATCGCCGGTGAGGTTCACCACGTCCCCCTCGCCCCGGGTCTCGACGGCAATCACCGTGCGGAACATCCCCACTCCTCACAGAGAACGGGATGATCCCTCGCATCCCATTCCCTACAGAGAACGGGATGATTCCCTGATATATGAAGGTTCTCCTCTTCCTCAGGCAGGGGGCTTCGGAGCGGCCGGGGCGGGAGTGGAGCCGTTCTCCCCTTCGCCATTCGCCCGGACCACCGCGACCCCGACGATCCGGTCCCCGGCCTCCAGGTTCATGATCCGGACGCCCCTCGTGTTCCGCTTCTGGATGGAGACCTCG
>DATKKN010000068.1:0-8802 GCA_035542895.1 Methanomicrobiales archaeon | reverse complement strand
CGCGCATGAGGTACTCGATCCCGTCCACCCCGGCGACGTTTGCGATCTCGTGGGGGTCGGCGATGACCGTGGTCGTGCCATGGGGGAGGACGGCCCGCGCGTACTCGGTCGGCACGAGGAGGGACGATTCGATATGGACATGGGCGTCGACGAGCCCGGGGACGATCCGGGAACCCCGGAGGTCGCGGACCACCCTCCCCCGGTAGTCGTCGCCGGTTCCCGCGACGATCCCCCCGGTGACCGCGACGGAGGTCCTCTCCCAGGAGCAGTCGAAGGGGTTGAAGAGGGCACAGCCGGTGAAAACGGCGTCGGCCGGCTCCTCACCGAGAGCTGATGCGAGGAGCCGTTCCATGGGTTGCCACGGTGATATCCTGGATCACGCCGGCCCGGCGGTCGCTCCCGGTGATGACGTAGAGGTAGAGCCGGAAGGTCCCGTCATCCAGCTGGAGGGGAACGGGGTAGGTGCCGGTTCCCTGCCGCAGGGTGACCGGGACGATGGTCCGGCTCACCTCGACCTGCCGGAAGTCCTGGAACCGGAAGACGTTCACCTGGAGCGCCGCACCTGATTCACCCCCGGCGTTCGTGACCGGGACGAGGAGGGTGCTTCCGTCGTAGGTGGCCCTCCCGATGGAGGTGGAGAGGCAGCCCGGCGAGAGGGAAAGGGAGAGCAGGAGGAGCGCGAGGGACGTTCCGAGGAGGAGCACCGATCTGACGGTGGACATTAACGAAATGTGAAGCTCCGGGAATTTAAAGCTATGGGATCGGGACCTTTGCCGAGAGGATGTCCTTCAGGAAGGCGCGGAGGGAGGGTTCCACGTTCATGCCGGTGCGTGCCGAGATGACATGGACCGGGAAGAAGGTCACCTGTGCCCTGACCTGCTCCGGGAGGGCATCAGCACAGTCGCACTTGTTTGCCATGACCGCGACGGGGATCCCCCGGGCCTTCAGCCACTGGAAGAGCGCAAGGGTGATATCGTCCAGGTCCCGGGTGGAGTCCACCACCACCACCGCCCCGTCCATCCCCCGGGAGAGGATCTTCCGGGCAAACTCGAACCGCTCCTGCCCGGGGGTCCCGAAAAGGAAAACGCTGCATTCCCCGATCCTGATCCTCCCGAAATCCATGGCAACGGTGGTCGAGCCGTCCTCGTTCTCTGCCTCGATGTGCCGTGAGAAGGGGTCGAGCGCACGGATGAAGCTCGATTTTCCGGCGTTGTATGCGCCGAAGACCACGATCTTCACCTTCTGGCCGGCCACACCCATACGATAACGTTGGCAGCCGCGGGAATTTAATATTTCCTTTTCGGTGCCGGGGACAACGTCCGTATCAAGGGAAAGGTCCAGTTTCCTCTTTTTATATATGTCAGAAAATGAAGCGGAATTGGTATAACAAAAATCAAAATAGGAAGGTTAATAAGTCAAATGAATTTTTATCACCCAGCAGCTGGCGCGGTGGATCAAATGATGTGGTGGTCCACCAGGCACTGGGCCGGGAGCCTGAGCCGGACATGGAGGTTCTTTGCCGGGTAGGTCTCCTCCATCATCTGGAGGGAGCACCGGTTCAGGCTTCCCCCGAGCCGGATATCGTAGAGGTGCTCCTCGTTCTCGTAGAACTCGGTGATGATCTCGGATGGGCTTCCCCCCTCCCGTGCCAGGATGTACTCGGCGAACTTCCTCCCGAGATCCCCCGGGATCTCCCAGGGCTCCCCGTCGACCCAGAGGGCGCAGCGGTTCACCTCGAGGATCGTACCGTTGACGAGGGTGATGGAGGTCTCCAGGTCGACCCGGTTGAGCCCGACCGCTGCACCCGAGACAAAATTCTGGAAGATCTCGGAGAAGAGCCGGCGGGTCTGCTCGATGTCGGCAGCAAGGGCCCTGACCGCGAGGTCCCGGGTCTGCTCCGGGATGACCTCCTCCCGGCGCACCCGGTCCAGGAGCTCGTTCTGGTCCTGGAGATGCCCGAGGACCTCCTTCAGGTTATCGTAGCGGTTCCAGAACTCCTTCTCCTGGTAGAGGTGATTGAGATAGAGATCGTTTCCCATGCCCCTACTTCGCCTCGCTTTCCTGGTGATCCGCTGCCTCGAGAGCCTTCTTCGAGAGAACCTCCATGAGCTCCTTCTTCTCGGTGTTCCTGGCAACCTCGGCCTGGATGGTGAGGAAGATGACGCCAAGGGCACCGGCGACCAGGAGGAGGGTGAACAGGAGGATGACGCCGTTCATGGACCTGAGGACCGCGATGGAGACGGTCCCGAAGGAGAACAGGTAGAAGGGTATCCAGGTGCGGTGGGAGAATGCGTCCATGCCTTGATCAACTAGTTATTCACTCTAATATATAAACCAATCGCTTTATGTCCATCTGCTTAAACTGACCTTTTCTGCAAACTAGGTGTATTAAAGAGCCTTTTATTCAATCGCGGCCACAATGAGCACCTCCGCGCATGTCCCGCCGGGGCCCGGGCTGGCCGGGAAAAACGGGGGAGGGGAGAAATAGATTTATGGTGAGCCTTCCTTGGTTTCTCCATGCAACGGGGAGATCTCGCGGCGGTGATCATCGGCCTCTCCCTCGTTATCGTCCTCACCGTCATCACCTCCCCGCCAGTCTCCCCGCCAGGCCAGGCTCCGGCGACGATCCCCACGACCCCTCCGCCATCCCTCCTCGTGACGCCAGTCCCGCCGGAGACCACCGAATCCCCCCCCCCGGAGACACCGGCCACACCCGCGATTGCCGCAAAACGTATCGGGTACACCGAAAACTACTTCTCCCTCCCGGTCCGGTTCCTCCCGAGCAACATGGCCATTTACGGGTCCTCGGATGCCCCCTGGCCGTACGACAGCGGACAGACCTTTGCGTACGTCGAAGAGAGCCATGGGGGGATCACCGAGACTTTCACCGTCCCGTACTCCCTCTGGAGGATGAATGCCACCCTGTACGCCACGAGGTCCCCCGAGAAGGCGAATTTCCGGATGGTCCTCGTTGACGAGGAGAGCGGGCGGATCCTTGAGGGGGTGGAGATCCGATTCCCCGGCACGGTATCAAAGACGGTCGCTGCCCATGGAAGGCCCCTCTACATGGTGATCGATGCCCAGAACGCGGACCGGTTCGTGATCACCCTCGAGGTGCCATCGGTGTACGTCCAGGGGACGGCCGGCGGCTCCTAGAGCCCGTCACCCGGGATGGGCCTTCAGATCTTTTCTATGGTGACCTTCACCCGGTCGCCGGGTTTGAAGCCATGGCCCTTCGGGAGGTCGATGTTGAACCAGAGGGCCCCCGGGTCCTCACTGGCATGTTCCTGGGACAGGATGCAGTCCCGGTTCCCGTCGATGTCAGCAATAAACCCGATCCTTCCTGTGATCTCGATTGCGGTCATGCCAGGGAAAGGCGGGAGAAAAGGGTCAGGCCGCCCGGTTCGTGACGAGCCAGGTCGTGCTGTTCGAGTAGCTCCAGCGGATAATGGAGAGATCCTCGCAGATCTCGGCGAGAATGCCCATGTTGGTCCCCACCTCCTTCGGTGAGAGGCCAAGGTCCTTCGCGATGTACTTGGACTTGAAATAGTGCTTCCCCTTCCGGATGCCCGTGCCGAGATAGGAGAGGATCTTGCGCTGGGTGTCGTTGTAGCTTTCCCGGATACGGTTCGCGGTTGACACGAGCACACCTCCTGTTTGATCCTCAATGTGGTTCTCGCGCAGTATAAATAAGTTATCTATTCGGTTCTGTGGCTCTCCGCCGGGATGGGAACCGGCCGCCTTCACCGCGGCTGGACCGGGGCGCCCGCGATCTTCCCGATGAGGGCCTCGAGGACCGGCTCGCGCATCCCCTCCACGAACTTGACCGACCCGACGACCAGGTGGCCCCCGCCCGAGACCCCGCCGCCGATGATCTCCTGCCTGAGCTCCCGCACCATCCGGGGGATATTCATCATCACGCCCCTTGACCTGAGCACCGCGAAGTCGGGGCCGAAGCCGATGGTGACCACCGGGACGCCCAAGTTCCTCTGGATGAGCCGGTCATGGATCTCCCCCGAGGTCTTGCCTGGCGGCGGGAAGGTGAACTTGTGGGCATGGAGCTCCACGTCCAGGAGGAAGAGGTGCACCCCGTTCGGGAGCCTCCGCTCCTGTACGTGGGGCATGGAAGCCTCGACCTGGTCGGCGATGGCAAGGTTCGCCTGATCGACGAGGTGCGCCACCAGGGCCCGGTGCCGGTCCGGGTTGCCGTTTAGGTCGAGGATGTCCTTCACGAGCTCGCGCCCGTCGTTGAACCTGAGCCAGAACTGGAGGTAGTCCAGGGCGAGGGCAATGTCCCTGCAATGCTCCTCGGTATAGGTCCCGGCAACGAGCGCGAGGAACCGGCCACGTTCCGGTGCCTCCGACCGGTCCCCGACTGCCGAGACCGCGGCGATGTGCCGGACCAGGGGTTCCACCGACGGGTGGACGAGCCGGGCGAGCTCAACCCCGAGCATCCCGCTCGTGACCCCGAAGTCGCCCCCGACATGATAGGGGTTCACATGTCCCTCGAGGTAGGGGTCCACCACCTCGTCCGGGTGGTGGTGGTCCACGACGAGCATGGAGAGGTCGTAGACCGCGGCCATCCTGAGGGAGGGGATGTCCTCCTCGGTGGACCCGTTGTCCATGAGGATGATCAGGGGGAGCTTCTGGCCGAACCGGATGAAGTCCTTGAGGGCAAAGTCAAGGTCCCGGGTGATGTCCTCGATCTCGTAGAAGGGTGCCTTGCTCGGGGATCGCTTGAAGAGGAAGGACGCGGCATCGGGGTCACCCCCGTTCTCACGGATGAGGGCGATCACGGCCTGCTCGAGGGAGACGGCGGCGGAAATCCCATCGGCATCGGCATGGTGCCGGACCAGGATGGGCTGGCCCATGAAGACCGCCTTCCTGATCCTCCGCGCCACCGTCCGCATCGCCGGGAGCAGGGCGGTGATGACCGGACTCTCCACGAGGAGCGGGAGCTCGGGTGGTTCCGCACGGGCCTCGAGGGTCGTGTCGATCTCCTCGCGCACGTGGAGGGCCTCTTCACCGGGGAGGACCGCGAGGGAGGAGACCTCGACCTGGAGCTGGGAGTTGCGCTGCATGACCTCGCCCATGATGGAGACGATGTCGCCGAGCTGCACCTCCGGGTACGCCCGGACCCCTGCCTCGATGAAGGCCGCGGCGTTCGCGATCCCCTCGCCGTCCACGATGGTGAAGATGGTCGGACCGCTCGTCTGTTTGATCTGCGAAATCTCACCATGGATCCGCACCACCCTGCCGATGGACTTCTGGAGATCCCGGAGCTTCACGGGGGCGGATTTCTTCACCACCATCTCGGTATGGAAGACGGAGGGGGTCACTTCCTCGAGATCGATGTTCCCGTTCGGCCGGATACCCCTGACCAGCACGAGGATGGGGTCCTGTTCATTGTGCCTTTGCTTGATATTCGACTTGTGGACGAGCCCCTTCACCCGGTCGTTCAGGAGGACGAAGGCCCCGAAGTTCGCAAACCCCTGGACCCTGCCGCTGTAGATCTTCCCCTCCTCTACCTCCCCGATGTCGCAGTTCGCGCCCAGCCGGTACACGATGACCTTGCTTTCCCCTTCCATGGCCTGCTCCTGTTCTCCCTCTTGATGATCCCGATCTTTCCTAACCGGTAGGTGTTTCCCCCTCTTATGGGTAGTCCCCGGCACACCGCTCCCGTTTCAGTCCCTGAAGGGGATCTCGATCAAGGTGAGGTCGGAGGGGGCGATGACCTCGCCCGGGAAGGACCGCTTCGCGTCCTCGACGTGGCCTGCCGTTGCCGTGTACCGCGGGCTGATGTGGACGAGGGCGAGGGTCTTCACCCCGAGGGCGGCCGCCGCGGCTCCCGCCTCGCCGGCCGTGGAGTGGTGGACCTCCTCGGCCCGCTCCCGGTCCCGGTCGTCGAAGGTCGCGTCATGGATCAGGAGGTCGGCACCTCCCGCGAGGCCCCGGATCCGGTCCTCGACGGGCCTCGTGTCACCCGTGTAGCAGATCTTCCGCCCTGCTCTCGGGGGCCCCATTACGTCCCCGGGGTGTACCTCCGTCTCCTCCCCGTCCCGGGTGATCCGGACCGTCTCCCCCCGCTGGAGCCGGCCGAAGAGGGGGCCGGGGTTCACCCCCAGGGCCACCGCCCGCTCCCGATTGAACCGCCCCGGCCTCCCCTCCTCGGCGAGGACGAAGCCGATGGACTGGATGCCGTGGGAGGTCGCGAAGGCATGGACCGCGTACCCGCCGAACCGGACCACCGAGCCGTCGCCCATCTCGACGGACTCGATGGGGAACCGGAGGGTGGTCCGGGAGAGCTGCCTGACGAGGCCGGCGAACTCGTGGACCCCGGGCGGGCCGTAAATGGTCAGGCCCCCGGTCCTCCCCATGAAGGACAGGGTCTGGACGAGGCCGAAGACCCCGAGGAAGTGGTCCGCGTGCCAGTGGGTGATGAACACGGCGTTCACGGTGAAGCCGGTCCGGGCGCGCATCATCTGCTGCTGCGCCCCCTCGCCGCAGTCGAAGAGGAGGGTGTCGGACCCCCGCCTCACCATGATGCAGGGGAGGTTCCGCTGCGGCGTCGGGAGCGCCCCCGCGGTGCCCAGGAAGTGGACGTGGAGGGTCTCGCCTGTCAGATGAAGCACCTCCCGAAAACGGCGAGGCTCCTCTCGGCCTCCTCGAGGCTTCTCCCTTCGATCACCACGATGCCGTCGTAGTCCCTCGCGACCGCCCTCCCGACCTCCTCCCAGGGGATGGTGCCGTCGCCGAGGGCAAGATGCTCGTCGGCGGTCCCGTGGTTGTCATGGATGTGCAGGTGGTCGGCCGAGGTGAGGATCTTGAGGAACTCGGGAACCTTCCCGACGGTATGGGCATGGCCGATGTCCAGGGTAAACCCGATATTCTCCACTCCGTCGATCATCCCCAGGATCTCCTCGGGGAACCGGCAGAGGACCTCCTTCAGGCCGCCCAGGTTCTCGAGGAAGACCCGGACCCCGCAGTCGGCGGCAAAGGCCCCGATCTCGGTGAGGGCGGACTTCTGGAGCCCCCAGACCTTTTCGGGAAGGAGCTTCCCGACCGGGGAGAGGTATCCCGGGTGGACCGTGACCCGGTCGGCGACCTCGGCTGCCCGGTCGATGCAGGTGACGACCTGCCGCACCGACTCCCTCCAGATCGGGTAGTTCAGGGAGGCGAGGTTCAGGTCGCTGTACGGGGCATGGACCGAGAGGGAGAGGCCGGTGCTCCCCGCGACCTCCGAGACCTCCCGCAGGTTCTCCTCCTGCTCGAAGGAGTATGCCCCGTCGGCGACGACCTCCCAGCCCCGGAATCCCAGGCCCTCGAGGGAGAAGACCCAGCCCTTTTCGTCCCACACCTTGGAGGAGGCGGAGAAGAAGGGAGTGAGGCTCATGCTCCCCCCCGGATCCCCTCGAGGAGGACCCGCACCTTCGCCTCGAACTCGGCGAGGGACCCGTCGTTTTTGAGCACCCGGTCCGCCACCGCGAGGGCCCGGGCGAGGCCGAAGCCCTCCTCCCGCCGGTCCCGGTTCCTGAGGTCCTCTGCCCGGGAGAGGTCGTCGCTCCGGCCCCTCGCCGAGGACCGCGCGAGCCGGTTCCCGAAGCCGGAGACGATCCCGACGAGGAGGAAGCCGGGGAAGCGCTCCCGGAACCGCTTCACCTCGGCATCTCCCCTGAGGCCGTCGATGAGCACGACTGGGGCCCGGAGAGCCTCGACGTCCCGTATGGTGTGGATTGCGACGGCGTCCATGCCCTGCTCGCGCCGGAGCCGGATGGCCATCTCCCCGAGGGCTGCGTCCGAGGTCCCGAGCCCTGCCTTCGCGGCCTCCCGCCGGATCACGTCGCCCATGACCACCACGGGAATGCCCAGCTCGGCGGCGATCCGGGAGAACTCACCCTTGCCGCTCGCCGGATACCCGACGACCCCGATCACCCGCATACACCACCTCCCCCTCCTCCCGGGTCCGGATCTTCACGACGCGCCCGACCCGGTCTGCGATCCTCCGAAGCTCGTCGCCCGAGAGGGGCTTTACCCCGCCGTCCAACCCCTGCTGGAGCACGAGGTCGACCCCCTCCGCGACCTTCGCGATGTAGGGCACGTCGTCCTCGTAGCCCCGGAAGAGGGTCACCACCACCTCGAACTCGGGGAGATCCCCCGCGAGTTTCGCGTCCCGGCAGATGGCGAGCGACTCCCTGACCGCCCCCGAATATTTCTCCTTCAGGAGGTTGTCGTACCGCTCCCACCGTGCCTTGATGTCGAGGGCCACCCGGTCCACGAGTCCGCCTGCGATGAGTCCGGCGAGCACCATCGGGAAGACCCCGTTCGTCTGGAGCCCGACCATGAGCCCCATCTCCCGGGATGCCCGTGCGAGGGCCTTCAAAGGCTCGGGCTGCATCGTCGGCTCGCCTCCGGAGAAGACCACCCCCGAGATCAGGAGCTTCGAGGACCGGATCAGGGCGATCACCTCGTCGAGCTCCCGCTCGTCCACCCCGTCCTGGATGGAACGGTTGTGGCAGTACGAGCACCGGACCGGGCAGCCCCGGAGGAAGACCGTGCAGACCGCCCGGCCCCTCCAGTCGACAGTGGAGAGGGGAACGAACCCCCCGAAGTTGACCTTCAGAGAATCACCGGCTTGATCACAGCATGCGGCGGCAGGTTTCATGAAGCTATGCGATCCGCTGCGAAAGAATCGGGGGGAGGACTTCCGACACGACCCGCATCCGGGGGAGCCGGTGACGGATCAGAGCCTCTTCCTCGTGGAGGCATGGCAAGGCCCGGGCCTTCTGTCTTGTCCCGGGCTCC
>DATKKN010000067.1:0-25297 GCA_035542895.1 Methanomicrobiales archaeon | reverse complement strand
GACCACGACCAGGATGCAGGGCATCGTGGACGCGGTCGCGAACTTCTGGACCGGCCTCTCCCCCTCGTCGGCGGTCTTTTCCCTCCGGGTCCTCCTCTTCCTCGGTGCCCTCTTCCTCGCCCTCTGGCAGGGTGACCGGGTGCTCAGGTGGGCCCTCGTGCGGACCCCGCAGGGCTGGC
Organism: Methanomicrobiales archaeon; assembly: GCA_035542895.1. GTDB lineage: Archaea > Halobacteriota > Methanomicrobia > Methanomicrobiales > JACTUA01 > JACTUA01. The sequence goes on along the minus strand of DATKKN010000067.1, from coordinate 25,118 downwards.
TCGGGACCTGGCAGCCCCTTGCCAGGGTATCGGAGGACACCCTCCACTCGGTGCTCGTCGTCCACCTGCTCATCGTGGCCCTCACCTTCGTCCTCGCCATTCCCTTCTACTACGTCCTCGGGTACGGCCACGTCCTCTACCTCTCCCTCACGACCGCCCTCTGCGAGCTTGTCCCGGTTCTCGGGGCCGGCATCCCGATGGTCATCCTCCTCCTCTATTCCTTCGCGATAGGGGATCTCCGGGGCTTCCTCCTGGTCTTCTTCGTCGGGTACCTCGTGGTCGCCCTCCTCCCCGAAATCACCATCCGGCCCATCCTCATGGGGCGGAGGACACACATCTCCCCATGGATCATGTTCTTCGGCTTCCTCGGGGGAATCCTCCTCCTCGGTATCTCGGGCTTCCTCCTCGGGCCCCTCATCCTCGCCGTGGCGGCCGCATATTACCAGATCTGGAAGGGAGAACGGGCCTCACGGAAAGAGACCGCCTGAGCCGTCGGGGCCGGGCGGGGAAGGGCTTTATGGGCCCCTGTCCACCTAGTACTATCTGCGAGGGTTGCCAAGCCAGGCCAAAGGCGATGGATTTAGGGTCCATTCCCGAAGGGGTTCACCGGTTCGAATCCGGTCCCTCGCATTCCTGCATCGTGCCAGACACCCACCTTGTCCACCCGGTGGCCGGCTCCCGGGAGCTCCGTGAAATCTCCACCGGGGCTTCGCCCTGTTGCTTCTCTCTCGGGCTTTCGCCCTTCGAGGACTTCACCAGGGAGCCATCACTTTTTCCTGAGAGCCCGGATGATGCCGGAGATCCCGTAGATCCCGGCGATAACGAAGGCCAGGAGCACGATGAGGTCGATGGCCGTTCCTGCGGTAAGGTAAATGGGGACAAAGGTTCTCATCGGGATAATGGGCCCCTCCCCGGTCAAATCTCGGGAGGCTGAAAAATCAAGCCCAAGGCTTGCCTTGAGCGGGAGATACAGCTTCAGGAATCCGGCAATACCGAGGAGAACCCCGATGATGGCCCCGATTCCATGGCCAATAACTTCAATGACCTTCACACGCGCCTCCTTTCCCCGGAACTGTGAGAAGGGGTAAGGATGGCGGATATATAAAGCGGACGGAAGGCGAAAAAGCATGAAATTTCCCCCCGGTTCGAGATCAGGTCAGGTTCTGGCGGGGGGAGGACCGACCCGCAGTGGGGGACAGGGAACTATCGGCTTTACCGCCGTTCCGCGAGCAGGTAGATCGCCCGGTGCGTCCCGAACTTTCCCGCCACTGTGAGGGTCTTCAGTTCCTGAACGATAAAAAAAGGTGAAAACAGCTCCCTGATCTCTGATTCCGATGAAAAATAAAGAACTGTTCCTATAGGCGTCGTCCGGATCTTCCCGTTGCCACCGAACTGGGGATCCTCCTCACTGAAACATACCGAGAAATAAGTGGCTCCCGGGTTCAGGAGCAGGTTCACGTTCCTCGCGTATGCCGGCCGGTCCCCGGGCATGATGTGGTGGAGGAGTTCCCAGTCATACCCGAAATCGAACTCCCCGCCGATTTCATGGAGGTCGCCGAGGAGGTCCGCGACCACGAACCTGCTGGAGACCCCGGCCTTCTCGGCCTTCTCCCTCGCGATCCCGATTGCCGCAGGGGAGCTGTCGACGCCCGTGACCTCGAACCCCTCCCCCGCGAGCCAGATGGCATAGTTGCCGGCGCCGCAGCCGAGGTCGACGGCCCTGCAGGGCCGGACTCTCCCGCTCCGGACGAGCTCGACGAGGGCGTCCGGCGGGGTCTCGCTGTTCCAGGGGATCCGGTCGAGGGGCATCCTCCGGTATATCCTGTCGATATCGACTTCCTTCAATCGCAGCCCCCCCTCCTCCTTTCACGAACCCTGAACCGGAGTCAGAAGAAATGTTATTTTGGCGGCGGGTACCCGCCGGCCATTTCCTTCGTTGCCTTTCCCGCGAGCTTCGCCTTCTCCTTCTGATCCTCGAGGTTCTGGGCGAGGGCGACGACACCCGTCGTATCACCGAGGTTCATGGTGGAGAGGACCGATGCCGGGACAATGACCAGGGTCGGGTTCCCGGTCTTCAACCCCTCGAAGAGCATGTTCATGGCCCTCAGATGGAGGGCCGTGGGGTTGTCCTGGTACGTCCGCGACGCCTCCTCGAACTTCTGGGCCACCTGCTTCTCGGAATCGCCGAGGATGATACGGGCCTGGCGCTCCCGCTCGGCCTGGGCCTGCATGGACATGGCGTTCTGGAGCTCGTTCGGGATCAGGATGTCCCGGATCTCCACCGAGCTGATGTTCACGCCCCACTGCTCGGTCCGGAGGTCGATGATCCCCTGGAGCTCCTTGTCGAGCTTCTGCCGGTTCTCCAGCATGTCGGCGAGCATCGACTTCCCGATGACCTCCCGGAGGGCGGTCTGGGAGGCCCAGCTGATGGCTGTCCGGTAGTTCTCGACCGCGAGGGAGGCCTTCTCCGAGTTCACCACCTTCCAGAAGAGCACCGCCTCGACGTCGACCGGGACGGTATCCTTCGTGAGCGTCTTTTCTGCGACGAAGGTGGTGGTGATGATCCGCAGGTCGATCCAGTACGCCACCCGGTCCACGATCGGGATGATCAGGAAGGGGCCAGGGCCCTTCAGGCCGAAGAACCTGCCCAGTCTGAGCACCACGGCCTTCTCCCACTGGTCCGCGACCTTGAAGGAGGCGGCGATGATGATGGCCAGGATACCGATCCAGAGGATCGCCCAGAAGGTCGTCGGTATATCCCCACCTGACAGGGTCCATGCGAGCCACGCTCCCGGGATCGCGATGAGGAAGAAGATGACGGTCTGGATTGCGTATGACTTTTCCATGGTCAGTCCCTATCGCGCTCTAACCATATAACAGGAGTGGGCCATGCGGCGGGAAGTGCGCGAAGAAAAATTTTCAAAATAAATTATTCGTATTCGTATGTTCCCCCCGGGGGAGATACCCTGACGGCTATCCGATCCATCTCAGGTTATTCCCTCGGAACAGGCAACAACCGCATTATATATCCGTACCCGGCACACCTGAACAATAGGCATCTCTCCCGCGGATATGACGGGCGCCGGAGCTGAGGTGATCCTGCGTGCTGCATGACATCGGTTCCATGGCAACAAAGCAGCTCAAACCGGCCATTTTGATCTTTGTCCTCCTCACCCTCCTGACAGGAATCCTCTACCCGGTCCTTGTCACCGTTCTCGCCCAGATCATATTCCCCGCTCAGGCGAACGGGAGCATTATCGAGCACGACGGGACGGTCGCCGGATCGGCGCTCATCGGGCAATCCTTCACATCCCCGAAATATTTCTGGGGCCGCCCATCGGCAACGTCCCCGGTACCCTATAACGCCGCCTCCTCATCGGGCTCGAACCTCGGCCCGTCCGACCCGGTTCTCATTGACGCGGTAAAAGCCCGGGTCAATGCCCTCCAAGCGGCCGATCCGGGAAATACCCGGCCCATCCCGGTCGATCTCGTCACTGCATCGGGAAGCGGCCTCGATCCTGATATCAGCGTGGCTGCCGCGTACCACCAGGTTCCCCGGGTGGCCCGCATGCGGAACCTGAGCGAGGAAGTGGTACAGGGGCTGGTCGCCGGATACATCGAGGGCCGGGAGTTCGGGATCTTCGGTGAGCCCCGGGTGAACGTCCTCTCCCTGAACCTTGCCCTTGATGACCTCTCCGCGCAGGGCACCGGTTCGCAGACAGGAAACCCTTCGCCGGTTCCCCTGAGTTCCTATGATGAAGCGCCCGTCCTGGGGATGCGGGGAGCCGACTGGATCCAGCTCATTCTCTTCTTTGCCGTGGGCGCGGCACTTATTGTCCCGCTCGGCGGGTTCATGGAAAAGGTGCTCACGGGTAAACCGACCTTCCTCTCCCCCGTCACCGGGCCCCTCGAGAGATGGTGTCTCAAGGGCTCCGGGGTGAAGGCCGGCGAGGAGATGGACTGGAAGGTGTTTGCGGTGGCGATGATGGTCTTTGCCGCCATCTGCATCCTTGTACCCTTCCTCCTCCAGGAGTGCCAGCAGTTCCTCCCCCTGAACCCTGCCGGCCTCGGGCCCGTGCCCTGGGATCTCTCCCTCAACACCGCGGTCAGTTTTGCCACGAATACGAACTGGCAGTTCTACGTTCCTGAGGCTTCCGTCAGCTTCCTGACCCAGATGGCCGGGCTTGCCGTGCAGAATTTCCTTTCGGCAGCGACGGGGATGGCGGTCCTCGTCGCCCTCATCCTCGCGTTCTCGCGGAGGTCTGCCTCGACCATCGGGAACTTCTGGGTGCTTCTCGTCCGGAGCGTGATGATTCTCCTCCCCATCGCCGTCGTCATCGCGCTCATCCTCGTCTCCCAGGGGACCGTGCAGACATTCAATGGACCGGTAACCGTTTCCCTGCTCGATCCGGTGAAGGACCGTGCCGGTGCCCTCATCACCACCCAGTCGATCCCGCTCGGGCCCGCCGCATCCCAGATCGCCATCAAGATGCTCGGGACGAACGGCGGCGGGTTCTTCAATGCCAACTCCGCTCACCCCTTCGAAAACCCCACGCCCTTTTCAAATTTCATCGAGAATCTTTCCCTCGTCATCATCGCCGCCGCCCTCTGTTACACCTTCGGGAGGATGATCGGGTCGAGGCGGAAGGGGGTCGCCCTCCTCATGGCCATGACCCTTCTCTTCCTCCCCCTTGTGGGCATCGCCATCTGGTCGGAGCTGGGTGGCAACCCGGCCTTCGCCCCCCTGGGGATAGACCAGAGCCCGCTCCATGCTCAGCCGGGCGGGAACATGGAGGGGAAGGAGGTGCGGTTCGGGATCGTCCCTTCGGCCTTCTGGTCCGTCTCAACGACCTCCACCTCATGCGGGGCGGTGGACTCGATGCATGACTCCTACATGCCCATCGGGGGGTTCATCCAGATGTTTGCCATGCAGATGGGCGAGGTGGTGTACGGCGGGGTCGGGTCCGGGCTCTACGGCATGCTCGTCTTCGTCGTCATCGCCATGTTCATTGCCGGCCTCATGGTCGGACGGACGCCGGAGCTGTACGGGAAGAAGATCGAGCCCCCGGAAATGAAGCTCGCAACGATCATCATCCTCATCCCTATTTTCGTCACCCTCACCGGGACCGCGATAGCGGTGCTCACGGGCCCCGGGACGGCCACGACCCTTAACCCGGGGCCCCATGGGTTCTCGGAGATCCTGTACGCATTCACCTCGACCCCCCAGAACAACGGGAGCGCCTTCGCCGGGCTTTCGGCAAACCTCTTCTACACCATCGCCACGGCCATTGCGATGTTTATCGGCCGGTACGTCGTCGCCCTCTACACCCTCGCCCTCGCCGGCTCCTTCGTGGGGAAGAAGATCGTCCCGGCGAGCGAGGGGACCCTCAAGGATCACCGGCCGCTCTTCATCGTCTGGCTCGTCTTCGTGGTGGTCATCATCGGGGCCCTCAGCTATCTCCCTGCGCTTTCGTTGGGGCCCATCGCGGAATACATGATCCAGATCGGGAGGGGTGCGATCCATGTCTGAAAGGGCCGCCCCCGGGGTCTTGGGAACCGGCCAGTACACCCTTTACCGGCGGGCTGTCATCGACTCGGTGATCAAGCTCGATCCGAGGACCCTCTACCGGAACCCGGTCATGTTCGTGGTGGAGATCGGGAGCGTGCTCACCACCGTCCTCTGGATCCAGGCCCTTTTCGGGCACGGGGAGGCCCCCGCGGCCTTCATCGGGGAGATATCGATCTCGCTCTGGTTCACGGTCCTCTTCGCGAACTTCGCCGAGGCCCTCGCCGAGGGCAGGGGAAAGGCCCAGGCCGAGGCCCTGAGGAGGATGCGCCAGGACACCCTCGCGAAGAAGCTGGTACCCGGCTGCCGGGTCGAGAAGGGCAGGGAGCCAGGGCCTTCCGAGTTCACCATCGTCTCCTCCTCTGCCCTCCGGAGGGAGGACATCTTCTACGTGAAGGCGGGGGACACCATACCGGTCGACGGGGAGGTCATCGAGGGCATCGCCTCGGTGAACGAGAGCGCCATCACCGGCGAGAGCGCCCCGGTGATCCGCGAATCCGGCGGGGAGCGGAGCGCGGTGACCGGCGGGACGACCCTCCTCTCGGACTGGCTCGTCGTCCGGGTCTCCGCGAACCCCGGGGAGGGGTTCCTTGATCACATGATCGGCCTCGTGGAGGGGGCGAAGAGACAGCAGACCCCCAACGAGATCGCCTTAAACATCCTCCTCATCGGCCTCACGGCCGTCTTCATCGTGGTCTGCGGGTCCCTCTGGGCCTTCTCGGTGTACAGCGTCCATGCGACCGGTGCGGGGGTCCCGGTCACCATCACCGTCCTCGTTGCCCTCCTCGTCTGCCTCATGCCCACGACCATCGGCGGCCTCCTCTCTGCCATCGGGATCGCGGGCATGGACCGGCTCATCCGGAAGAACGTCATCACCACCTCGGGGAGGGCCATCGAGGCCGCGGGGGACGTGGACGTCCTCCTCCTGGATAAGACGGGGACCATCACCCTCGGGAACCGCCAGGCCGTGGACCTTATCCCCGTGGACGGAACCGATATCATGGAGCTCGCAGAGGTCTCGCAGCTCGCCTCCCTCGCCGACGAGACCCCCGAGGGGCGGAGCATCGTCGTCCTCGTGAAAGAGAAGTACGGGCTCCGGGGGAGGCCGGTGGGCGCGAGGGAGAGCTACCCGGGGATGCAGTTCATCCCCTTTTCGAGCCACACGAGGATGAGTGGCGTGAACCAGGGGGAGACCCGGATCCGGAAGGGAGCACCGGACGTGATGTTTGCCCTCATCCGGACCGGTGGAAACCCGGTATCCGGGGAGCTCCGGGCAAAGGTGGATGCCATCTCGGGGGCGGGGGGGACCCCGCTCATCGTGACGCGGAACGAGAAGGCCCTCGGAGTTATCTACCTGAAAGACATCGTGAAGGGCGGTATCAGGGAGAGGTTCGCCCAGATGAGGAAGATGGGGATCCGGACCATCATGATCACGGGGGACAACCGGCTCACCGCGGCGACCATCGCCGCAGAGGCGGGGGTCGACGACTTCCTTGCCCAGGCGACCCCCGAGGCCAAGCTCTCCCTGATCCGGGAGTACCAGACAGGCGGGAGGATGGTCGCCATGACAGGGGACGGGACGAACGACGCGCCCGCCCTCGCCCAGGCCGACGTGGCGGTCGCGATGAACACCGGGACCCAGCCCGCCCGGGAGGCGGCGAACATGATCGACCTGGACAGCAACCCGACGAAGCTCATCGATATCGTCGAGATCGGGAAGCAGCTCCTCATGACCCGGGGGGCCCTTACCACCTTCTCCATCGCAAACGACATCGCGAAGTACTTCGCCATCATCCCCGCGGCCTTTGTCTCCACCTACCCGGCCCTTGCCGCCCTCAACATCATGGGCCTCCAGGACGCAGTCCTCTCGGCGGTGATCTTCAACGCCATCATCATCGTCCTCCTCATCCCCATCGCCCTCCAGGGAGTGAAGTACCGGCCCATGTCGGCCGAAGAGGCGCTCAGGAACAACATCTTCATCTACGGGATCGGCGGGATTATCGCCCCCTTCATCGGAATTAAGATCATCGATATGCTGCTCGTGATGATGGGGGCGTGACGGGAAGCCATATGGCACTCAACTCCGAACTCCGCCCTGATCCGGACCTCCTCCTCGCGCGGGTGCAGGAGGAAGAACGGAAGGAAAAGCGGGGACGGCTGAAGATCTTCCTCGGTTACGCGGCCGGCGTGGGGAAGACCTACGCGATGCTCCAGGCTGGCCACCTCCGCGTGAACGAGGGAATCGACGTGCGGGTCGGCTATGTCGAGACCCACGGCAGGCCGGAGACCGAGGCGCTCCTCCAGGGGCTCCCCGTCATCCCGCGGAGGCAGGTGGAGTACCGGGGCGTGATGATACCGGAGATGGACCTCGACGCCATCCTTTCGGCGGCTCCCGGGCTCGTCCTCGTCGACGAGCTCGCCCACACGAACGCGCCGGGGTCGCGCCACCCGAAGCGGTACCAGGACGTCGAGGAGATCCTGGACGCCGGGATCGACGTGTACACGACCCTGAACATCCAGCACCTCGAGAGCCTGAACGACGTCGTGGCCCAGGTGACGGGCGTCCTCGTCAGGGAGACCCTCCCCGACCGGATCATCGACGAGGCCTCAGAGATCGAGGTGGTGGACCTCCCGCCCCCCGAGCTCCTCCAGCGGCTCAGGGAGGGGAAGGTCTATGTCCCCGAGCTCGCCGGGAACGCCATCGAGCGGTTCTTCAAGGAGGGGAACCTCTATGCCCTGCGGGAACTCACCCTCCGCCGCGCCGCCGAGCGGGTCGACGACCAGATGCTCGCCTACATGCAGACCCATGCCATCCCCGGGCCCTGGGCCGCGGGTGAGAGCATCCTCGTCTGCGTGGGCCCGAGCCCGCTCTCCGAAAGGCTCATCCGGATCGCCCGGCGTCAGGCGGACCGGATCCATGCCCGGTGGACCGCCCTCTACGTCGAGACCCCCTCCCACCACCGGCTCTCGAAGAGTGCGAAGGAGCGGGCCTGGCGGTCGCTCCAGCTCGCCGAGAAGCTGGGGGGCGAGACCGCCACGGTGTTCGGCCTCAACGTCGCCGACACCGCCATCGATTACGCCACCCGGCACAACATCACCCGGATCCTCATCGGGAAGACCCTGCGCCCCCGTTGGCAGGAGTTCATCTTCGGCTCCGTCGTGGACCAGCTCATCCACAAGAGCGGGAACATCGATGTCTACGTCATCAGCAGCAGCAACGAGGGGATCCCCGAGGTCCCGGCGAAGATGGACCCGCTCCTCCCGGTCACGCCCCCCCGGAGCTACGTCGAGAGCATCGGCCTCGTCATCCTCATGACCGTGATCGGATGGCTCATCAAGTCCGTCATCTCGCCGACGAACCTGATCATGCTCTACCTGCTCGCCGTCGTCATATCGGCGTACCGGTGGGGGCTTCGCCCTGCCGTCCTGACCGCGGTGATTGGTATCCTCGCGTTTGATCTCTTCTTCGTTGCCCCTACCTTCAGCTTCCGGGTGAGCGATACCGAGTATATCATCACCTTCGCCGTGCTCATCACCGTAGGTACGGTCATCAGCCTCCTCGTCGCCCGGGTCCGGGAACACGCCCTCGCCGCCCAGACGAGGGAGAACGAGACGGGGACGCTCTACGCCCTCGCCCAGGATCTCGCGACCGCCATGGATATCGACTCCATCGTCCTCGCGGTCTCGAAGCACATCGACGAGATATTCCAGTGGAAGAGCGTCTTCCTCCTTCCAGAGGGGGACCGGCTCGTCCTCCACACAGCAAGCCTCGGGCTCACGCTCGATGCGGACGAGATGGCCGTCGCCACCTGGGCATTCAGGCACCGTGCCATCGCGGGCTATGACACCGATACGCTGCCGGGATCGAGGCTCCGGTACATTCCGATCCAGAGTTCCCGGGGTGTCTTCGGTGTCCTTGGGGTGAAGCCGCCGGATCCCGCCGGCGTGATCACCCCGGAACAGGCACGGATCCTCCTTGCCTTCGCAAACCAGGCGGCCCTCGCTCTCGAGCGGGTAAACCTCGCTTGTACGGTGGCGGAAGGCCCGAAAATGTCGCCGGGAAGCGGGTAACTGGTTCGGCCTGAGGCCGTGAGGAAATCCCGGAAAAATATGGGTATTGGACAAGAGAGAGGGGTGAGCCGGCCGCCGGGTCCGGGGATCTGTTATGCTTAGCGCAGGATTCGTTTTATGGCCACGGCGGCCTGCCGGGCATTCCTGGCCTTGTGAATTTCTTCCTCGAGTTCGCCGCAGTCGCACATCTTCCTGAAGATCTTTTCGGCGCGGTCGATCTCGTCAAGGATCCTGCCTGTTTTCTCTTCGGGTTTCGTCTTCATCGCGAGAAACAATCCAGATCCCCCAGACCTGAATAGGAATTGTTGAGCGAATAAGTATTTAAGGTTAATTTATCCTAAAAATTTATTAGAATAAAATAATAGTGTTTAACAGATCAAAAAGGAAATATTTATATAAAATGATAAAAATTCGTGATTCTCCGATTTCTTGGATAAATACCATGAATAACGATTTTCCCGTTTAGAGAAATAAATATATATAAGAATAAAGATTTGATTGGATTCCTTGATTCTTTCCTGCGAACCCGGTGGCCGGAGGTATGCCTGTCCGGGCCATGGGACTTTCCCGGGGAAATTTGAGTGAAAGTAACCTGAACGGGAACCGACTTTCAAACGAACTCTCTCAGCTTTTCAAAGAAGCCGGCGCTTGTCTCCTCCTTCTTTTCCCCGACGAATTCCCTGAGGAGCTCCTTCTGCTTCTTCGTGACCTTCTCGGGGATGTGGACCACCACCTTGACGAACTGGTCGCCCCGCCGGTCCGAGTTGAGGCCGGGCATCCCCTGCCCCTTGAGCCGGAAGACCGTGTGGCTCTGGGTCCCTGACGGGATCTTCAGGGTGGCCTTCCCGGTCATCGTGGGTACCTGCACCTCCCCGCCGAGGACCGCGGTGGCGACGTCGATGGTGGTCTTGCAGAAGAGATCCTTCCCATGCCGCTCGAAGATGGGGTGCGGGGAGACGTGCACGACCACGTAGAGGTCCCCGGGCGGCCCGCCCAGCTCCCCCGCCTCGCCCTCGCCGGCGACCCGGAGGTACTGGCCGTCGTCGATCCCCCTCGGGATGGCCACCTCGATCTTCGCCACCTTCCTCGTCTTACCCTCGCCGTGGCAGGTGTCGCAGGGTTCCCCCGCGATCCGGCCCGAGCCGCCGCACTGGGGGCAGGTGGAGATCTGGACCATCTGGCCGAAGGGTGATCGCCGGACATTCCGGACCTGGCCGCTGCCCCCGCACTTCGGGCAGGTCTTCAGGGTGCCGGGCTTTGCCCCGGTGCCGTGGCAGGTGGGGCACTCGACCGAATGGGGGACCTCGATCTCCTTCCTGACCCCCTGGAAGGCCTCCTCGAATGAGATCCCGAGGTCATAGCGGAGATCCGGCCCGGGCTGCGGCCCCCGCGCCCTCTGACCCTGCCCTCCCCCGAAGACGCTGAAGATGTCCCCGAAGCCGAAGTCCCGGAAGAGGTCCTCGAAGGAGCTCGTGCGGAAGCCGGCGAAGTCCTCGGGCCGGAATGCCGCGTGGCCGAACTGGTCGTACTGGGCCTTCTTCTGGGGGTCGGAGAGGACCTGGAATGCCTCGTTGATCTCCTTGAACTGCTCCTCGGCGTTCTTGTTGCCGGGGTTCAGGTCGGGGTGGTACTTCCGGGCGAGCTGCCGGAAGGCCTTCTTGAGGTCCTCGTCCGAGGCGTTCCGGGGAACGCCCAGGACCTCGTAGTAGTCCCTCTTTGCCATGCGAAAAGGCGGCCGGTCTGGCCAGCTAGTCCTCCTTCACCTTGAAGTCCGCGTCGACCACCTTTTCGCCCCCGGCAGGTCCCTTTTCCCCGCCGGAACCCCCGGTGCTCTCCCCGGTCGCTCCCCCGGAACCGGACCCCGCCGCGGCCTTCTTTGCCTGCTCCTCGGCGTACTTCTTCTGGGCATCCTGGTAAATGGCCTGCCCCGCCTCCCCGAGGACCTTCTGGAGGTTCGCGGCCTCGCTCTTCACCTTCCCGGTATCCTTCCCCTCGAGGGCCGCCTTCAGGGCCTTCTGGGCGGCCTCGATCCTCCCCTTCAGCTCGGCGGGGATCTTGTCACCGGCCTCGGCGATGGTCTTGTCGGCGGTATAAAGAAGGGTATCCGCCTCGTTCCTCGCGGTGGCCTCCTCCTTCTTCTTCTCGTCGTCCGCGGCGAACTGCTGCGCCTCCGCGACCATCCGGGCAACGTCCTTATCGGCGAGCTTCGTGGAGGCGGTGATGGTCATCTTCTGCTCCTTCCCGGTGCCGAGGTCCTTTGCCGTGACATTCAGGATCCCGCTCGCGTCGATATCGAAGGTCACCTCGATCTGGGGGACCCCGCGGGGCGCCGGGGGGATCCCCACCAGGTTGAACCTCCCCAGGCTGATGTTGTCGCCGGCCATGGGGCGCTCGCCCTGGAGGACGTTGATCGTGACCTCCGGCTGGAAGTCGGCGGCTGTGGTGAAGATCTGGCTTTTCCTCGTCGGGATCGTGGTGTTCCGGTCGATGAGCGGGGTCCTCACCCCGCCGAGAGTCTCGATGCCCAGCGTGAGGGGGGTGACGTCCAGGAGGAGGAGGTCGGTCACCTCGCCGGCGAGGATGGCCCCCTGGATGGCGGCCCCCATGGCCACGCACTCCATGGGGTCGACCCCGCGCTCAACCTTCTTCCCGACCCGGTCCTCGATAAACTTCTGGACGACGGGCATCCGGGTCGGCCCGCCAACGAGGATGACCTTGTCGACCTGCTCCTTCGTGAGCTTCGCGTCCGCGAGGGCCTGCTCCAGGGGATGGACGCACCGGCTGATGATGGGAGCAATCAGCTGCTCGAGTTTCGACCGGGTGAGTTTCAGGGTGAGGTGCTTCGGTCCTTCCTTGTCTGCGGTGATGTACGGGAGGTTGATCTCGGTCTCGACGACCGTGGAGAGCTCGATCTTTGCCTTCTCGGCCGCCTCCCTGACCCGCTGGACCGCCATCCGGTCCTTCATCAGGTCCACCCCTTCCTGCTTCCTGAACTCCCCCACGATCCAGTCAACCACGGCCTGGTCCATGTCGGTCCCGCCGAGCTGGGTGTCGCCGGAGGTGGAGAGGACGGTGAAGGTCCCGTGGCCGAACTCCATGATGGTGACGTCGAGGGTCCCGCCCCCGAGATCGAAAACGAGGATCTTGTGCTCGCCCCCTTTGTCAAGGCCGTACGCCATGGAGGCGGCCGTGGGCTCGTTCACGAGCCGGACCACGTCGAGACCGGCAATGGTCCCGGCATCCTTTGTCGCGGTCCTCTGGTTGTCGTTGAAATAGGCGGGGACGGTGATGACCGCCTTTTTTACCTCCTCCCCGAGGAAGGCCTCGGCGTCCTTCTTGATCTTCTGGAGGAGGAAGGCCGAGATCTGCTGCGGGGTATAGGTCTTCCCGTAAATCCGATAGACATGGTCGGTCCCCATCTTCCGCTTCGCGGCCATGACCGTCCCGTCCGGGTTGCTCACGGCCTGCCTCCGGGCCGGCTCCCCCACGAGGAGCTCCCCGTCCTTCGTAAAAGCCACCACCGACGGGAACATCTTCCCTGCGACGGTCACCCCTTCGGCCGAGGGGATGATGGTCGGCTTCCCCCCGAGCATGACCGCGGCCTGGCTGTTCGATGTCCCCAGATCAATCCCTATGATCTTCTCCTTTCCCATGATGTTCCTCCACGCATTCTCCGGTATGTTCGGCAATCTTTACCTTGGTAGGTCTAATAACCTTGGATCTGAGCAGGTACCCCTTCTGGTACTCCTCGAGGATCGTCCCGTCCTCCTCGGGGCTCTCGCACCGGGCGATGGCCTCATGGAGCATCGGGTCAAACCTCTTCCCCCGGCTCTCGATGGCGGCGAGCCCGTGGCTCCCCAGGATCCGGTGCAGCTTCCGGGAGAGGAGCTCGAATCCTTCACGGTTCTTCTCCGAGGAGAGGGAGGGCAGCGCCCGGTCCAGGTCGTCGAGGACCGGAAGGAGGTCCCGGATAAGGGACTCGGCGGCGAGCTGGATCGCCTGCTCCCGCTCCCGCTCCAGGCTCTTCCGGTAGTTGTCGAAGTCCGCCTGGAGGTACTGGAGCCGCGTGAGCCGCTCCTCGGCGAGCTTCAGGGCCTCGTCCGCATCCTTTCTGAGGCGCGCGGCCTCTTCGCCCGGCCCGGCCGCCTGGTCGTCCTCCTCACCGGTCATCCTTTATTATATCAGGAATGCTATATTTAAATCTTTCTTTCCCTATGGTAATCCTTCCGATTGGTCACGGGGATCCTTTGGATGAGAGTGTTCAGGGTCCCTCCTCCCCCAGGGATCGCCCGGTCACACACAGGGTGGTGAGGGTATCCTCACCTGCTCCTGATGTACGCGAGGATCAGGTAAATCCCGCCCGCTACGACCACCGCATAATAGATGGAGCTCACGATGGGGATATACTCGTACGAGAACCAGATGCCGATGAACGACTGGATGGAGAAGTAGAGCTGGATGGCAGCTATGAGGATGATGAGGAAAAGGATGCCATACAGCCCCTGGATGAAGAGGCTCTTTACATCAGACTGCTGGACGGCCCCCGGTTTCTCCGGCGGGACTCCCCCGGCGGCGCCGGACACCGGCGCCTGGCTTCCCTGGGAGTCCTCGTTCATGCGAATCTCCTCCTGAAAACAAGCGCCAACCCGACCCCCGCGAGAGCCGCAGCGATCCCGAACCCGGGAGTCCGCGCCCCCGCAGCCGCGCCCGGAAGCTGCGTGGGGAGCAGGGTCTGGGGGATGAACTGGGAGGTCTCGATCTTCCTTGTCACGAAGTACTCACCTGCCGGCAGTGTCGATCCCGGCCTGAGGAGGACGGAACCCTCTCCCCGCTTCACGATCACCTGATCCTTCCAGAGCAGGACCTCGATGACGTAGTTGTACTGGTCGGGAACGGAAAGGTCCACCCCCTTGATGACCGTTGCCTCGGGTTTCGCCGGATCGATGGTCGTCCACTGCTTATCGGCGATGAGGTGGGCATCCATCTCCCGGGCCCTGACCTCGACATCGTAAGCAGACGAGAGATCAGTCCCCTCGTTCGTGAAGTAGATATCGCTCTCGATTGTGGCCCGGCCGCCACTCACCCCCTTCACGATGAAGTCGATATCGCTGATCTCGACGCCTGCCCGGCTGCTGTCCGGGGGAAGCCTCTCCAGGTTCCTCACCGTGATCTCCCCCTGTGCTTTCTGGCTCTCACCCTCGAAAATCGTGGCGGCGAGCCGGTACGACCCGCTCCTTGGCAGGGTGATCGCCTGCGAAATCCTGGCGGTCTGCCCCTTTCCGAGGGCCCCGGCCCTGTCCTCTCTCTCCGCCGCAACGAGGCCGGTGTCGGTATCGTACGCCTTCAGGCTGAAGGTGAGATCCCCGTTCCCGAACCCGAACTCGTTCGTTACAGCGGTCGTCACGTTCAGGACGACCGTCGACCCGGTGATGGCATCGGCGCCCACGTCCATCCCCGTGATGGCAAGGCTGCTTTCCTTCAGGCACCCCGCCGAGAGCACTCCCCCGAGGAAGAGGCAGCAGAGCATGAGGCCGAGAACCGGTACAGAAACGCCCTTCACGTTCTCCTCCGGTTGGATCTCCTTCCCGGGGCTATTTAGATGTGCCTATATGTCCGGCTCCGCGAGGATCGCCCGCTTGGGGTCGAGGAGGATTGTGTTGTCGAGGCCTATGCAGGAGACCGCGGCGACGGCGCCGATGACCCCCCTCCCCCCGCTCGTGAAGATCCCGTGCCTCCGTGCCATCTCCTCGGCATCCTCCGTCGTCACCCTCCCTGTCCGGGCCCGGTTCCCGTAGTGGCGGAGATCCCGGGGAACCGTGAAGCCGGTTTTGATGGCGATCCCCCACTCGGGGGAAAGGGCCTCGTCGGAGACGAACCTGATGCTGTGCTCCCGGATCTGGGGGCAGAGGGCGGGCTCGGCGGCGAGCTCGATGAAGCTCGCCGAGTTCCCCGCGGTCCTCTCGGGGTTCGACGGGTTGAGCATCACGACATGGTGACCGATGGGCATGATCCCCCCCATGGTCGCGAGGTGCTGGTGGAGGGCGAGGGCGAGGGCGAAGGTCGCGCCTCCCTCCGGGGCATCGGTGTCATCGATACCGATGGCAAGGTAGCGCATTGCCCGGGTGGTGACCTTCCCTTCGACGAAGATCCCCTCCCGGTCCACCCTCACCTCGCTGACCCCCTCGGCCCGGGCCATCATGTCGGTCAGGGAGTACGCGGGCCCACCGACGCACCGGATGTTCTGGACGAGATCCTCCCCGTCCCGGCGGAGACCCGTCACCCCGACGGCGGGATCGGGGTAGAGGCCGATGGGGGCCTCCCGTGACCCGAGGAATGCCCGCTCCCGGAGGAGCGTGCCATCCCGGGAGACCCGGGAGAGGACCCCTCCAGCCCGCCTGTGGTGGAACTCGCAATAGGCTGCGCTGCCCGCTGAGAGGCACTCGTGGTAGATCTCCACGGTGTCCCCGTCGACCGTGGTGAAGATGCGCCTGCAGGCCGAGGACGGCATCGCGCTCTTCGAGAGGTACCGTGCAGGCGACCTCCCCCGCCTTCCCTCGCGGACGAAAAGGCATCCCTCGTCGAGGAGCCGGTTGATCCAGTCCTGGGCCGTCGAGCGGGGAAGGCCCGTGGAGGCGGCGATGTCAGACACCGTGAAGAACCCGCGGTCCAGGGTATAGGACCGCATCAGCTTGAGGATCTCGCGCCGCCGCTCAAGGACGCCCGGCATATCTCTCCCTGATGTACAGGAGATCACCGATGACCGCACTCGCGGTCTCGATCGAGCCCGCCCCCTTCCCGATGAAGGTGAGCTCGCCGGCCATGTCGGTGACGACCGTTACCGCATTCAGGGTCCCCTCGACGAGGAGGGGATGGGTCCTCGGGATGATCCGGGGGGAGACCCGGAGGAGGCCCTTCGAGGGGACCGCCTCACCGATGAGCCGGATCGCGGTCTCCCGGTCCATCGCGAGCTGGATCGCCTGGGGGGTGATCAGGTCGATGCCCGTCACCTGTACATCCGCGAGGACCCTGTCGGTCCCCCAGACGGTGTTCGCGAGGATGACGAGCTTCAGCGCCGTGTCGAGGCCCTTCACATCGTACGTGGGGTCCTTCTCGGCGTACCCCATCTCCTGGGCCTCGCCGAGTGCCTGGTCGTAGGTGAGCCCCTCGTCCTCCATGCGGGTGAGGATGTAGTTGCAGGTACCGTTCATCACGCCGAAGAGGGCAAGAACTGTGTTCCCGAGGAGGCCGTGCTCCAGGGTATGGATGATGGGGATGGCCCCGCAGACCGTGGCCTCGTACCTGAGCGCGACCCCGTTCTTCGCGGCGAGGTCCAGGAGCTCGCGGCGGGCGAGGGCTATGGGGCCCTTGTTCGAGGTGACGACGTGCCGGCCGAGCCCGAGGGCTGTCCTGATGTGGGTGAGGGCCGGTTCCCCGGTCGCGATGTTCGTCGGGGTGACTTCCACGAGAACGTCGTAGGCATCCGTTTCCACGATGTCCAGGGCGGACATCCCCGGGTTCCCGCAGCAGCCTGACTTCGCCTTCCGGGAGAAGAGCCTGGGGATGGAAATCCCTTCGTGGTCGATTATCCCGCCCTTCGAATCGGCAACCGCGGTGACGGTGAGGCCGAGGTTCTTCTCCCCGATCATCCTCGCGACCCCCTGCCCGACGGAGCCGAAGCCCAGGATCGCGACCCTCATGGGCCGTCCTCCAGCGGCTCAACGACGAGGATCTCCTTCTTCACCGCGACCTCGCGGAGGATCCCGACCGCGGTCTCCATGTCGGCCCGGTTCGCGGTCTTGATGGTGATCCGGGCCGAGGAGCGCTCGCTGATGGCCGGCATCATGAGGGAGAGCTCGGCGACCTCTGCAAAGCCCGTGCGGTCGATCTGGTCGACTGTGTCGCTGATGTCGGTGTGCATGATGTGGCCGATCATGATCAGGGATCGCTTGTGGAGGAGGCGCTCCTCGCCGATCCTGAGGATGTCGACCCCCAGCCCCTTGATCTGGCCCACGAGGGCGGGGAGCCTTCCCGCGGGGAGATCGAGGACGATCTGGACGTCGAGGGTGTCGGACTCGGACTCCGGATCCCGCTGGTGGATCACCGCGATGATGTTTCCCCCGCAGGCCGAGATGGGCTCGAGGACCCGGACGAGCTGCCCCGGGGTGTCCTTCATCTCCAGTTTCATGGAAACCTGCACGTTCGACCACCTGGTGATCGTTATTTGGACTCCCTCCCTGATAAGGGTATAAGAACCGATCGGGGCAGGCCCGGGGATAGGGAAGGCTCTTTCAGGGCTCCCGTCCAGATTTCCGGAGAGGCAATGGATGAAGGTCCGGGTCATCGCCTGCGGGAACCCGCTCATGGGGAACGACGGAGCCGGGCTCGCGGTTCTTGCACTCCT
Source organism: Methanomicrobiales archaeon (assembly GCA_035542895.1). Taxonomy (GTDB): domain Archaea; phylum Halobacteriota; class Methanomicrobia; order Methanomicrobiales; family JACTUA01; genus JACTUA01. The sequence goes on along the minus strand of DATKKN010000067.1, from coordinate 7,080 downwards.
CAGGGAAACCCACCCGGAGATCGCGACGGTGGACGGCGGGAACGGCGGCCTCGGGCTCATTCCCCTGATGGAAGGCTATGACCGGATCGTGATCGTGGATGCGACCTCGGGCATGGGGAAGCTCGGCGAGGTCCGGGTGTTCAGGGAGATCCCGGCAGGGGGGATCCCCCTGCTCTCGATCCACGAGCTCGGGATCCCCGAGGTCCTCGCACTCGCCCGGGAGGTCGGCGTCGCGCCCGAGGTAATTGTCGTCGGGATAGAGGGCGGGCGCATACCGGGATTCTCGGGCGAGATGGACCCGGCGGTCATAGCCGCGGTCCCCGGGGCCTCGCGGATCGTGGAAAAGGAGGTAAACAGGATCTAGGATTTCTGCCTTCTCACTTGGAACCGGGCGCGGTGGTGACGACCTTGATTGCCTCGCTGATCTCCGGGAGCATCTCGACGGGGAATCCCATGACCATCTCGTCGTCGGTGATGCCCGAGAACTTCCGCGAGCCGTCGCACCCGAGAGAGAAACAGGCCTTCCCCGAAAGATAGGGCTGTGCAGTGGCGTCGGAGCAGACCGACTGGATCCCTGCCATTTCCGACGAGATCCTCCCGCCGAGCCTGAAGAGGGTCGCCTGCGCGAGCTTCAGCATGTTCCTCGGGGTGGTCACGATGATGACGATATCCGGGTCGAAGGGGGTCTTCTCCAGGGGGGCGTAGATAATGGCATAGGTCTCGCCTGTGCGCAGGTGGGGTATCCGGTCCATGGTCCTTTTACCGGCTGGCAGGCTCTCGAACTTCCCGAGCTTGAAGTAGTGCTCACCGCTCTCAAGGGTCGGGGTGATCTCCCTGAGGCCGAGGGCCCAGGCGCCCCCGTTGCACTGGTGCTTTGCCGATGGGGCATAAAAGATCGCCCCCTCCTTCCTCGCCATGTTCACCATCTGGCAGTGCCGGACGGTCTCCTTTTGCTCAGGGATACCGGCAGGCACCTCCTCCCGGCTCCTCGCGAGCTTCACGGCGACCGGGGACCCGGAAAGGGAGAGCGCCTTCTTCAGGGCCTCCGCAGCCTCGGGATAGGGGATCTTCATCTTCATCTCTGTCATGCCCATCATCTCCGAATACGACACTCTGCATTCTCATCCCCGATAAGGCTTGGGATGAGCGGGAGACTTCAGGGCCTGCGGAGCTTCCGGTCCACCTTGTCGAAGAAGTTCTTTCCCACGTCCAGGAAGAGGGCCGGGTGATCGGAGCGCCGGACCGTGAGCACGGCCCCGATGGCGAGCTCCCGGGTCCTCTGGCCGTCGAGCACGAGCTTTGCCGGCTTCTCGCTTTCCAGAGTGATCCTGATGACCCGGTCGGCAGCGAGGACCACCGGCCGCGAGGAGAGGAGGTACGGGGCGAGGGGCACGAGGAGCAGGCCCTCGACCCGGGGGTCGACGATGGGGCCCCCGGCGCTCATCGCATAGGCCGTCGACCCGGTGGGGGTCGAGACGAGCATCCCGTCCGCCCGGAAGCGCTCGGCTGGGATGCCGTCCACCTCGACGGTGAACCGGAGCATCTTCGCGGGGCGGCTCGTGACGATCACCGCCTCGTTCAGGGCCTCGCCGAGCCGTTCCCCGTTGAGCGTGATCTCGATCCGCATCCTCCTTTCCACCCGGAAGCCCTCCTGGAGTCCCTCCAGGAACCCGGCCGCCTCCCCGGGCTCGAGCTCGGCGAGGAAGCCCACCTCCCCCCAGTTGATCCCGAGGATCGGGATCTGGTCCTTCAGTCCCTGGACGGCATAGAGGACCGAGCCGTCCCCCCCGACCACGATGGCGAGGTCTGCCCGGGCCTCCGCGAGGCTCGTCCCCCGGACCCCGAGGCGCTCCGCGAGGGCCTTCTCCCAGATGAGCCCGTGGTTCCGGGCGAGGAGGGCCTTCCCCAATCCTTCGGCAAACTCCACCGCCTTCGCGTCATCCACCCGCGACACGACGAGGATCCTCATGGCTACCTCAGGTACTCGATGACCTTCCCATGGAGGCTCCCGTTGCTCGCGACCAGACATTTCCCGACGGTCACCTCGTCCGGGAACCGGATCCTCCCCCCCTCGAGGTCCGAGACCTTGCCCCCCGCCTCCTCGCAGACGAGCATTCCCGCGGCTGCGTCGGTCACCCTGAGGGTGGCCCGGAGGTCGATGAACCCGTCCAGCCTCCCCGCGCCCACGTAGCACAGCTCGAGCGCCGAGGCACCGAGGAGCCGCCAGCGGCGGATCTTCTGCCCGAGGGAGAGGACGGGCCCCGGGTTGAACTTCCGGCCATAGACCGACATCGCGCTCTCTTCGAGGAGCGTCGTCCGGGAAACCCGGGACGGCCTGCCGTCCAGGAACGCTCCCTTCCCCCTCATGGCGGTGAAGGTCTCCCGGTGGGCGAGGTCGCGGACGAAGCCCTGCTGCACCACCCCGTCCTCGGCATAGGCGATGGAGAGGGCGTAGAAGGGAATACCCGAGAGGGCATTGTGGGTGCCATCCACGGGGTCGAGGAAGATGGTCCCCTTGTCTCCGCCGATGTCCCGCTTCCCGCACTCCTCGGAAACCAGGGTCCGGCAGAGGGCATGGGTGGTGATGTAGTCCACGATGGAGTCCTCGGCCGCCTGGTCGATTTCCCGGGTGGGGGTCCCGTCGGCTCCCATGCGCACGAAGCGACCTCCCTCATGCAGTGCCAACATGTCCCCGACGATGTCCTCCACCGCCCGGGCCATCTCCTCGCAGCCGGCCAGGAATTCCATGCTCGGTGAATGGTATTTATGGTATACCACCCAGATAAATTACTACGATAGGAAGGACCGTTACAATGAAGGAACAGACAGAGGTCGGCAAGCTGAAGGAAGGCAGGTATGTGGTCATCGATGATGAACCCAGCAAGATCCTCGGGATCGCAACCTCGAAACCGGGAAAGCACGGGGCCGCGAAGTCACGCATCGATGCCGTCGGTATCTTCGACGGGGTGAAGCGGTCCATCGTCCAGCCCGTGTCCGCCAAGATCTATGTGCCGATCGTGGAGCGGAAGGGCGCTCAGGTCATCTCAAAGGCAGGGGTAGTAATCCAGCTCATGGACGTGAAGGATTTCACCATGTTCGAGCTCTCCGTCTCCGAGGAAGAAGCGGCGAAGATCGAGACCGGGAAGGATATCACCTACATCGAGTCCATGGGCAAGCGCAAACTCGACTGAAACCGGCCGGGTGGCGGAGGGGCCTTTTCCCTCTACCCCACATACTCGCTGGGCACTTTTATCGTGATGGTATAGGAACTGATGAACCGGGTATCGACCTTGAAGTAATAGGCCCGGTTACCCTCGTAGAACCTGTGGACCCAGGGCTCCTCCGGCACCTTCATGTAGATGACTTCGTCGTCATGGAAGACATCCCGGTTCGGGTTCTGCGCATCAAAGACCTGGATCACCAGCCGGGGGAAAACATCCCCGGAGAGCGTCGTAGGCTCCGCGGAGTACTCCATGACCCAGGACGGGAAAGGTATGTACAGGTTCTCGGTCGTCCCGCTCCACTGGCCGCTGATGACCGCGAAGGTCTCGAGGGACCGGTTCGGGGCGACATCCTCGGGGATGGTCGGGCTGGGCGGCGGCTGCCCCTGGCTCCCCGGCTGGTCAACGAACCCCACGTTCTTCACCGACCCGTCCCAGGGCGTCGGGGTGGGAGCCGGGGTGGCCGGGGTCGTGGGGACCGTGGGGGTCGTAACAGGGCGTTTCCCCGGGGGGGCGGTGGTCGGGATCACCGTGGGGTAGGTACCGGCGGGGAAGGTGGTCACTTCCTGCTGCTGGCCGCCCAGTGGGAAGATGGACTGGCCGGTGGCAAGGGGCTTCACTAAGAGGGCCAGCACCGCGAAGGCGAGGATGGAGATGACGACGACGAGGATATCCTTCTTCTCCATGGATGGTCCAGGGATCTCCTGGAAAAGCATTGGGGATAGGAGGTAATAAGCGTTCTTTCCGGGTTGCGCCCCGGAGCACCACAGTTTCCTGTTAGCAGGAGATATTTATTCAACTGGAATCATTGGGGGCTTGTTGAGAATAGTATAATATAAATAGAGGAATTATGATTTATTCATACTCCGGAGGGCACCATCCATGCAGGGCGCAGGGAACGAGATCAGGGAGAGCGGGATCCTGAAGCCCTTCCTCCTCGGGGTGTTCACCATCGTTGCCCTCCTCCTCCATGCCTATGCCATCACGAGCCCCGTCGAGGCCTTTTCGAGGGAGATCCTCCCCCTCTTTCCCCTCCTCTACTGCATCCCCATCGTCCTTGCCGCCATCTGGTACCCCCGGCGCGGGCTCCTCTTCATCTGCCTCCTCGTCGGGATCTCCATCGGGATGATCCTTTTCGGGTATGCGAACGGGATCCCCTTCGATCCCCTCATCCTCGTTTACCTCGGGATCTATGTCTGGGTGGTGGCCGCGATCTCAATCTTCACCATGGGGCAGTGGAAGAACCTCTCCCGGTTTCTCAGGGCGCGGAAGATGGAGGCTGCCGTGCTCGGGGTGCCCGGAGAGGAGGGGGGTGCTCCGGAATGGGACCATGGCGAACCGGGCTCCGGGGAGGATGTCGATTCGCTCCTCGCCACCCTCGCCATCCCCGACCCGCGGGTGAGAAAGGCGGCCATCGCCTCCCTGGGAAAGAGCAGGGACAGGCGGGCGGTCCAGCCACTCATCGGGCTCATGGGGGACGAAAACCGGATCATCCGGGAGGCCTCGGCCCAGGCCCTCGGTTCCCTCGGGGATCTTTCAGTCGGCCCCCTCATCAGGTCCCTGGAGGATACAGACTGGCATATACGCATGGGGAGCGCCATCGCCCTCCGGATCATCGGGGACCCGCGGGGGGTCGAACCCCTGATCCGGTCCTTGGCGGACGAGAGCCGGTTCGTCCGGAGGGAGGCTGTGAAGTCCCTCGGCAGGATAGGGGACACCCGGGCCACCGACCGGCTCATCGCTGCCCTGGAGGACAGCGACACCGGGGTCCGGACCCGGGCTGCCGCCGCCCTGGGGAAGATCGCCGACCCGAGGGCCCTCCCCTCCCTCACCCGGGCACTCTCGGACCGCAATGTTGAAATGCATGATGCGGCGGTTGAAGCCATATCAAAGATAAATAATTCCAGAACTTTTGCTGAATGAAATGTATAAAACCCGGTTATTAGCAAAAAGGTTTTATACACTAAAGCAGATTTAACAATAAGTATACCTGGAGAGATTCGGGATACTGACAGGTGTAGTCTATGAAACGTCTACTGAGTCGTGAAGACGGGTTCACCGGCCTCGAGGCGGCGATTGTGCTCATCGCCTTTGTGGTCGTTGCCGCCGTCTTCTCCTACGTGGTACTCGGTGCCGGGTTCTTCTCCACGCAGAAGGCCCAGGAATCCGTGTACACGGGCGTCCAGCAGGCATCCTCGAGCTTCGAGATCCTTGGGGACGTCTACGGGGTTGACACGACGCTCGGGGGAGCCCAGATAAACTACATGAACTTCACGGTAGGTCTGGCACCCGGCGGCATGCCCATTGATATGACCAAGCTCACCATGGTATTTGCCAACCAGAGCGTCAGGAATGAGATCACGAAGCCAGCCGTTCTGCTCAACAATCCAAATCCCGGGGCAAACCAGTGGTCCATAGCACGGGATATCAATGGGAATGGCAATACCCTCCTCGAGGGAGGCGAACAGATGGATATCGTCGTTCACCTCACGGAGAGTACGGGTTCCATCGCTGCCCGCGACACGTTCACCCTTGAGATCAAACCCATCATCGGCCCAGCGCTCTCCATCGCGCGGACGGCCCCTGGTGGCATCGATCCGGTGAACAGGCTCTACTAGGAGGTACATGAGATGAAGAAATTCCAGAAAGTTGAGGCCTTCACCGGCCTTGAAGCGGCAATCGTCCTCATCGCCTTCGTGGTAGTGGCGGCGGTCTTCTCGTACGTGGTGCTCGGGGCAGGGTTCTTCACGACCCAGAAGGCCCAGCAGGTCGTCTATTCCGGCGTCCAGCAGGCGTCCTCCAACCTCATCATTATCGGGGAGACCTACGGGTCGGCCCAGGGGACTCTTGTGTCTCCACCGAGGATTAACGCCCTCACCTTCAGCATCGGACTTGCGGCCGGTGGTTCATCGGTAGATCTGAACAAGACGGTCTTTACCTACCAGAACAGGACCGTCCTCAAGACGATAGACTTCCCGTCCGGCGATCCCGCGAGCGTCCCCCCCAATCAGCCGAGATGCGCGGCCGGAACAACGCCAGGTTCCTACCAGTGGTGCATCGTGAGCTCCCAGAACGATGACGGGGATGCAGCGCTTGAGAGGAACGAGCAGTTCACCATCCTGGTCAAACTGACCGATGCATCGACCGGAGGTCTCCCGCCATCAGAGGACTTCACCCTCACCATCAGACCGGACATCGGGGCAGCTCTCCCGATCCACAAGTCCGCTCCGGGTGGCCTCACTGCCATGAACGTGCTCCACTAACATTCACCCTTTTTTTCAGCCAGGGTGCGCCGCGTCCAAACGCCGTGCTTATGTAAGGAAGGTAAAAGATCAAACGGGTCTTGGGCCTGGCATTTGCCATTATTTGTTGTTTTAATTGCTATTATCCGTCCATTTTGTAAACAATATGTCTTTTATTAAAAATATCGTATCAGAAGGTATATTTAGTATGAGTGATTAATTTTTTTCACGTGAGTGTGCTATGGCCAGGCTCAATATCGGTATGAACCCGCCTCAGGAGGAGGAGGCTCCCATCGCGGCACCCCCCTCGGGCGATATCGATGTGAAGCTCCTCAAGGTCCAGGATGACGTGGACCTCCTGAAGACCTCCATCAAGAAGCTCCTCATCGATATACGCGACCGGCTGAACGAGAAGGATAACCCGTTCCTCGGGAAGGGGGCGATCCTTCCGGAGAAGGCGGATCCGGAGGCCGGGGATGCCCCCGCCGAAGAGGAGAAGGGAGAGGAGGAGGCCGGGGAGGAAGTCCCCGGAGAGGAGACCGTCCCGGGCCCCGGAGTGGAGATCTTCCCTGCGCCCGAGAAGACCGTGCAGGAGGAGCTCGCGAACATGCTCCGCG
>DATKKN010000066.1:0-4909 GCA_035542895.1 Methanomicrobiales archaeon | reverse complement strand
AGGAGGAGGACCAGGTCCGGCCTCCCCTTTTCGATGCAGGCGAGGACCCGGTCGCACCTCGTCCGTGCCTGGCTCGGTATGTGGATCCCGTGGACGTCGAGGTCTGACTCGATCCCGATGTGGAGGTCGGCGATGACGAGGACCCGCCCGGTGTTCTCGACAACGAGCGCCGGCCCTTCGGGGAGGAAGTGGAGGGCCATGGGGTTATGCCAGCCTGAGCGTGCCCTTCCGGGGCGCGTAGCACTCCCCTTTGTCGAGGAGCTCCTTCACCGCCTGGTTCCCGGCCTCGGCGCCGATGCCCTGGCGGCCGAGCTCCCCGAGGACCACACCGAGGGGGATGACCTCCTTCGGGCGTGCCGCGAGGAGGGCAAGGACGATTTCCTTCGGGTCCTTTCCGGGGATCGCCCCGCCCCGCACCTTCAAAGCTGCGACGGACTCGAGGGCCGTTCCAACCATATCGGCGATCTCCAGGAGGAGCTTCGGGTTGATCCGGTAATGCGTGATCGCGCGGCTCAGACCGGGTTCCCGGTCCCTTCCCGCGAGGGCATCCCGCACCGTCTCCAGCCGGCCGAGGGTCAGTTCCGCAGTGGCGATCACCCAGGTGTCCCGCGCGGGCCGGTCCACGACCGCGACTGCCTCGGGGAGGAGGACCGGGGACGAGGGCCGGGCCCGCAGGGAAAGCAGGGGGGCGGCGGTGACCGAAACGAAGGCCGGGGGCTCGATACCGGCAAGGGCTCCCGTCACCCCGGGATGGCTCCTTCCGCTCCTGAGGGAGAAGGTCCCCGTCGGGTCGGCTACCCGCGCATGGACGAAGTCCCCGGCATTCCCCTCGATCTCGGTGAGGGCCCCGACAAGGGTGAGCCTGCGGAGGGAGAGGCCGGTCAGGGTGAGGAGAGAGGGCTGCGCCTCTCCCCCGCCCGCGGGGATCACGAGATCCGAGCGGTTCAATTCACCAGCGAAGAGGTGCCCAACCCTATCCGTCATCGTCCCGCCACCCGGATCCGAGGTCCCCGGGATCTTCCCGGCACTGCACATTCATTCCGCAAACTAAAACTATAATTAATATTTCCCATCACAATGATACCTGTAGACCGGAGAGATTTTACCGGGAACCGAGGGATCCAGGGATCCTGAAATCAAGGGCACGTACCTCTAAATATCTCTCTCTCACGCCGCTTATACTTGATCGCCGCGGGAGTCAGCCCGGGGGGAAGGACGAGGCTCCATGGACGAGAACCACACCATCTGGATCGAAAAGTACCGCCCTGCCCGTCTCGCGGACATGGTAGGGCAGGAGGAGATCGTGGAACGGCTCGAGTCCTATGTCCGGACCGGCTCCCTGCCCCACCTCCTCTTCACGGGGAGCGCCGGTGTGGGGAAGACCACGGCGGCGGTGGCCCTCGCCCGGGAGCTCTTCGGGGAGACATGGCACACGAACTTCCGGGAGCTGAATGCCTCCGACGAGCGCGGTATCGACGTGGTAAGGAACCAGATCAAGCAGTTCGCCCGGACCTCCCCTCTCGAGGGCGCCTCGTTCAAGATCCTGTTTCTTGACGAGGCGGACGCCCTCACCACGGACGCGCAGGCGGCCCTCAGGCGCACCATGGAGAGCTACGCGGCCACCTGCCGGTTCATCCTCTCCTGCAACTACTCCTCGAAGATCATTGATCCCATCCAGAGCCGGTGCGCCATCTACCGGTTCAGGCCCCTCGATCGGAGGGCCATCTCGGAGGAGATCCGCAGGATCGCGGGGAAGGAGGGGCTCACCGTCTCGGAGGAGGCGGTCGATGCCCTCGTGTACGTCGCCCAGGGCGACATGAGGAAAGCGATAAACGCCCTCCAGGGTGCGGCCATCCTCTCCCCTACCATCGAGGAGAAGATGGTGTACGCCATCACGGCGAGCGCCCGGCCAGAGGAGATCAAAGAGCTCCTCGGCCTCTCCCTGGATGGTGATTTCGAGGGGGCGGATCGTATCCTCGACCGGCTCCTGCGGGAGAGGGGGATCGCCCCGGCCGAGCTCCTCGGCCAGTGCTACCGGGCCCTCGTCGCCCGGAAGATGGACCTCGGCCTCAAGGTCTGCCTGATCGACGCCCTCGGGGAGACAGACTTCCGGCTCTCCGAGGGGGCGGACAGCGAGCTCCAGATGGAGGCCCTCATCGCGCGGTTCGTGCTCGCCTCGAAGGGCGGGGGGTGAGGGATGGCAAAAGGCGCAGCGGCACGGGAGGAGCAGGTCCAGGCCGAGGTGACCGACGTCGCGGGTGAGTGGCGGAGGTTCCTCGTCCGCCGGTACAACCACCAGCTCGCCGAGCTCCAGAGGGAGTTCCCCCATACCCGGTCCCTCTACATCGACTACCGGTCCATCCTCCCCCAGAAGCTCGCGGACGCGGTCCTTGAGGCGCCGGGGAAGGTCATCGAGGACATCCGCGACGCCCTGGTCCAGCACAAGACCATCGACGAAAAGGACCGTGACCGGGTGAACATCCGGTTCACGAACCTCCTCTTAAAGACCCCCATCCGCGAGATCAGGGCCGACCAGATGAACAAGTTCCTCACCGTCGAAGGGATCCTCAGGAAGACCACCGAGGTCCGGCCCCGGATCGTCGAGGCGGCCCTCCGGTGCACCTCCTGCGGGAAGATCACCACCATCCCCCAGTCCTACGGGAAGTTCCAGGAACCGGAATTCTGCCCGAGCTGCGAGAAGAAGGCGAGGATGGACATCGTGCCCTCCCGCTCCCGGTTCACCGACTCCCAGAAGCTCCGGATCCAGGAGTCCCCCGAAGGGCTCCGGGGCGGCGAGCAGCCCCAGACACTCGACGTGGACGTGATCGACGACCTGACCGGGAGGGTCGCCCCTGGCGACCGGGTCGCCATCAACGGGATCCTCCGCACCATCCAGCGGGTGACGGCCGGCGTGAAGGGGACGCTCTTCGACATCTACCTGGAGTGCAACAGCATCGAGATCTCGGAGAAGGAGTTCGAAGAGGTCTCCATCTCCGAGGAGGACGAGAAGACCATCACCTCCCTCTCGAGGGATCCCCAGCTCCTTCGGAAGATCATCCGGTCGATCGCCCCCACCATCTACGGGAACGAGGATGTGAAGGAGGCGGTCGCGCTCCAGCTCTTCGGCGGTATCCCGAAGGAGATGCCCGACGGTTCCCACCTCCGGGGGGACATCCACATGCTCCTCGTGGGCGACCCGGGGATCGCGAAGTCCCAGATCCTCAGGTACGTGGTCACCCTCTCGCCGAGGGGGATCTACACGAGCGGGAAGTCCTCGACGGCGGCGGGCCTCACCGCGACCGCGGTGAAGGACGAGTTCGGCGACGGCCGGTGGACCCTCGAGGCAGGAGCCCTCGTCCTCGCCGACATGGGGATCGCCGCGGTGGACGAGATGGACAAGATGCGCACCGAGGACCGGTCGGCCCTCCACGAGGCGATGGAGCAGCAGTCCATCTCGGTGGCAAAGGCCGGCATCACGGCTACGCTTCGCTGCCGGTGCGCACTCCTCGGGGCCGCAAACCCGAAACTCGGGAGGTTCGATTCCTACACCCCCATCTCCGAACAGATCAACATGCCTGCCGCCCTCCTCTCCCGGTTCGACCTCATCTTCGTCATGATGGACCAGCCGGACCCGAAGCTCGACGAGGCCATCGCCGAGCACATCCTGAAGACCCACCGGGTCGGCGAGCTCATCGTGCAGCACGGCAAGAAGCCCATCCCCGGCATCGACGACGAGTTTATCAAACAGCAGCTCTCGCCGGTTACCCCCGATATCCCTCCGGCCCTCATGCGGAAGTACGTGGCCTATGCAAAGAGGACCTGCTATCCCATCCTCTCGGACGAAGCGAAGGACGCGCTGGAGTCGTACTACCTGAAGCTCCGCGGCCTCGCCGACACGAACAAGCCCGTCCCGGTCACCGCCCGGCAGATCGAGGCCCTCGTGCGCCTCGGGGAGGCGAGCGCCCGGATCCGGCTCTCGGACCAGATCGACCTCTCCGACGCGGAGCGGGTCATCCACATCGTGGACACCTGCCTCCGGCAGGTGGCCTATGACGCCGAGAGCGGGTCCTTTGACATCGACAAGCTCGTGACCGGCGTCCCCAAGTCCCAGCGGGACATCATCCGCTCCATCAAGGAGGTCATCCGGGACCTGGGCGGGGAGAGTCGCGAGGCCCGGACGGACCAGGTGATCGAGATCGTGACCGGCCAGGGCTTCACGAAGGACAAGGTGGAACAGATGATCAAGATGCTCCTCCGGGAAGGGGAGGCCCTCGAGCCGAGGAGCGGGATCATCAAGCTGATCGGGTATTGAAGAGAAAGGAGGGAAGCGAAATGGTAACCGACCGCGAACGCGCCGCCTTCGAGGCGGGGATCAAGCTCGGAGCCCTCTATCATCAGTGGGTGGGGGCGCCGGTATCCAGGGAGACGGCGGAGAGCCTGGAAAAGGCCATCGAGGGGAGCGTCGCCCTCCAGCCCGCCGTGCAGCAGGTGAGGGTTACCCTCGACCGGGACCTCATGTCCCCGAACGCCTTCGGGTACAGCGAGCTCGCCGGGCTCATGTTCGACGTGGAGCTCGTCACCCGGGTCGGGAAGGCCCGGTGCACCGCGACGCTCAGCCGTTCGGAAGACTATCCCCTGATGAGCCTGGTGTCCTGTGACGAAACCCCTCCCGATCCCCATCACCGATAACCACATACACATCGATCCGGTGAACGGGCGCGGTCCCGAGGCCGCAAAGGAATTCAGCCGGGCCGGGGGGACCCACCTCTTCCTCGTCTCGAAGCCCTCCTGGTCCTTCGGGATCACGCCGTCGAAGGGGGAGGACTTCATCCCGGTCTTCGAGAAGACCCTCGCCGTTGCACGGGAGATCCGGGATCTCGGGATCATCGTTTTCCCGGTCCTCGGGGTG
>DATKKN010000065.1:0-13682 GCA_035542895.1 Methanomicrobiales archaeon | reverse complement strand
ATTTCCTCGTATTCAGGAGATTTTTCCACTTCTTTATTCAAAAGCAACTGGATCGGGCATTGAATATCCTGACAATATTCCCGGCGCTTGTATTCGATATGACCATCCATCGGCTGCATAACAGATTCTTGGTCATGCAATGAAAAAGGCTTGCGGATTACCAATGACCGGTGGTGGTTCATTCACCCGGTTACCGCGATGAGATAAAACCCATCACACCAGGGCGATGAGGGCCGCGGCCGCGATTCCCACGGCGCAGGCGGCAGAAAGGCCGTCCCAGGGCCCGCGGGCAAACCGGGGGCAGAGGCTCCCCCCGTCCCGGTAGCCCCGGACCGCGAGGGTGTCACCCAGGTCCCGGGCCCGGTCCAGTTCCTTACGGACGAGGAGCCCGAGTACCGGGACGAGGGAAGAGAGCGGCATCCGGCCTCCCTTCAGCCTGAGGGTGAGCCGGAGCAGGGAGAGGTCGCGGGCCAGGCCCTCGACGGAGCCGAGGGCCATCTCGGCGACGAGCCCGAGCTCGAACCCGGCCCGGTTCCCGAGGGCCCAGCTCCCCATGTCCAGGAACTCCCCTCCCTTTCTCGTCCCATAGGCCCAGGCCGCGACGAGCAGCACCACCGAGATCCGGAAGAGGTACGAGGGGCCGTTCCCGCCGGTGAGGGACACGAGGGCGGCGGTGACGAGGACGAAGAGGAAGGCCCCGAGGAGGGCACGCCACCGGTCCAGGGGAAGCCGCCGGGGGGTGGCCGCGAGCCACCAGGCGAGGGCGAGGAGGGCCCCCCAGGCGCCCGAGAAGGCCGCGAGGGAGAGGGCGAGGGTGGAAAGGAGGATCAGCCGCGGGTCCTGCATACCGCCTCCCTTGCATCTTTCCGGGTGATGTTCGACGGCACTGCTCCCCGTTCAAGGGCGGCCCGGAGGTACCGGGGAGGCCGCGACCACGCCGCGATGGCCCCCGGCACCCTCCCGAGAGAGACGAGCCTGCCGGCCCGGATCTCCCAGATCTCGTCCACCGCAGGGAGGTACTCGTCCTCGTGGGTCAGGAGTATGGTGATCCCGCTCCGCCGCTCACCCAGTCGCCTGGAGAGGGTAGCCTTCCAGGCACAGTCCAGGGAGCCGTATGGCTCGTCGAGAATGAGGAGATCCCACGCCCGGGCGAGGATGCAGGAGAGCACCAGGCGCTTCAGCTCCCCCTGGCTGCACCGGAGGGGATCGTCGCCGCCCCTCCCGGCGAGCCCCGCGTCCCCGAGAACCTGCTCCGGTGATACCCCCCATGCCATCGCCTCTGCCGCGAGGGTGCCGCCCGTCACCTGGTACCCCGGGGAGGGAAGGCCGAGGGTGAGAGAGGTAATCCCCTCCTTCACGATCCTCCCCGCCTCCGGGGCGAGGGCACCTGCGAGGGCGAGGGCCAGGGTCGACTTCCCGCTCCCGACGGGCCCGGTCACCAGGTGGACCCCCCCGGTGAAGGTCCCCGGGGCCTCAAGGCAAAAACCGTCCCGCCGGAGGATCACGCCGTCGAGGGTTACCCTCATTCGCACCTCCCGGAGGGGGGAGAGAACGGTGTCCCGGAAAGGGCGGCGAAGACCGCGGCCGGGGATCCCGCGTGGACCACCCGGCCGGCCTCCAGGAAAACGATGCAGTCGGCCCGGGCTGCGAGCTCCATCCGCTGGGTCGACCGGACGACGTGGGTGCAGGACGTACGCCCGATCTGGTCCTCCATCGCCGCCATACTTTCGGTGTCGAGGTTCGAGTCGGCCTCGTCCAGGACCAGGATACCGGGTGCAGGGGCGAGGGCTGCGGCAATGGCCACCCGGGCCTTCTCCCCGGACGAGAGGCCCGCCGTCTCCCGTTCGAGGAGACCGTCGAGACCGAGCTCCCCAATAACGGTTCTCACCCGCTCATCGACGGCGGAGCAGGGATCCCTCCGGAAGCGGAGGGCAGAGGCGACCTCGTCGTACACCCGGGTGAAGACCGTGTTCTCATCGGGATTCTCACCGACCCATCCCACCTCCGCCGACCGGGGCGGGACGCCGTCGATGAGGATCTCTCCCTGTTCCGGAAGATCGATCCCGGCGAGGAGCCGGAGGAGGGTGGTCTTCCCGCCCCCGTTCGGCCCGATGACCGCCACCCTCCCGGGGGGCAGAAGCAGATCCGGGATGCGGAGGCACCGGTGAGAGATCCCCCTGATCCGGATCACGCGAGCCGCTCCCCCAGGAGGAATACGCCCGCGGCTTTCAGGATATCGCCGGGCAGGAATGGGAGCACCCCGACGAGCACCGCGGCCGGGAGGGTGAGCCCCGCCGAGACGAGGAGCCAGGCGACCCCGCAGGTGTAGATGACCGCGGTCGCACCGGCGAGGCCCGCGCCCCTGAGAACCCTGGACCGGCTCCCGTACGCGAACCCGGCTATCCCCGCGGCCGGGACGAACCCTATGAGGAAACCCCCCGACGGACCGAGGAGGACCCCGATCCCGGCGAGGCCGGAGTGAAAGACCGGAACATTCGCGGCCCCGAGGAGCAGGTAGAGGGCCGCGGGGATCACGGCGTGGCGCTTCATGACCGGCGCCGCGAGGAGGAGGAAGAAGGTCTGGAGGGTGACGGGCACCGGCCCGACGGGGATCGCGACCCAGGCGCCCGCCGCGAGGAGGGCGACCACGGTGGCGGTCTCGGCAAGGAAGCGGGTGCGCTCCGGGTTCCCGTGCATGGGTCAGATGTGGCGGCAGTCCCCGGCGATGACCCGCTCCATGGCCCCCGTGTCCTTGCGCACGAGGAGCGCCCCGAACTCGTCGATGTCAACCGCCTCGCCCTCGAAGCTCTTGGCGAGGGTCGTGATCCGGACCATGTGGCCGAGCGTGGCCGAGAGGCTCCGCCATTCCCGGGCGACAGCCTCGTACTCCTCTGCCTCGAGGAGCTCGTACCTTCGTTCGAACTCTCTGAGCACCGTGGCGAAGAGGGCGGGGCGGTCCACCTCCCGCCCGAGCTCGGCCGAGAGGGAGGTGACCGCGGCCCGGAGGTCGGGGGGCAGGTGATCGAGGGGGACGTTCGCGTCGATGCCGAGGCCGAGGAGGGCATGGTTCACCACCGCGTTCTCGGCGGAGAGCTCGAGAAGGAGGCCCCCCACCTTCCGGTCGCCGAGGAGGATGTCGTTCGGCCACTTGATGAGCGCCCCGAGGTCGAGGTCCTTCCGGACCGCCCGGGCCACGGCGATGGCCGCGGCCATGGTCACCATGAACACCCGGTCTATGGGGATCCGGGGGGCGAGGATGGTGGTGGTCCAGATCCCGCCCGCCGGGGATGCCCAGGCCCGGCCGAGCCTCCCCTGCCCGCCGGTCTGCTCCTCGGCGATGATCACCATGCCATGGAGCCGGGCCGGGTCCTGCTGGCAGAGGAGATCCCGGGCCACCCAGGTGGTGGACTCGGTCTTTTCCAGGTACTTCATCCGCCGGCCGATGACCTTCGTGGCGAGGTGTTTCTGGATCTCGTACGGGAGGAGCCGCGTGGAGCGCCCCTTGAGCTGGTAATGGTCCTTCCGGGGCTCGGCGATGGTGTAGCCGAGGTGACGGAGCCGGTCCACGAGCTCGGTGACCCGGGACCGGGGAATCCCGAGGGAGGCGCTGATGGACTCCACAGGGGCGCTCCCCCCGGTTTCCTCGATCACCCGGAGCACCTGGAATGCGGGATCGTCCATGGTTCACCTCTTCGCGCTGACCTGTTCCGAGGGAAGGGGACAGGGGTCCTTCCCGCAGACCTGTTTCATGATCGCGCTCTGGTGCTCCATGAGGGTCGCAAGGTCGAAGATGCCGGTGATATCCACGACCCCGATCGCCCCGATGGCCTCTCCCCGGTCGTTCCTCACCGGGGCCACGGTCACCGGTACACCCTTGTAGGCGCCGGTCTTCGGGGTCACCCGGTGGAGCTCGTTCTTCGCGATGGCCTCCTCGAGGACAGGGCCGGTGTAAGCCGCATCGACGACCCTCCCCTCCTCGATCCGGATGCCCGGGCGATCCCGGGAGCGGGCAGTGACCGGGAGCCGGTTGAGGAGCTCGTGGAGGGCGAGGAGGAGCGGCCTCCAGTCCTCTGCCGTGGAGCCTGCCGAGATGACGGGGTCTCTCATGGAAATCCTCACTTTCTCTCTCCCATCCCCTACAATAAGGCTTCCTCATCGCCGCAGGAGAAGGAGGCGAGGAAGCTCCGGGAGGGGTACTCGTGGATCGTCGCCGCGAGGACGAGACCCCTCCCCACGGCCTTCTCCACGACGACCACCTCCCCGTTCTCATCGGTGGCGACGGCCGTCCCGTCGTGCTCAGGGAATGTACCGTCGCAGGGAACGGTGCCGGGGTCGTATCCCTCGATGAGGCAGACCCAGGGACTCCCGGTGGTGAAACTGATGGAGCGGACGGAGTAATCATGCCGGTAGGTGAGCCGGAAGGGGAGCCAGTCGTAGGCATCCGGCCGGACATCGGCCGCCCCGAAGACGAGGATCTTCCCCCCGGCCTCGAGGAACCGTTCTATCCGGGTGGACGAAGCCCGGAGGGCCGGGAGGAGCCGGGAGTAGAGGGGGTTCCCGAATCCTGTGGGGATGACGAGGGCGGTGAACCGGCCCCGGTAGAAGGGCGAGGCGAGGAGCTGGGGGGTGACGATCTCGCAGCAGCCGGTGCACTCCTCGATGAGCCGGGCGAAGATCTGGGGCGAGTCCCAGAGGAAGCCCGTCCGGCGGATCACCCCTTGATCACCCCGAGGGGGACGAGCTTTGCCACGAGCCGGGAGATGCCGACCGCGTCCACGACCCGCACGACCTCCTCCGAGGGCTTGTATACCTGGGGGGCCTCCTCGGCGATGGAGGCCTCGGAGGGCGCCAGGACGATGATCCCCTCTCTTGCCAGCTGGTCCTGGATGTCCCTTCCCCTGACCCCCTTCTTCGCCTGGGTCCGGGAGGTCACCCGGCCGGCGCCGTGGCAGGTGGAGCCGAAGGTCTTTTCCATCGCCCCCGCCGTTCCGCAGAGGAGGAAAGAAGGGGTCCCCATGGATCCCGGGATGATGACCGGCTGCCCGGTCGCCGCAAACTCCGGTGGAAGGTCCGGAGAGCCCGGCCCGAAGGCTCTCGTCGCCCCCTTCCGGTGAACGCAGACCTGCACGTCCCTCCCGTCCACCCGGTGGACCTCCATCTTCGCAACGTTGTGGCAGACGTCGTACACGAGGGGCATCTGCTCCGCGGAGATTCCATAGAGCTTCGCGAGGACCTTCCGGGTCAGGTCGGTGATGACCTGCCGGTTCGCCCAGGCATAGTTTGCCGCCGCTGCCATCCCGCCGAAGTAAGCCTTTCCTTCGGGCGAGGTGATGGGTGCGCAGGCGAGCTGCCGGTCCGGAAGCTGGATCCCGTATTTCCTCGTCGCCGCCTCCAGGTTCCGGAGGTGATCGGTGCAGACCTGGTGCCCGAGCCCGCGGGAGCCGCAGTGTATCATCACGGTGATTTGGCCCCGGGAGACGCCGAAGATCGAGGCGACCTTCGGGTCATAGATCTCCCGCACCTCCTGGATCTCGAGGAAGTGGTTCCCGGACCCGAGGGTCCCGGCCTGGGGGAAGCCCCGCTGCCGGGCCTTCTGGCTCACCGAGGCAGGGTCCGCCCCCTTCATCGCCCCCTGCTCCTCGCACCGGGCAACGTCCCGGGGGAACCCGTACCCGTGCTCCACCGCCCACCGGGAGCCGGCGACCATCATCTCCTCGAGCTCCCGGTTGGAGAGCCGGAGGGTGGCCTTTGCCCCGACCCCCGTCGGCACCGCCTCGTAGAGGCGCTCCACGAGCTCCCGACGGTTTTTCAGGTCCTGCGCGGTCAGGGGGGTGGCGAGGAGCCTGACGCCGCAGTTGATATCGAAGCCCACGCCCCCCGGCGAAATAACGCCGGTGGAGATGTCAAAGGCCGCGACGCCCCCGATGGGGAAGCCGTACCCCCAGTGGATATCGGGCATCGCGAGGGCGTTCTTCACGATGCCGGGCATCGTCGCCACGTTCGCGAGCTGCTGGATCGCCCCCGGTTCGAGCGTCCTCCTGAGCGACTCCGAAAGGAAGAAGCGGCCAGGGACCCGCATCCCCGGGGTGTACCCCACCGGTACCTCCCACTCGTACTCCGTGATCTTCGTTACCCCGTCACCCATACCATCCCTCACACGTCAACTATGAACTCCAGTATATAATTCCCGCCCTCCTCTTTAATGGAGAGGCCTGAATATGAGATCCCCTTGATCTCCTCGCCTCCGCCGTGTTTTTCCCGGTCGAACTCCTCACCCCGGAGGATCGCCGAGAGCCGCGTCCCCTCGATCCCAACCTCGAAGGAGCAGAAGGCGAGGGATTCGGCATCGGCGAGGTAGAGAATTTCCGAGAGGAAATCGGCGAGGAGTTCCTCGGTGTCGGCGGACTCGACCTCGATCCGGCGCACCACCTTCCCCGGCGTGCATTTCGGGGCCATGGTCCCGGAGACCGCCCGGGCAGCCTCGGCGAAAGCCCCGGCGAGGGTCCGGCCCGTCACCCTGAACCTCAGGTCGGCGGTATGTTCCAGGATCTCGTAGGGCATGCGTTCAGAACCGGTCAATGAACCGGGGGATCATCCCGGCATGGATGGTGTCATGGTACCGCGCCTGGTACCGTGAGACATAGACGGTCCAGTCCCCTACCTGGATCCTGAGGTCGGAGGGCTTCGGCGGGTGGATGGAGGTGGGGAGAAGGATGGGGCCCCCGCAGGAGGTGCAAACCCGCAGGTCGTGCTTTCGCCTGGCGACGTAGGCCCTGACCTCGTCGGTCACCCGGATCCCGTCCGGGGGCGGGGGGGGAAAGGCCCGGTCCATGGGGAGCGTTGCACCCGGGGACTGAAAAAGGTGGCGTAATGGGATGCTCAGGCGGTGACGAGGAGCTGGGTCACCACGTCAACGTACTCCTCCCTGAGCTCGTAGACCGCGTACTGGCTGTCCGGGAGCTTGCGGACATGGAGGATGCCGATCCGGGACGCGATGATCCCGACCATCGAGGCAAGGGCATGGTAGCTCACCGCGAACCGGCGGGTGAGCACCTCGTAGATCCGTGGAATGGTGAGGGAACGGAGCCGGAGGAAAAGGTTGAGCACCTCCCGCCGGATACCCGTCCGGTCCCTGGTGAGGTACCCCCTCAGCCGGCGCCGTATCTCCCTCCTGAGCACCTCCCTGGAACCCATACGGGGTCATTCTGCAAGCGCTGTACTTAAGAGTTGCCATTTGTTGTTCTCCGGGTGTTCCCGCCCCCGGTGGACACCGGGTCGCACCACGCTTGTGGCATGTTGCTCCTGGTCGGGTTCTGATGAACCCTCCAAGGTCGCACCACGCTTGTGGCGTGTTGCTCCTGGTCGGGTTCTGATGAACCCTCCCAGATGCCAAATCCTTTATCTTCCGGCATCCACCTTTACGGGTATGGACTGGCCCTCATACGATATCAACCGCTACACAAATCTGAAGACGGTGGCCCTGCCGATGGCCATCTTCCTCCTCTCCCTGGTGGTCGTCGGCATGACCTATGCCACCTACGGGCTCCCCGTGAAGCCGGGCATCGACTTCACCGGCGGAACCGCGGTGACCCTCTCAACGAACGATACCCAGGCGGCCGTCGAGGCCTACTTCGCCGGGTTCCCCCTGGAGCCCGTCACCCACGACGTCTCTTCCCGCATCTACCTCCTCACCTTTACGAACATGTCGACGGCCCGGAACCAGGAGCTCATCGATAAGATCAATGGACGGTATCCCGATGCGAGCGTCGACTACATCGACTCGAGCTTCGGGCAGACCCTCCAGGGGCAGGCCCTGATCGCCCTCCTGTTCTCCTTCATCGGGATGGCCATCGTGGTCTTCCTCGCCTTTCGAACCTTCATCCCCTCCATCGCCGTGGTTTCCTGCGCCTTCATCGACATGGTGGGGACCGCGGCAGGGATGACCCTCGTCGGCATACCCCTCTCCCTCCCCACCACCGCGGCCCTCCTCATGCTCATCGGCTACTCGGTGGACAGCGACATCCTCCTCACCATGCGGGTGCTGAAACGGCAGGGGAAGCTCGAGGACAAGCTCGCGGGGGCATTCCACACCGGGATCATCATGACCTCCACCACCCTTGCCGCGGTCCTCTCGCTCTGGGTCGTCTCCGGCCTCGGCCAGATCGAGATCATCCATGACATGGCGGGAGTACTCCTCATCGGCCTCGCCCTCGATATCATGAATACCTGGATCACGAACGCCACGCTCCTCAAGTGGTACGCCGAAAAGAAGGTGTCCTGATGGCGAAATCAAAGAAGAAAAAGGAGGCCGAGGCTGCCGTGAAGAGGGGGCAGCGCGAGCCCCAGGCGGCCCCGAGGAAGGAGGGCATGCGGGAGCTCCTGAAGGACTGGAGGGTCATCGTCCTCATCATCCTCATCGTGCTCTCCCTCATCTCCATCTACCCGCATTTTGACGAAAAGGGGCAGTTCACGACGGCGCTCCAGTTCGGCCTCGACCTCCAGGGGGGCTCCTGGCTCCAGATGTCCTTTGACTCGGAGGTGGTGGGCTTCACCTCCCAGCGGCCGGCCGATGCCGTCGCCACCTCACTCTCCTCCATCCTGGACGCCGAGGTTTCGCCGGTCTCGCCGACCCAGCTCGAGATCCGGAAGACCTTCACCCGGGCCGATCTCGAGCAGGCGTTCCGGGAGGCAAACGCCACCCTGACCTCCTACGAGCCGGGCGTCTCCCCGGCCACCGGGCAGGACATCAAGAACATCCTCGCCGAGAAGATCAATACCCTCGGGACGAAGGACGCGCGGGTGAACCTCCTCACGCCGGTGGGGACGAACGTCGTCAAGTACGTCCGGGTGGAACTCGCGGGCGTGGACATCAACACGGCGAGAAGCATCGTGGGCAAGCAGGGGCTCTTCGAGATCCGGATCAGGACGGTTGGGAACGAGACCGAGCACGTCCTCTTCGGGAATGCCATCACCTCGGTGGGCAACCCCCAGCAGGACCCGACCCGGATGAGCTGGGGCGTGCCCTTCACCCTCTCCGAGGCGGGCGCGGCAGCGTTCAGGGCCGCGGCAAACCGGTACGGCGCGACCACCGACCCGGAGGCCCACCCCATCTCCATGCTCCTCGACAACGTGACGGTCTTCTCAGCTCCCCTTGACCCGACGCTCGCAAAGGAGCTCCTGACCCAGGATGTCCAGAGGCTCTCGGCGAGCACCGGCTCCGGGACCGCCGGGATGAACGCGGCCCAGACGCTCGAGATCCACCTGCGGGCCGGCGCCCTCCCCGTCGACGTGACCGTCGCGAACTTCGGCCAGGTCTCGGCCCCCCTGGGCGAGTACTTCAAGTACATGTGCTTCATCGCCGGGGTGCTCGCCGTCCTCACCGTCGGGGTGGTCATCTACTACCGGTACCGCGAGCCCTCCATCGTCCTCCCGATGGTGGGGACGAACTTCGCCGAGGTCATCATCCTCCTCGGCATCGCCCGGTTCGTCCAGCAGCTGGACCTCGCCTCGATCGCGGCCCTCATCGCCGTCGTGGGGACGGGGATCGACCAGCTCGTGGTCATCACCGACGAGGTCCTCCACGAGGGACGGGTCCCCTCCCCGGCCCTGTACCAGAAGCGGCTCACCCGGGCCCTCGAAATCATCCTCATCGCGGCCGGCACCGTGATCTTTGCCATGCTCCCCCTCGCCCTCATGGACCTCTCCACCCTGAAGGGCTTCGCCTTCATCACCATCCTCGGGGTCTTCGTGGGGGTCGCGGTCACCCGGCCAGCCTACGGGAAGATCATCATGGCGATCCTCTCGAAGTAAATCCCCCTCGGGGGATAACAATCTTTATTTCCCACCGGGATCAGCTTCTTCCGGTGACCCATGGGAAAGCCTGTTTTAATCGATTTTTACGCTGACTGGTGCGGCCCCTGCAGGCTCCAGACTCCTGTCATCGAGGAGTTTGCCCGGCGGATGGGCGACCAGGTCGAGGTCAGGAAGATCAATGTCGACGACCACATGGAGCTCGCGACCAGATACCGGATCTACGTGGTCCCGACCCTGATCATCGAGAAGGACCAGAAGGAGGTCCGCCGCATCGAGGGGCTCACGGACGCGGCCTCCCTCGAGGCCGTGATCAAACCGTTGGTGGAGAAGCCGTGAAGGTCGGTATCGTCGGCGGGACCGGTGACATCGGCGAGGGGATGGCGCTGCGGCTCTCCCAGGTCCACGAGGTGATCCTCGGGTCCCGGGAGCTGGAACGGGCCTGCGCCGCGAGCGATGCCTGTCACCTGGTCCTCGACGAAAAAGGCCTCCCCTGCACCTGCTCGGGGGTCTCGAACCAGGACGCGGTGGACCGGGGCGAGGTGGTGATCCTCGCCGTCCCCTTCCAGCACCTCGCACCGACCCTCTCCTCCCTCACGGGCCTCGCCGGGAAGATCGTCGTCTCGCCGGTGAACCCGATGGGCAGGAAGGAGTTCTTCTTCTTCGCGCCTCCTCCCGAGGGCTCGGCGGCCCAGCTGGTCCGGCGCCTCCTCCCCCCGGGGGCGAAGGTCTGCACGGCCTTCAACAACATCGCGGCGGGGTCCTGGAAAGCCCTCGACGCCCCCTTCGCCCATTCGGTGGCGGTCTGCGGGGACGATCCCGCGGCAAAGGAGGTGGTGAAGGGGCTCGTGGCGAGTATCCCCCACCTGGCCGCCTTCGACGCGGGTCCCCTCGGGGTTTCCCCGATGATCGAGGCCATCACCCCGCTTGTCCTGAACATCGCGAAGTACCAGAAGATGCGGGATGTCGGGATCAGGTTCGGCTAAGAGCGACCTCGCCCGGGTCGGGAGGCGGGTCCTCGCCGAGGGGCTCGTCTCCGGGAACTTCGGGAACGCGAGCATCCGCCAGGGTGACGTTTTCCTCGTCAAGCAGAGCGGGGCGTTCCTGGACGACCCGGGCCCGCTCGTCCGGGTGCCCCTGGAGGGGGAGATCCCCGCCGGTGCCTCGCGGGAAACCCTCGTCCACCGCGAGATCTACCGGCTGACCCCCCACCGGGCCATCCTCCATACCCATCCGCCCCATGCGGTCGCCCTCTCCTTCGATGCAGAAAAGATCGTCCCTGTCGATGCAGAGGGTATGGCCCTCTGCCCCGCGATACCGGTGGTGAAGGGTGAACCCGGGTCGCCGGTCCTCGGCGACCGGCTCGCCCATGCTCTCCTGCACGGAAAGATCGCGATTGCCCGGGGCCACGGAACCTTTGCCGGCGGGAAGAACCTTGACGAGGCCTACCTCGCCACCGCGGCAGCCGAGCACGCCTGCCGGGTGCTCTGGCTCAAACATACCCTCGAGAAGCAGGGTCGCGGTTAGCGGCGACACCACCGGGACAACCGTTCCGGGTTCCGGCTCTGTTTGGCAGGCGGGGAATAACCTCCAATACCTTTTTGACCCTTCCGGCTCCCTATGCCCCTGAGGGTGCATATGGCTGATATCCAGGTGATTCCGGTCAGGATGGGAATGGTGAGTGCCTTTCTCGTCAGGCAGGACGGAGTGATTCTCGTCGATACCGGTCCTCCCGGGCATGAGGCGGTGATACTGGAGGCCATGGAGAAGGCCCGGATTGCCCCTGGTGACATCCGCCTGATCCTGCTCACCCACGGCCATGAGGATCATGCCGGATCCGCGGCAGGATTGCGACAGAGGATCGGGTCCCCGGTTGCCATCCATGAAAAGGATGCGGGAAAAATCCGGGAAGGGCGGCAGGACTGCCTCAAGGCGACCGGCATCGCGGGAATATTATTCGGCCTCCTGATCGGGACGGGAAGGGAGAAGAGGTTTCCCTCCTGCGAGCCCGATATCGTCTTTTCAGATCTTCTTGATCTGGGGCCCTACGGGATCCAGGGGAGGGTCATCCCGATGCCCGGCCACACCCCGGGTTCCTCATCCCTGATCCTTGAAAACGGCGATGCCCTCGTGGGGGACATCATGGTTCCAGCCATCCCCTCGGGGAAACCTGCGCTGCCGTTCTGGGCCGAAAACAGGGAAGAGGCAGAGCGGAGCATCGGGAAGGTGCTCTCCTTTCATCCGAGAAGGATCTTCCCCGCCCACGGCGGCCTGATCCGGCTTGAACAGGGGAGAAAGGTTCCTGAACTTACGGTAAAAAGGGTATCCTGAAGGAATCGATCTTCCTGTTCCTTCACCGCTCCTTCCGGCCCTGCTGGAGGAGCTGGATCTCGTGGATGACCTCGCGGTGGAATGACAGGAGGATATCGCTGATCACCCCGAACATGAAGATCTCGAAGCCCACCATGATGAGGAGGACGGTGAGGATGGTCATGGGGACATGGTTGATCCCCTTGAACCACTCCAGGACCACGTAAACCCCGACCCCCACCCCGGCCAGGGAGAGGAGGACCCCCATGAGGCCGAAATAGAAGATGGGATTGTTCACCTTCGCGAGCCGGTAAATGGTGGTCATGATCTTGATCCCATCGTAGAGGGGGTCGAGCTTCGTCCGGGTGCCGATCCGCTTCCGGTAGTGGACGGGGACGACCATGATCCGCTGGCCGTTCCTTACTGCCTCGACGGTCATCTCGGTCTCGATCCCGAAGCCCTTCTCCTTCAGGCGCATCGACCGGATGGATTCCAGGGTGAATGCCCGGTAGCCCGAGAGGATGTCGTGGAGGTCGCTCCCGTGGGCGAACTTGAAGAGGAAGTTGATCAGGAGGTTCCCCGAGTGGTTCATGACGTTAAACGCGCCTTTGTCGGCGGTGTTCAACCGGTCGCCGATGGCATGGTCGAAGCCCAGGTACAGGGGCCTCAGGAGCTTCTCGGCGTCCTTTGCGGTGTAGGTCCCGTCCCCGTCGACGAGGATGACGTACGGCTGCCTGATCTGCTCGAAGGCCTCGATGAGGGCGTTCCCCTTCCCCCTGCCGGACTGGGTCTTCATCGTGACGCCGAGCCCCCGTGCGATCTCGAGGGTCTTATCAGTGGAGTGGCCGTCCATCACGAGGATATGGGTATACCCGAGCTGCTGGAACTCCTTGATAACCGAGCCGATGGTGGGTGCCTCGTTCAGCGTCGGGATGAGGACGCAGACCTCGTCGGGGTTGACCTTCATCGGTATAGTATTTAAAATCACCCGTCATAAGACCTTGCATGCACCTCGCAAAGCGGGGCATCCGGGCGCTGGGCATCGCCGAATCCTTCTCCGGGAGAACCTCCTCCACGATGGCCGGGGTGGTGATGCGAAAGGACCTCCGCATCGACGGGGTCGCCATCGCCTCCCTCACCGTGGGTGGCATGGATGCGACCGACGCGGTGCTCGGCATCATCGCCTCCCTCGCCCGCCGGGACATCAACCTCGCCATGGTGAGCGGCTCGGTGGTGGCATGGTTCAACATCCTCGACCCCGCGGTGATCTCGGAGAGGACCGGGCTCCCTCTCATCGTCGTGACGTACGAGGAATCGGAGGGGCTCGAGGGTGATATCGCCCACCACTTCCCCGGCGACCTCGGCCGGCTCCGGGCCTACCGGAACCTCGGGGAACGGGTCCCCGTCGAGCTCCGGGACGGGGTGCGGGTCTTCATCAGGGCGATGGGGATCTCCCGCAAGGACGCGGCGAGGGTCCTCCGGGACTTCACCCGGGACGGGAAGGTCCCCGAGCCGGTGCGGGTCGCCCGGCTCGTCGCCCGGGCCGCGATGCGCTGGCAGGG
>DATKKN010000064.1:0-5913 GCA_035542895.1 Methanomicrobiales archaeon | reverse complement strand
TAGGTGACGATGCCTACCATTTTTCACCCCTGAGCGCATTCACGATCCCCTTGACCTCCATCGGCGTCGACATGAGGGTGATCCTGTCTCGTTCGGCGAGCTTCGGGACGAGCGGGTGGATCTCCTCGGGGGTGATCCCCTGGAGAACGACGCACCGGGGCTTGAAGGGGGTGACCCGGATGGCGACCATCGGGGACTTCCCGTTCGACACCTCGGTGAACACGAGGGCCCGCTCCGTGGACCAACCATAGAGCCTCCCGAACTCGCTCGAGGAGAGTCCGAGGATGGCGTTCAGGCTGTTGATCACCGTGTACCCGTAGATCTCCCGGTCCGTGGGACCCTGGATGATGGTGGCCATGATGGCCCGGGCAAAGGACTCGAGGGGGATCGGGGATGCGTACTCGTGGATGTCGAAGATGACATCTGAGTCGAACCGGTTCTCGAGGATCCTTCCGAACTTTGCGATGAATTTACCGCCGTTCTTCCGGTCGATCGCGAGGATGGTGTCGACGATCCTTCCCACCACCCCCGTCCCGGGGCTCCTCCTTCTCCCGCTCTCGTAGTCGCTGATCACCGAGGGGGACATCCCCATCTCGTCGGCGAGGACCGCCTGGGGGATCTCGAAGGCCATCCTCCACTTCTTGAGGGCCTTCCCGGGCGAGTCCGAGAGGGTGATCTCCCCTGCCATCTTCTCGGCAAGGTGCTGGTGCAGCTCGGATTTCATTCCTTCAGGGTTGGGTGAGAGGGGTTATATAATTAACGAACACAACTTCGACATTTCACGAACTTTCCGTCAGAGATGCCCGGGTGCAGCTCGCAACCCATAAATAGGATGCATCCCAATTTTGATAAGCATGCTGGAAGCCGGCGATCTCCAGTGCCTGAAGGCCATCGCCCTCATGGGCGGGTGCAGGGGCCCGGTGTGGATCTCCTCGCAGTCCTTTGGCGACTCCCTCTCGATGAGCCCCCAGACCGCCTCCCGGAGGCTCAAGTCCCTCGAGGGACAGCGGCTCATCGACCGCTCCCTGCGCCCCGACGGGCAGTACGTGACCGTCACCACCGAGGGGGAGGAGGCCCTCCGGCAGGAGTATGCCGGGTACTGCCAGATTTTCGGCGGGGAGAGCGGGCCGTACAGCCTCACCGGATCGGTGATCAGCGGCCTCGGCGAGGGGCGCTACTACATGAGCCTCCCCACCTACCGCGAGCAGTTCTGCAGGATTCTCGGGAAGGACCCCTTCCCGGGCACCCTGAACCTCAGGCTCTCCTCCGCATCCCGCGATGTGAAGCGGAAGGTGGACGGCCTGGCATGGACCCGGATCCAGGGGTTCGTGCAGGACGGACGGACTTTTGGCGAGGCCCGGACCCTTGCCTGCCGGATCGGGGATATCCCGTGCGCCATCGTCGTCCCGGGACGATCCCACTACCCCGACGACGTCATCGAGCTCATATCCCCCGTGGAACTCAGGGCCGCCCTCGATCTCTCTGACGGTGACCTGGTTACCGTGGAGGTCGCTCATGCTTGAGGAGGCCGTGAGGGCCCTCCGCGACGGGAAGTTCATCCTCCTCTACGATTTCGACGATCGCGAGCGAGAGACCGATTTCGCCATCCGGGCCGACGCGGTGACCCACCGCCACGTCCTGTGGATGAGGAAGGACGGCGGCGGCCTCATCTGCACCGCGATCCACCCCGAGGCCGCAAAGAGGCTCGGCCTCCCCTTCGCCCGCGATCTCCTCTCGGCGTACCAGGGCGTGGAGCAGCTCGGCGAGATCCCCTACGACCGGAAGAACCCCTCCTCCTTCTCCATCTGGGTGAACCACCGGAACACCTTCACCGGGATCACCGACCGTGACCGGTGCCTCACCATCAATGCCATCGCCGACCAGGTGAAGGCCGCGATGAAGGGGGGAAATGGTGCGGAGTTCCACCGCATTTTCCGGACGCCCGGCCATTGCGCCATCCTCAGGGCGGCGGAAGGACTCCTCGACCGGCGGTGCGGCCAGACCGAGCTCTCCATCGCCCTCGCGGACTATGCCCGGATCACCCCCGCGGTGACCATCTGCGAGATGCTCGACGACGAGACCGGGTACGCCCTCCCGAAGGATGCTGCCATCCGTTATGCAAGGCAGCACGGCCTGCCCTTTGTCGAGGGGTGCGAGGTCCTCGAACGGTGGGAGAGGGAGAAGAACTCCCCCTGATCATTTGTTCGCGAGCCTCTTCAGCACGTCCTCGGGGAGCTGCTTCGCGAAGTCCATCTTCGTCGGGCAGCGCCCCATCTTGATGCCCCGCTTCTTCACCTCGCCCTTGAGATCCGCCGAGCTGATCCCCTTCACCAGCTCTTTGAGCTCCGCTTCCTTCATGCCGTTCACCATGAGATGATACCCCGTGCCCTCTCCTTAAAACTTTCCCGGCACCGAACCGAGAGATTAAGGGTTGCCGTGCCCATTCATCCGGTGACAGGGCATGATACGCCTCACCTGCCGGCGGTGCAAGGGCACGGGGGTTATCCCGAACGTCGCCTACGAGGCCTGCCGCACCATGCAGTCCCAGGAGGCGAAGCGCTACTTCTACATGAACCAGGAGCACGAGACCCCGGGGGAGGACGACCGGACGAACGGCTGCGCCGTACACGAGAAGACCGTCACCTGCCCCCGGTGCGACGGGAACGGGATCCTCGAGTTCGACGAGGAGGACTGGGAGCTCTCGGTGATGCCGGAGGAGGACGAGGAGGGGTGAGACTCCCCGGGCTCCCCGGTACCCGGGAAGAACATTAAAATTCCCTATTCCTAATCAGATCGTCAAATTTTACCCATCGGACACTCCTGGGGGAAGGGAGGTTTCGCACCCCGCCTACGGCAGGTTGCTCCAAGTCGGGTTCTGATGATCCCTTCGGGGTCATCCCATGACTAAGATGATCTCATATCCCAGGACTCCGTCTCACCTGAATTTCAGTCCCTCGGCCGATGCCAAGGCTCGTCGAGTCGTTGGTGAATCTAATAACCCAGAAGCGCGGCGAAAAAAAGGTGAGGTTTAGGCGTAGGGGTCCCGCAGCGCCTTGTTGACGCCAAAGGTCTTGCGCCCCTCGACGGTCTTCCGGTTCTTGTCGATCTTGTCCTTGGCGAGGGTGGCGACACCCTTGAGACCGAGGGGCGGCTTCTCCGAGCCGGGCTCGATGGGCTTCGTCTCGACCATGCCCGAGGCGGTGATCTTGGACCAGACGGCCTCCCCGGCCTTTGTCCGGACGAAGACCGTGTTCCAGCCATCGGGGCTCCCGACCGAGCCGCAGGAAATGTCGGCGAGGTTGGAGACATAGTCCAGGCAGACGTGGCAACCGGGCTGCTCGTACTTGTGGGTCACCTTGAGGGGGAGCGTCACGACGTTCCCGCGGTCGGTATACACCCAGTACTTGCCCTTCCCGATCTCGATCTTCTTCACGGACGGGAGGGCCTGGCCTGCATGATCCTCGACGAGCTGCTGCATGGACTTGTACGGGAAGTTCTCCATGCAGAAGAGGCCGACCGCGAGGGCGACCTTGGCCGGGACGTCCCGCATGTTGATGGGATAAAGCTGGGCCTTCCTGACCGCCTGCATCTGGCAGCAGACGCCGGTGATCCCGACCTTGTCGAGGCCGAAGGACCGGGTCGCCTCCTTGAGCCAGGAGATCTGGGGGCTGATGTTGTACTTCGTGCCCCGGGCCTTGAGGATATCCTCGCGGCTCATCGCGACGAAGGGCCGGGGCTGCCAGGGCCGGTCGCCCTTGCCCGCGACGATTGCCCCGTCGATGATCCCCTGCTCGAGGGCGTAGACCATGAGGGTTGTTGCAATGCCGCCGTCCTGCGCCTTCTGGAGGATCTCCTTATCCGTGCTCCGTGCCGAGACAACGGTCGTGTATTTGCCGAGATATGGATCTGATACCATCTCTCTCACCTCACTTGAGCGCTCCAGCGATGATCTCGCTGATACCCTCGAATTCAGGAATCACGTCGAAGTTGAAGAACGACCTCGGGCAGGCCCCGTAGCAGGAGCCGCACTTGATGCAGAGGTCGCGCTGCCCCTGGGGCTTCCCGAACTCGTGGGTGATCGCCCGGACCGGGCAGGACGCGGCACAGGTGCCGCAGCCCATGCAGAGGCCCTGGTTGATCACGTCGTTCATCAGGTCGCAGAAGCATGCGGTGGTGCCGCGCTTCGCGAGGCCCATGAGGGGCTTCAAGTACTTGCCCGCGAGGGCCTTCTGGTCCGCGTTCCCCTGGAGGAGCAGGTACGCCATGACCGAGACATTCCGGATCAGCTCCGGGCTCGGGGGGCATCCGGGGATGTAGACATCCACGTCGATGAGGTTCCCGATGGGGAGGAAGGACTCATGCTGGGGCTGGTTGTGCTGCCCGCCGCGGCAGAACCGGGTGATGTTCCCATAGCTCGCGCAGGAGCCGAGGGCGACAACGACCTTCGCCTTCTTCCGCGTCTCCTTGATCTCCTCCACCGATTCATGGTCCTGGATACAGACCGAGCCCTCGACGAGGGCCACGTCCATCTCCGGGATGTGCCGGACGTCTGCGAGGGTGAGCCCGTAGACGAGGTCGGCATAGTCGTCCAGGATCTTGATGAGTCCCAGGTAGTTGTCGGCCACGGACACGAGGCAGCCGGTGCAGCCGCTCATGTGTACGTGCCCGAGCTTGATCTTGTTTGCCACAGGTTTCGCCTCCTTTGTAGCTTCCACCTTTTTCTCCGTCGCAACCCCGGCGGGCTCGCCGCCGATGGTCTTCTTGATGGAGTTAAGCAGTCCCATAGTTCATCCCGATTTCCTTGAGTATCTCGGATACAGCGCCGGGAATGGCTCTCTGGACTTCGTCTGTGATCCCGATGACCATCTCGGGAGCAGATACGTACTTCTTCTGGCATGCAAGGACCCGGATCCGGATATCGTCCTTGATGCGCTGGAGCGGCTCGGTCAGGTCCCAGGAGTGGGCGTCCCGGTAGCTCCCGACGGGGAGCTCGTCAACGGCGAGCCACCTGAGCTCGCCGGGTTCCCCCCCGAAGTCCGCGATGTCCACGATGATGAGTACCTTCGTGAACTCCGGCTGGAGGAGGGTAAAGACGAAATGAGGGCCCCCGAGCCCCGCGTCAACGACTCTCACGTTTTCGGGGAGCTCGAGGGCCTGGAGACTCTCCACTACCGCGGTTCCGAACCCGTCGTCCGCGTAGAGCGGGTTGCCGCAGCCTGCCACCACGATCTCGGGATACAGCAGTTCTTCCATTCCCTTCACTGGATGAGCTTCTGGGCTACCAGCCTGTTCTCCTGGTCCACCACGATCATGTGGGTTGCGCACGACACGCACGGGTCATAGGCCCGGACGACCATCTCGGCGATCTGCCAGGGAGCTCCCGTGAGACCGCGGCTGCAGGTCGGGAGGTTCCAGGTGGTGGGCACGAGCATCTCGTACCAGAGCACCCTGCCGTCCTTCACGCGTGCGAGGTGGACATCGGTCCCGCGCGGGGCCTCGTTCGCGGCCCAGCCCATGGAACCGTCACCCTGGGGGATGTTGTCCGCGAGGACCTTCCCCGAGGTGTCCAGGTTGTCCAGGCACTTGAGGATGCTGTAGAAGCAGTCGGGGTACTCCATCTGCCGGGCGATGTGCTGGGCGAAGGTGCCCTTCTCCTCGAAGTTCTTGAACATCGAGAGGCGCGCCCTCGGGCCGACCTCGACCGGCTGCCCGTCATAGGTCGGGACGCCGGTGCAGGCCTCCATCTGGGGGTTGACCTTGGTGCCGGCCTTCGTGGTCCCGCCGATGGGGTAGCTCGGGTCCTCGAGGTCCACGGTCATCTCACCCTGGTACCAGTCCCAGGGCCGGGTTTCCTTCCACCGGGCGAAGTCCCACATGGGCTTCTCGTCCAGGCTTGAGGACCCGTACATCGGG
>DATKKN010000063.1:0-3696 GCA_035542895.1 Methanomicrobiales archaeon | reverse complement strand
ATGTACCGAAACCCAACTGGATAAAGAGGTGTACCCATGCCGATTCCCTGGACGAGAGCCCTCGGGCTCTCACTGATCGCCTGCCTTGTCGCTGTCATGGCAGCCCCTGCGCTCGCCGCCGATCCCGCCCATGGCCGGGCCGCATTTCCCGTTTCCCGGGGTACTGGTCTGGCTAACCTGCATGCGAGGGGAATGAACCTGATCTCGTCCCTCCAGCTGATGGGGAACCCTATAACGGGGCCGTTTGCCCTTGCCATCTTCGCGGAGAGGGCCGTCCAGCGGTTCATCCCCTTCTCTCCCGCGGAGAAACCTGCAGTTCTCGGTAATATTGGGAAATTCAACAGGACGGTGGCTCCTGCGTATGCCCCAGGGGGAGTTCAGGCGACCACGACCATCAGCCTCGCCGAGAACCTCACCGCGTATCTCGCCGGGAAGGGATACGATGTCGCGGATATGAACGCAGCCCTTTCTCGGGCGCGCACGGCCATTGCCGGGTCGAACCAGACCGCCTTCCGGGAAGCGATGGCCGGCTTCAGGACGGACCTGAACGCAAAGATTGCGGCCGGGACCATCAACAGGACTGCCATCGGTGACTACCTGAAGACCCTGCAGCCGGCCAGAACCCCCGTATCGGCGGGATGGGGAACCCGCGCCAGGGGAATGCGGATCACGGCTCACCGCGGCTGGTAAAGAATCCGCAGCATATCTCCCCCCCATTATCCCCTGCCCCGAGGAGGGAGGGACTCCCGGGCAATTCCCCGATTTTTACAAGGATTTACCGGGAATGTATCTCCGTGCTCCGGGCGATCTTCCTCTTCACCTTCTCCCATGATGGCGTGATGAGGAAGCTCTCCTCCATGTACCCGACCATCTTTTCGAACTTCTTCATCGGGATGGCCATGGTGAGGACGTCCAGGGGCACACAGGGGCGTGCCGAGGGGTCAAAGAGGCCGAGCACGGCCCTCGGGTTCTCCATCTGTTGCTCGAGCCATGGGTAGTAGATGATGGAGCCGCACCCCGCCCCGAAGGGGCAGATGACCCCGCCGTTCGGGTCGGTCTGGTCGAAGTTCGCGAGGGTGAAGAGCCCGGAGAGCACCTCAGGCCGGGCGAAGAAGATGACCACCTCCGGTGAATCCCCGGCGGCGAGCCGGTCCCACCTCTTGATGGTGTAGCACCTCCCCGCAGTAGGGATATGGGTCTCGTGCCCGGTCATCGCCTCCACGATCTCCGGGGACTTTTTGTACCGCTCCCCCTCGACCACGCCCGGCTTCCCGTACGAGAGGAAGTAGCGGAACTCGGGGGCCCGCTCCCTCAAGTACCCGAGGTAGAACTTTCCCCCGGCGCAGGAAATGGATTCCCCATCGAAAGAGAGGGAGGTGCCCTTCCGGACCCGGGTGAGATCGCAGACAAGGCACCTCCAGCCCTTCGGGGCCGGTAGCTTTTCAATGTCCCCGGGCTGTTCGCCGATCCCGAAGGCGATGGGCAGTTCGGAACCCGGGAAATACCTGTTCCACAGCTCGATGAACCTGTCACGGAGTACGGTATCCATGGGAGGACATTCATGACAGGTGGGGAGATAAAAGTGTATCCTGCATGGGGTGGGTGAGGCGCCGGGCAACAGGGTTATGCCGGGGGCAGCCTCGCGCTGAGCGCGACCAGCGTCTGGGCAATGGACACCGGCTCCTCGCCGAGGATCCGGATGAGCCCCTCCTTCCCCGGCATGCCCCGGTCGAAGATGACGTCGGGCACGCCATCCCTGCAGCAGGAGGCGACCCCCCATTCCATGGTGGAGACCCCGGGCGGCTCCCGGGTGCGGTCGAATTCGCAGGTCTCGAGGAGGAGGTCCCCGATGACCGCGAGGATCGCGGGCGAGAACCGGATCATGGCCGAGCTCCGGATCCCTGGATCGGTCCGCATGGCCGTGAGGATCACCCGTGACACTCCTTCACCGGTGCCAAAGGCGAGGCCGGCCGCATGGACCGCCCGGTCTGCCTCCACGATTCCCCCCACAACCGAGGCGATATCCTCCGGACGCCGGGCGCCCCGGAGGGCATAGCCGATGTTCGCACCCGACCCGGGCAGGAGGGCCGGCATCATCCCGTCGGTGAGCATCTTCACGGCGAGCCCGAGCCGTGCCATGACTTCCTCCTCCTCCTCTTTTCTTCCCATGGAACCGACCAACCCGAAACGGCCGATACCGATCATCGCGCCGCCAGGGGAAAAAGGGAACGATCGCGAGGCCGGAGGGGCAGGCATAAAGGGAAGGAGCGCGAAGAGATCGGCATGAATGCCCGGATGCTGGATGTGACGACCGGAATCACGAGCCTCCTCGTCTTTATCGTGATGCTTATCGTCCTCCCGAAACTCTTCCCCGCCGGGGGGCAGGGTATGGCGTACGTCCTTGCCATCGCGATTTACATCGCCCTCATGAGCGGCTCGGGGTTCCTGATCCGGGAGAAGATTGCGTAACCGGCTCTTTTTCCTTCCCCGTCTCCTCCCCGTCCCCTTTTCCGCCCTCTTTTTCTCCTTCCTTCCCCTTCGCCCTTCCCTTTTCGAGCTTCTTCTTCAGCCGGTAGTACGAGAGGGGATGGTTCACCCGCTCGCAGGTGCTGTCCCGGTTCACGCAGAAACCGGTGGTCCGGAGGGTCGCACACGAGGGGGCGGTGTACTCGGTCCCCCCCCGCCCGGAGATGTGCTCCACCTGGTAACGGGTCTTCTCGGGGTCAAAGTCGGGCGCCCGGGCAAAGACCTCCATGATCTGGACCGGCTCCATGCCGATGTTGTGGAGGAAGGCGACGATGGCGAACCGGCCGGCATGGGGGAGGTTCGTCCCTGCCGCGATGGCGGCGACGAGTGCCTGGAGGCACGGCGGGAAGGCCCCCTCCTCCACCTC
This sequence comes from Methanomicrobiales archaeon, assembly GCA_035542895.1. Lineage (GTDB taxonomy): Archaea > Halobacteriota > Methanomicrobia > Methanomicrobiales > JACTUA01 > JACTUA01. The sequence continues at coordinate 803 of DATKKN010000063.1, read as the reverse complement.
CCCGAAGTCCCGGAGGACCGTTGCCTGGTACGAGGCCGAGATGTCGGCGAGGAGCGGGGCGAGGGCCTCGCAGGCCTGCGAGGGCACGGGGAGGGGGAGCTGCCGGTGCAGGACGTGCCGGATCCGCTCCCTGATGAGCTCGTCGAGCTCGTCACCACGGAGCCTGACCTTCCCCCCCGAGATCTCCCGGTTCACGAGCCTCCAGCGGTCATCGCGGAGCTGGGGTACGAGTTCGACATATTCGACGACGGGAAGCTCCTTCGTGTCCGGTTCGATGCCGATGCTTCCCGCGACATAGGCCACCTTTTCCGGATTCTCCTCCTGGAGGAAGCCCCAGGCCCGCGCCGCCTCGAAACGGGTCAGCCGGTCGATGAGGGCTCTGTCCTTTGCACAGGAGACGAGGATCCGGGCGAGGGCATAGGAGAAGACCTCGTGCTCCGGGTCGACCCTGGCCCGGTCCGCGGCCGGGTCCCCGCCTGCGATGGCCTCGAGGACCCTCTGTTTCCCGTTCCGGGCGGCCACCTTCCCGTACGTGGTCGAGAGGAACTGCTCGAGGGTCCCGGTCCTGCCCGCGACCCACTCCTGGGCTTCCTTTAAAAAGGGATATTTTGCGAGGTCACGCCGGTCCAGCTGGACCCGCATCAATCGGCCTCGATCCTCGGGGCGAGGAGGTAGTCCACCGAGCCCTTCCCGTCGGCAAAGGTGAAGGAGAACTTCACCGGGTGGTCAACCCCGAGGGCGACCTGCACCTCCTTCGCCCTCCCCATGACCTTCCCGAGATCCTTCAGGTAGTCGAGGGAGAA
>DATKKN010000062.1:0-8848 GCA_035542895.1 Methanomicrobiales archaeon | reverse complement strand
AGGTAGATCATGTCCTCCCCGAGGGCATTCTTGAGCTCGTCGCTCGTTCCCGTGACGATGATTTTCCCGTGATCGATGATGCTGATCCGGTCGGACAGGCTGTCGGCCTCATCCATGTAATGCGTGGTCAGGAAGATGGTCGTCCCCTCCCGGTTCACCTGCCTGATGTAGTCCCACACCCGGAGCCGGCTCTGGGGATCGAGCCCGAGGGTGGGCTCATCGAGGTACAGGACCATTGGCCTTGTCATGAGCCCCCGGGCGATCTCGAGCCGGCGCTTCATCCCCCCCGAGAGATGCTTGATAAGCACGTCCCGTTTCTTCTCGAGCTCGACGAGCCGGATCATCTCGTCGATCCTCCTGTGGCGCTCCTCCCGGGGCATCGAGTAGAGCTTCCCGTGGAACTCGAGGATCTCCCGGACGGTCAGGTCCCGGTCGAGGGTCTCCTCCTGGAAGACGATCCCGATGGCCTTCCTGACCTCCCCGGGCTCGGCCGAAACGTCATGGCCCGCGATCCGGACCTCCCCCTTCTGGATCGGGAGGAGCGTCGTGAGCACGTTGATGGTGGTGCTCTTCCCTGCCCCGTTCGGGCCGAGGAAGGAGAAGATCTCCCCCTTCCTCACGGTGAACGAAATGGAATCGACGGCGACAACATCCCCGAATGAGTGGGACAGGCCGCGTACCTCGATGATGAGGTCCGGTTTCATCAGAACACGACCTCAAGCGACGAAGTCGCGATCGGCTCGTTCACGGGAGACTCCATAGAGAGGTGGAGTGCCGCGATATAAAAGGGATTGCCGGCTCCCCTACAACGCGTCTCCGCCGATATCGCCGTCCATCGTCGTGAAGTACCAGGCAAAGACCGGGACAAAGGCGAGCGCGACGAGGAGAAGGAGCGGGAGAGGCGAGGGCCAGGTCACCCCGATGAGGCCGCCGGAGCCCGGTCCGGACGGGTTCCAGGAGCCGGGGAAGAAGCCGGGGATGGCGAGGACGAGGAGGATGTTCATGAGCGTGACCGGGAGGATGCTCCCGGTAAGGTAGTAGCAGCATGAGAAAGCGTAGCCGAGCGCGACGGTGAGGAGGAGCCCGAGGAGGGCGGTGGAGAGCGGGTCCCCCGATCCCGAGAACCGGACGAGCAGGTACGAAACCGGGGCTACGGCGGCCCCCCAGACGGCACCGACGGTGAGGGTCGCCCAGTTCCGCCCTTCCCAGTAGGAGATGGCCGGGAGGAGGTACCCCCGGTACCCGTACTCCTGCCCGAGGGAGGCCGGGATCGCGAAGAGAAAGGCTATGATGGCGGCGACAATTCCCGCCCCTGCCCCGGCGTTCAGGTACCCGAGCCCCGTCCCGAGGGCGACGAAGGCCGCGATCCCGACAAAGGCGAACGGGAATATCACGGCGAGTGCGACGGAGGGGCCGGTGACCGGCTGGAAGAGCGGCCTTGCATGGACCTCGATCGGGTGGTCCTCGATGGAGAGGAGGACCAGGGCGAGGATGCCCGGGAGGAAGGGGACGAGGGTGAGGGATGCCAGGGGGATATACCCGTACGCGGCGAGAATGGCCACGGCCCAGGAGAGGACGAGGAGCGACAGGATGAAACCGAGGATATATCCGGGCTTTACCACATCCTGCTCGATCATGCAGTCACGCAGGCCGTGTATGCGGTTAAAGAGATGGTGGGAGGAGGAGGGTTAAAAGGTTTGTTCACGATTTCAGGAAAAACTCACGGGACGCCGGGGGGGAGATTTGAACTCCCGTGTTGCCAAGCAACATCGGCTTTCGAGGCCGACGCCTTCCCGGGCTAGACTACCCCGGCACGAGAGGGAAGCGTTTCGCCCCATCGGTCATAATTTTATCGGGCAGCCGAAAGCCCGGGCTCCCGGTATAACCCCTTTAAAAGAATAGGTGGTGAGGTTTCCGGCTGTTCAGCCCATCGGGCCCGGGTGCATCGGGGGCATCGCGCCGGGGGGCAGCATGCCGGGCTCCTTCTTCTGGGTGATCATCATGTCGTCGACCCGGATCAGGAGGGACGAGGCCTCGGCTGCCGACTGGATGGCCTGGATCTTCACCCGCACGGGCTCGAAGACGTTCTCCTCGTACATATCCACGATCTTCCCCGTGTAGACGTTCAGGCCGGCACGCTTCTTCCCCTTCGCGTGGGCGGACTTCAGCTCGACGAGCTTGTCGATGGGGTTGAAGCCCGAGTTCTCGGCAAGGGTCCTCGGGATGCTCTCGAAGGCGTTTGCAAAGGCCTCGAGGGCGAGCTGGGTCCTCCCGCCGACCGAGGCGGCGTACTCCCTCACCTTGAGGAACACCTCGATCTCAACCGCCCCGCCGCCGACCACGTACTTCTGGTCCTCGATGGCGTCCATCACGACCCGGATGCCGTCGTAGACCGCCCGCTCCATCTCGTCGATGAGCACCTGGGTCGAGCCCCGGACGAGGATGGTGACCGCCCTCGGGTTCCTGCAGCCCGAGATCCTGACGAGGTCGACCCCCTCCATCTCCTCGGCGAGCTCGGCATGGCCGAGGGCCTTTGCCGTGAGGTCGTGGGGCTTGTTCGCGATCTGGGCGTTTAAGGCCCGTGCGGCGAACAGCATGTCCTTCTCGGGCACGTCCTCGATGGCCATGATGCCTTTCTTTGCGAGGAAGAACTGGACCGAGTCGGCGATGCCCTTCTGGCAGAGGACGACGTTTGCGCCGGAGGCGACGACCTGGTCGGCCATCTGCTTCAGGGAGTCCCTCTCCTGGGTGTCGAAGGCCATCAGCTGGTCGGGGGAGGTGATCTTGATCTTGGACTTGACCTGTGTCTTCGTGATCTCGAGGGGGGTCGCGATGAGGGCGATCTTCGCCTTCTCCACCCGCTTCGGCATCTCCTCGGAGACACGCTTCTTCTCGACGACGATCCCCCGGATGAACTCGGCGTCGTCGATGGTCTCCCCGACGTGTTTCATGATCTTCACGTCGTCCTCGTCCACCATGAGATTCCCGTCAACGGTCTGGACCACGGCACGGACGGCGTCCACGACGATCCCGTCGAGCTTCGACTTCACCTGCTCGATGGACTTCCCGGTCATCGCGGTGTCCGCGATCTTCTTCAGGGTCGCCACGTCGTCAGGCTTCAGCGTGATGGCGAGGGCAGTTGCCACCTCGACCGCCTTCTCCATGCCCAGCCGGTACCCGTGGGCGATCACCGTCGGGTGGATCTCCAGCTCGAGCATCCGCTCGGCCTCCTCCATGAGGGCGCCGACGAGGATACAGGCGGTAGTGGTCCCGTCCCCGACTTCGTCGTCCTGGGTCTCGGCCACCTCGACCACCATCTTCCCGCCCGGGTGCTGGATGGTGAGCTCGTGGAGGATGGTCGCCCCGTCGTTCGTGATCACGATGTCCCCGGTCGAGTCGATGATCATCTTGTCCATCCCCCGGGGGCCGAGGGTGGTGCGCACCGCGGCGGAGATCGCCTTCGCGGCCGCGATGTTCGAGCGCTGGGCCTCCTGGCCACGGGATCGCTCGACACCCTCCTTCAGGATGATGACTGGCTGTCCTGCGAGTTGCATAAGAAAACCTCACTGATGCGTGAATATTCATGGATTTAAACTTCTATATAAAAAAATCGGATGGATCAGTCGAGCCGGGAGACCCGGAAGAGGGCCTGGACGGGTACCCCGTCGATCTCTGTGAGGCCCCTCTTGTCGAAGATCACCCAGATGGAGAGAGGGGTCGCCCCCCGGCTCCTCAGGTACTCGACCGCCTCCCTGAGGGTCTTACCCGAGGTGATGACGTCGTCCACGAGGATGCAGGCCTCGCCGTTCACCGGGGCGAAGTTCTCCGAAAGGGAGCCAACCGGAGGTTTTGCCATGGAATGCCGGGAGGGGAAGTAGACCGCGAGCGAGAGCCCCTCCTGCAGGGCGACGAGGGTGGCGAGGGGGATCCCGGAGAGCGCGATCCCCACCGCCGTCGTGGCCCCCTCCCCCGCCTCTGCGGGCGCACAGCCGGGGGCCCGCGAATGCCCGATCATGAGGGACGCGAGTTCGTCGAGGAGGTCCGCCCGCCCGCTCACCGATGTCCAGTCGATGAGCACGTCCTTCGGGACGTCCCCTCCCTTCTCCTTCATGAGGAGGTAGGTGACCGTCTCCATGGAGAGGTTCAGCTCGTCGGAGATCTGGCTCTGGCTGTGCCCCTCGGCATGGAGCTGGCGCGCCCGGCGGATCAGGTCATCGAGAGAGGACATAAGAGGAGATTCGCGGGAGCACCTACTTAAGGCTTCGTTTCAGGGGCGACCCGCATTCCGGGCAGGTCCCTTCCGACGGGTACCTCCGGTTGCACCCGGGGCACCGGAACTTCCAGCGCCTGGCGCGGGCCTTCCGCTGGAGGATCCCCGAGACACCAAGGCCGAGGGAGAGCGCCACGTTCTGGACCGCGTAATCGTCAGTCACCACCGTGGCACCGAGATCGAGGGAGAGCGCCAGGAGGCCGGTGTCCGCCGGCGAGAGCCGGGCGAGGTCGCCCGTTCCCCGGGCGGCTTCCGAGACCCGCTCCAGGCTCACCCTGGTCGGCGAAAGCACCGAAAGGCCTGTGGCGAGGAGGGCCTCCAGCCGGCACCGGGAGCGCACGTCGGAAACCTCGTCAACCACCGAGGGGGTGGTGGCGATCTCCCCGTCGAGGACGAGCCCGGAGAAGAAGAAGGAGGCATCGACGGCGTACCTCATGCCGAGAACTCCACCACGCCGTTCGTCCGGGAGTGGACCTTATACCCGAACCGCTCCAGGAGCCAGCACATGGTGGCGGCATGGAGGGAGCAGGCAGGTGCGGTGAACCGCCCGCCGGCGAAGGCAAGGAAGATGAGGAGCTGGTCGGCGAGGTGGGTGTCCACCTGCCCGCCCTTCGTGACCTCGTCGAGAAGCGCCCGGGCGGCCATCTCCCCGACCCGGTCTGCCGGGAGCCCCCGCTTCCCGAGACCGACCCCTCCCTTTGCCCCGGCCCAGGCGGTGCAGGAGGAGCCGGTGGAGACCCCCTTCCTCCGGTCGAGCCTCGCCTCGCACGGGGCCCCCAGCCTCCCGGCAAGGAGGCTCTTTGCCGCGTTCGCCTGCCTCTCGGCGACATGGTCGGGGAGGTTCGACGAGCAGGAGACGATGCCGCAGGATTCGGGCTTTGCGTCGGGAAAGGCGAGGGGCGACAACCGTGATGCCTCCACGGATACCCGGACCTCGCCGCCGCCCTCGGGATAGTACCCCCTCTTCAGGATCTCGGTGCGGATCTTCGCCCCGTGACGGGCGAGGACCCGGAAGAGGACCTGTTCGAGGTAGTCGATGGTCGGGCTTCGGTCCACCTCGGTGCCCCCGGTCACGGTGAGGGTGCCCCCGGCCATCAGGGCGACCGGGAGCCAGGCCTGGAGGACGAGGGCGACCGACCCGGCGGTGCCCACGTCGGCCCTGACCTCGCGGGCGACCGGCATCCCCGGCCGGAAGACGATCCGGTCGCTCCCCTGCCTGACTCCCTCGCAGCCTGCATCGCATGCCGCCGCGACGGCCTGGATGGCGGCGACGTGCTGGGGTGCGAGGCCCGGCTTCCCCCTCCGGGCCCGGATACGGACCACCTCGACCGGCGTGCGGGAGATGGCCGAGAGGGCGACGGCGCCCCGGAGGATCTGGCCTCCGCCCTCGAGCTGGGACCCGTCGATGGTGATCATCGGGAGAGCGCCCTTGTTATGGGCCCCGCGGCCGAGTACCTGCTCTCCGGGCCCTCGATGGTGTCGCTTGCCGCTATCTGCCCGATTCCGGACGACCTGAGGAGGGAGAGGGCGGTCCCGGCGAAGAGGCCGTGGACACAGACCGCGTGGACGCCCCGGGCCCCCTGCCCGAGGAGCATCCGGGCCGCTGTGGCGAGGGTCCCCCCGGTCGAGATGATGTCATCCACGAGGACCACGTCACCCTCCCAGGGATCCCGCCTCAGGGGTTCCATCCGCACCTCGGTCCCCGAGACCCGGGTCTTCTCCAGGTGGTCGGTCTCCCAGCCGCCCCGGGATGCAACGGCGGCAACAAAGGGAACGGCCCCCGAGTCAGGCGCGAGGATCAGGGGATTATCGAGGCCGAGGGTGGCGATGTAGTCCCTGATCTCCGCCTCGAGGGTCACCTGGGACGCCGGAACGGTGAAGTGCGAGAGGACCGTGTCCTTGTGGACGTTCACGGTGACGACCCGGGATACGCCGGTGGAGAGGGCCCGGGCCATGGCCCTCGCGGAGACGGGTTCGCCGGGCCTGAACTCCCGGTCCTGCCTGGCGTACCCGAGATACGGGACGACGAGGAGGACCTCGGACCGGTGGCAGGCGTCGATGAGGAGGAGGAGCTCGACAAGCGTATCGCCCGAGAGGAGGCTCCCCACGACGACGGTTGTGTCGTCGAGGGGCCCGGTCTGCAGGGAGATCTCGCCGTCCGGGAACCGGGAGAAGCGGGTCTCGGCGAGCCCTGCCCCCAGGATCTCTGCAATCCTGGCCCCGAGGGTTCGGGATCGCCCTGTACAGGCAACTTTCATCCGTGAACCACCATCAGCTGAAAGTACTTAAACGATCAGGAACAGAACTATAGCTACTTAATTACTTAATCGTGCCGAGAGGGGCACTCCGGGGATGGAAAGAGAGATAACCGCCCAGAACGGGAAAAACGACGAGGATCAGGTGCTCGGGGGGCTCGAGCTCGCGGTATCCTCCGAGATCGAGGTCCCGCCGAAGCTGATCGACCAGGTCATCGGCCAGGACCATGCGGTGGAGGTCATCAGGAAGGCGGCGATCCAGCGCCGGCACGTGATGATGATCGGCTCACCGGGCACCGGGAAGTCAATGCTCGCGAAGGCCATGGCAGAGCTGCTCCCCAAGGAGGAGCTCCAGGACATCCTCGTGTACCCGAACTCCGAGGACAACAACAACCCCATCATCCGCACCGTCGCGGCCGGGAGGGGGAAGCAGATCGTCGCCGCCCACAAGGCCGAGGCAAAGCGGAGGATGCAGACCAGGAACACCCTGATCCTCCTCTTCATCTTCGGGATCGTGGCCTTCGCCTTCATCACGTACCAGTGGCTCATGGGGATCATCGCGGCGGCCTTCGTGTTCATGGCCCTGCGGTACACCACGCCGAGGGAGGACCTCATGGTGCCGAAGCTCCTCGTCTCGAACGATGCGACGGCCACCGCCCCCTTCATCGACGCGACGGGTTCCCATGCGGGGGCGCTCCTCGGGGATGTCAGGCACGACCCCTTCCAGAGCGGGGGCCTGGAGACCCCCGCCCATGACCGGGTCGAGGCGGGCGCCATCCACCGGGCCCACGGCGGGGTCCTCTTCATCGACGAGATCAACTCCCTCGAGCCCCAGTCCCAGCAGAACCTCCTCACCTCTCTGCAGGAAGGGATCTTCCCGATCACCGGCCAGTCCGAGCGGTCGAGCGGGGCAATGGTCCGCACCGAGCCCGTGCCCTGCAGGTTCATCATGGTCGCCGCCGGGAACGTCGACGCCATCCAGAATATGAACCCGGCCCTCCGGTACACGACCCCGCGGGAGGACCTCATGGTCCCGAAGCTCCTCGTCTCGAACGACGCCACCGCGACGGCCCCCTTCATCGACGCCACCGGCTCCCATGCCGGGGCGCTCCTCGGGGACGTCCGGCACGACCCCTTCCAGAGCGGCGGCCTCGAGACCCCCTCGCATGACCGGGTGGAAGCGGGAGCAATCCACCGGTCGAACGGGGGCGTCCTCTTCATCGATGAGATCAATACCCTCGATCCCCATTCGCAGCAGAACCTCCTGACCGCACTGCAGGAAGGCGAATTCCCGATCACCGGCCAGAGCGAACGGTCGAGCGGCGCGATGGTACGGACCGAACCGGTTCCCTGCAAATTTGTGATGGTTGCAGCCGGGAACCTCGATGCCATCCAGGGAATGCACCCGGCCCTCAGGTCGCGTATCCGCGGGTACGGATACGAGGTCTATATGGCCGAAAGCATGGAAGACACCCCTGAGAACCAGCAGAAGTACGTCCGGTTCGTAGCACAGGAAGTGAAAAACGACGGGAAGATACCGCATTTCGACCAGAGTGCCATCGACGAAGTGATCCGCGAGGCACGCCGGCGTTCCAACCGGAAAGGTCACCTCACCTTAAAGCTCCGCGACATGGGCGGCCTCATCCGTGTCGCGGGGGATATCGCCCGCCAGGAAGGCGCGGCTATCACGACCGCAAACCATGTGATCCTGGCAAAATCAACCGCCAGGTCGATCGAAGACCAGGTATCGGACGAAATTACGCGGCGCCTCAGGGAATACGAAATGACCGTAGTCGAAGGCACGAGGATCGGAAGGGTCAACGGCCTTGCGGTAACCGGAAGCGATGCCGGGTCAGTCCTCCCGATTATGGCCGAGGTTACCCCTGCTCAGGGGAAAGAGGGCGGGGAAGTGATCGCTACCGGCATGCTCAAGGAGATTGCCCAGGAATCGATCAAGAACGTCAGCGCGATCCTGAAAAAGTTCACCGGAAGGGATGTGAAAAATATCGATATCCACATCCAGTTCATCGGCACCTACATGGGAGTCGAAGGGGACTCGGCATCCATCAGCGTCGCGACTGCCGTCATCAGTGCAATCGAAGGCATCCCGGTCCGCCAGGATGTCGCGATGACCGGATCCCTGTCGGTGCGTGGCGACGTCCTCCCGGTAGGGGGAGTGACCTACAAGATCGAGGCCGCGGCAAAAGCAGGGATCAAAACGATCCTCATCCCGCGAACGAATATCAATGACGTACTGATCGAGGAGCGGTTCAAGTCGATGGTCACGATCATCCCGGTTGACACCATCGACGAGGTCCTGAAG
>DATKKN010000061.1:0-2808 GCA_035542895.1 Methanomicrobiales archaeon | reverse complement strand
TCCTACCGGCCCCACCAGCGGGAGATGCTCGAGCTCGTCGCGGAGACGGCGGGGAACGGCGGGATCGCCATGATCGACGCCCCCACGGGGAGCGGGAAGTCGAGCGTGGTCTCGGCGCTCCTCGCCGGCCGGCAGGGGCGGACGGTGGTCATCGCGGTCCGGACGGTCTCCCAGCTCGCCACCTTCGTCCGGGAGCTCACCCTCGTGCGGGGGCGCCAGCCTGGCCTCCGGTTCGCCTACCTCATCGGGAAGAGGCAGATGTGCCGGCTCAGGGGCGGCGGGGATGTCTACCGGCGGTGCGAGGGGTTAAAAGCCCTCTCCACCTCCCTGATGCGGGGCCGGGCCGAGGCGGGCTCCCTCGTCCCATCGAGGGACCCGCTGGTCAGGCTGCAGATACGCAGGAGCTCGCCCGAGCAGCCCCTCATCTGCCCTGCCTTCATCCACAGCCGGTCCTACACCCTCGAGGAGGGGGCGGGACTCCGGATGGTCCCTTCGGCATCTCTCCGCACCCGTGCCGAGCGGGTGAGCCGGGAGACGGTCACACCCGAGGAGCTGCTCGCCGCGTCGGGAGACTGCTGCGCGTACGAGGTGATGCTCCAGGCGGCGCGTGGCGCCGATGTCGTCCTCCTGAACTTCCACCATGTCTTCAACGGCCAGATCAGGGAGCAGCTTTATTCCCAGCTCGGCATCGGGCCGGGCGAGGCCCTCCTCCTCATCGACGAGGCCCACAACCTCGGGGAGGCGGTCCAGGCGGTCCAGTCCGTCTCCCTCGGGGAAAAGGGCCTGGAGGGGGCAGAGGCCGAGCTCATCAGGCTGCGGGGAAGGATCCCGGCCGCCGAGGCCGCGGGGAGGGTACTCCCCCAGGTGCGGCGCTTCATGGATCTCCTCCGGCCTTCCCGGGAGGGAGAGGACTGGTTCGATCCCGCCATCTTCGAGCGGATGGTGGTCCAGGGGTCCCTGTACCCGGACATGGAGGCCATCGTCGACGACCTGCTCGCGGTTTCCGACGTCATCAGGGAGCGGAACCTGAAGGCCGGCGAGTTCCGGGAGAGCGCCGTGGAGCGGCTCACGACCTTCCTCTACCGGATCTTCCTTTCGGCCCATGACCCCGCCTACCTGACCCTGTACCGGCGGGATGGTGAGGAGGTGATCCTCGAGGTCAGGAACATCGACCCCCAGGAAGAGATTGCGGAACTCGCGAAATCCCACGCGGCGACCATCCTGATTTCCGGGACTCTCTCCCCCGTGGAGTCCTTCCGCCGGCTCTATTTCAGGGACGAGCAGGTCGCGACCCTCACCCTCCCGAACGCCTTCCCGGGGAAGAACCGGATGATCACCGGGACCAGGGACGTGACCACTCTCTACAGCATGAGGGACCAGGCGGGGAACATGGAGAGGATCGCGGAATACATCAAGGAGTTCGCACGCCTCCCCGGCAACCTCGCGGTCTATTTTCCCTCGTACCAGATCCTCTCCTCCTTCGCGGAACGATGCGCGTTTGCGATTAAAAATAAGGAGGTCATCGTCGAGCCCCGGGACTCAGCCGACGCATCAGCGGCTCTCCGGGCGTTCCTCAGGCTCCCGGAGCAGGGCCGGGCGGGGGTTATCTTCGCGGTCTGCGGTGGCAAGTGGAGCGAGGGGCTGGACTACAGGGGCGAGCTCCTGAAAGGCGCCATGGTCGTCGGGCTCCCCCTCGCGCCCTACACCCGGGTACGGGCCATGGTCATCGAGTACTTCAGGCGGAAGTATGGCGACGAGGGGGAGTTCCTCTCCTACACCCTCCCGGCCATGAACCGCGCCCTTCAGGCCCTGGGGAGGGTGATCCGATCCCCGGATGACCGGGGATTTCTTGTGCTCTGCGAGCAGAGGTTCCTTGAGCCCCAGATCCGGGGGGCCCTCCCATCCTGGATCCGGGAGGAGATGGTGGAGACGACACTTGACAGGTTCGGGGAGCTGGTGAAGGGATGGCGGTGACGAGCGGGTCCCATCCCTTCGGCCTCTGGGTGGTGACGGTGAGCTGGCAGGGTGACGAGGTCTACCGGGTTCACTTCGGGAGGACGGGACCGGAGGGCCCTGTCCACCCCCTCATCCGGCGGTATCTCATGGGGCAGGAGGTGGATCTCTCGGGCATCCGGTCACCCGCGGATGAGGGAGACGGGAAGAGCACCGGTATCTACCAGGCGGTGCGGGGCATCGGGTACGGCCAGGTGGCGACCTATAGCGAGATCGCGGAGATCGTCGGCACATCGCCGAGAGTCGTCGGCCAGGCCATGGCCCGCAACCCCACCCCCCTCGTCATCCCCTGTCACCGGGTCGTCTCGAAGCATGGCATCGGGGGCTTTACGCCCCCCATCGAGATCAAGCGGGACCTGCTCGGCATGGAACGCACGGTCTCACGGGCGAGAAGGGGAAGGGTTTAACCCCGGACCGGGGGATACTCCGGAGAGATCATGCCGGCAGGGCCTTCCATGGCGGGGAACGGGGAACGATCACCTCGTACCCGCCCGTCGGTGGACCGGTCAACCGGGGACGGGCGGCAATGAGGTCGGCCATCGTCCTCGTCGGCGGGGAGGCCCGGCGGGCCGGCGGCCGGGAAAAGTACTTCTTCAGCTACGGCGGGAAGACCTTCATCGAGCACATCATCGGGGCCCTCCGGCCCCTGGTGGACGAGATCGTGCTCGCCGCGAGGGACCCCGCCCAGTGCAGGCGTTTCAGCCACCTCGAGGCGGTGAGGTGCGTCTCGGACATCCGGAAGGGGATCGGCCCGACGGGAGGGCTCCATGCCGGGGTCCTCGAGGCCCATGGGGA
>DATKKN010000060.1:0-4862 GCA_035542895.1 Methanomicrobiales archaeon | reverse complement strand
TGTTATATTCTTTGTAGATGTTTTCTTTTTTTTCAGTTTTTTCGGATATTGCTTTTCGCACCAAGTCTCTAGATCTTTTGTACCCATTTTTGAGTTGCATCGTAAACAGATGGGTTCAAGATTTTCAAGTTTAGCCCTCCCTCGTGAGGCATCTGCTCGTCTATGTCCGCAGATAAAAGCATCCGGATAAATCATTCTTTCCTTACAACAATAACATTTGGCGGATTTCCTGTTCTTAAAACGCTTTTCCCAAACCTGTTTTCTTAGTGACGGGGTGATCCTTTCTCGCTCCAAGGCCTCGTAAAAATTTGGAACCTGAAACGGTGCAATAGGAATTGTCACTTTTGGTATCTTTGGAACGGGTATTTTTGGGACTGGAAAATTCACATTAGGGAACATACAGGGAAATTAATTCAAACAAGTAAAAATTTATTGGGGCTTTCTCTTTAAAAAGGAGGCATCACTACTCATACACTAAATATTATTCCTCGATATTTTTCTTTTTACTTATTCCCTTTCCCGGGGATTCCCACGGCTCCCCGTTCACGTGCCACTCTGCCCGGCGAAGAATGCCATGAATCGTGGAGACCTCCCGTGTCGTGAGTAAGGTCCGGCCCAGTATTCTCCGGGCCATCAGGAGGGTGTTTTTCCGCTTGAAGCCCGGATGTTCGATCTTATCCAGGAAATGGTCCAGGTGCTCGTACAGGCATTCCATCTCCTCCCGCTCGGCGAGCCGGTAGGTTCCCCGGGGGATGCCCGCGAGCTCGTAGCAGAGGATCCCAACGGCGTGGGAGATGTTCAGGATGGGATACTCCGGCGAGGCCGGGATGGTGCAGATCAGGTCGCACCTCCGTACTTCCTCGTTCGAGAGCCCGCGGTTCTCCCGGCCAAACAGGATGGCAACCTTCCCCTTCACCCCCGCGATCTGATCCCGAAGCTCCTTCGGCGTGTAATAGGGCATCCGCATCGACCGGCAGACGGATTTCGTGAGCCCGCCCGTGGTCGCAATGATAAGGGGATACGTGGAGAAGACCTCTTCGAGGGTCATGGTGCGGGCATGATCCAGGACATCGGAGGCATGCATCGCGCAGGCCTTCGCGAGATCCCCGAGAGGGCAGGGGTCGACGAGGACGAGGTCTGAAAAACCAAAGTTCTTCATCGCCCGGGCGGAAAAGCCCACGTTCCCCTCGTGGAGGGGTTCGACAAGGACGATGGAGATCTCGGGCATGGGGCGCCCCGTCGCCGCTTATTGCACCGCGTCCACGGTTTCCCTGAGCACGCCGATCCCCTTCTCGTACACCGCGTTGCCCACGACGATGGTGTCGGCGTACCGGGACATCTCGGCGGCCCGCTTCCCCGAATCGATGCCTCCGCCATAATAGAGGTGGGCGTCGTGGAGTGCCTCGGAGGCGGCCTTCACCGCCGCGGGATCGCCGTAGATGCCGCTGTACTCGATGTACACGATGGGGAACCTGAAGTACCGGTCGGCGACGGCGGCATAGGCCGCGACCTCCCGGGGGCCGATACCGCAGTCTGCGCGGGTGACCTTCCCGACGGCCGAGTCGGGGTTGAGGACGAGGTAGGCCTCGGGGACGACCTTCTCCCACTGCACCCGCTGCTTCATCACCCAGTCCTGGTGCTTCCCGACGATCCACTGCGGGTCCCGGCTGTTCAGCACCGAGGGTACGAAGAGGAGGTCGATGCCCTCGAAGCGCACCGCCTCCGGGCCCGCGGGCTCTATCACGAGGGGGAGGCCGTGGTCCTTCACCACCGCGAGGAGCCCCGCAAGGTTCTCCTGGGTAACGTTCAGGGTGCCCGAGAGGATGATGGCATCGGTCCCGCTCGTCGCGACCCCCTCCACGAGGCCCGGGCTGAAGGGCCGGTCCGGGTCGAGCTTGGTCACGTGGACCCAGGATCGAAACGAAGGCTGCATGTCTCCTTAAAGGATTCACCGGGGGATGGTTATCCCTTTCCTTTCTTTGCGAAATGGCCGGCAAATCCACGGATGGCAGATGGGTCGATGCCGGTCTTCTTCGCGAGGTCCACCGGATCCGCGGAGCGGAGGTCGTCACGGTCCAGGATCCCGGCCCGGTGGAACTTCTCAAGGGTCGCTTCACCGAGGCCGGGCACCCCGAGGAGTTCCTGCCTCCCCTTATCGACCCGCGCCTTCGGGACCTTCACCGGGGGCTTCGATCCCAGGGCCTCGCAGACGAGGGTCGCGTGCCGGTACACGGTGTCAAGGGAGAGGCCCGTCCGGTCGGCGAGGAACACGGGATGGAGGAAGCAGAAGTCCTCGGGCCGCGCGAACCCCGCCTCCTGGTACCGCTTCAGGCTTGCGGCCGGGATCCCGGCATCCCGGAGCACCCGGGCGTCCCTCGCGGAACGGGCCTCGCCGAGGAGGCCGGCCGCCTCCTTCGGCCCGATCCCCGCCTCCCCCAGGGTGGCGGCATCGGCCCGTGAGAGCGAGGGGAGATCCTCGATCCCCTTCTCCGAGAGGCGCTTCATGAGCTCGGCGCGGCTCCGGCCCTTCCTCGGGGGAAGGTGGGCCCGGAGGAACCTGCGGAGCTCGGACCTCCTCCTGAGGAGGGCGAGGGCGTCCCCGGCACCCGCAAGGAGGCGCCGCGCCTCGTCCGGGGAAATCCCGAGGATCCCGGCCAGGTTCTCCGGGCCCTGCTCGGACAGCTGGGAGACGGTATAGATGTGCCGGCCCCGGAGCTTCTTCATAATCTCCGTGGTCATCGAGGGGATGAGGGCCATGGACTCCTCGCTCGCCCTGATGTGGGAGCAGAGGGGGCAGCCGATGTCCCAGGGCCGGGCCCCCTTCCTGATGAGCCTGATGTGGCTCAACCGGTGTTCCGGGCAGCACTCCCCGGTCTTGATGGCCTTCCCCCACTGGGCCGACGGGAGGTTGATGTTGAATCCGCACTCGGGATACCGGCTGCACCCGACGAACTGGCTTACGCCGCCGGTGCGGATGCGGAGCTCGGCACCGCAGGCCGGGCAGGGCCCGATGACCCGCTCCTCATCCGCCCGCTCCATGATCTCCCTCCCGATTTCATCCCCGTGCATCTCGAGGGCGTCGAAGACCTTGTGGAGCATCTCACGGGACTCGCCTATGACGAAGTCCCGGGTCCGGTTCCGGACCTTGATCTCCTGCATGTCGGCCTCCAGGGTCCGGGTCATCTCGGGCTTCGTGATGGCATCGGCATGGTCTTCCAGGGACTCGATGACCCCCATCCCGACGGGAGTCGGCCGGAGGGGGTTCCCCTCGACATACCGGCGGCCCAGGAGCTTCGCGATGACCTCGTGCCGGGTGCTCTTCGTCCCGAGGCCGAGCTCCTCCATCCGCTGGATGAGCCTCGACTGGGTGTACCGCGGGGGTGGCTGGGTCTCCTTCTCCTCGAGGAGCACCTCCTCCACCGGGAGCCGGTCCCCCACCGCGAGGGGCGGGAGGACCCGCTCCTCTGCCTCGCTGTAGGGGTAGACCCTCCGCCAGCCGGGGATGGCGAGCCGGGCACCGGTCGCGACATAGGGCTCGCCGCCCGCCTCGAGGGCGCACCTCACCGTCTTCCAGACCGCGTCAGGCGAGAGGGTCGCGAGGAAGCGTCGCACGACGAGCTCGTAGACCCGCCACCGGTCCTCGCCGAGCATCTCCCGGGTCGCGGCCCCGGTCGGGTGGATGGGCGGATGGTCGGTGGAGACCTTCTTCCCCCGGGTCGGCTCCTTCCGCCGGTTCTCCCGCACCCAGGTGGCATCCTTCGCGAACGGGGAGGCCTGCAGGATGGCGAGGATGGACTCGAGCGAGAGGCTCTTTGGATAGACGGTGTTGTCGGTCCTTGGGTAGGAAATGAACCCGTTCATGTACAGGTCCTCGGCGATACGCATGGCGTTTGCCGCGGAAAAGCCAAGCCTTCCCGCTGCAACGAGGAATCCCGTGGTATCGAAGGGGGCCGGGGCCCGGTCCAGCTTCTCCCCTTCCTTCACGTCGAGGACCGAGAGGGGCGGGCGCGTCCTGTCCCGGGCGGCCTTTGCCTCTGCCTCCACCGTGAACCGCGCGGTCGCATGCCTGGCGGTGAAGGCCGCGCCTTCCTTCTCGGAGTTGACCTGGAGCGTCCAGTACTTCTCGGGGACAAAGGCCTCGATCTCCTTCTCCCGGTCCACGATCATGGCGAGGGTCGGGGACTGGACCCGCCCCACCGAGAGGATGTTCTTCCCGCCGCGCCGGGCTGCGATGGAGATGAACCGGGTGAGGGAGGCGCCCCAGACGAGGTCGATGACCTGCCGCGCCTCGCCTGCCGAGGCGAGCGCGAGGTCGAGCTCCTTCAGATCCGAGAAGGCGCCCTGGATCTCCTGGGGGGTGATCGCCGAGAACCGGACCCGCTTCACCGGCACCTTCGGGTTCACCTCCCGGATCAGGTCAACGGCCTCCTTGCCGATGAGCTCGCCCTCGGTGTCGAAGTCGGTCGCTATGATGACCTCGCCTGCCTTTTTCGCGAGCTTCTGGAGGGTGCTGATGATCCGCTTCTCCGTGGGGACCTTCCGGGTACCGGCATCTATGAGGGACCGCGGTGTTTTTTCCGTGCTCCTCCAGTCGTCATAGCCGGGAACGAAGTCCACCTCGACCACGTGCCCCTTCAGCCCGACCACGACCGTGTCGTCGAAGGAGTAGATGGAGATGCCCTTGTCCCTTTCGGTCGAAACCTTCCTTTTCCCCGCGAGGATGCGGGCGATCCGCTCTGCCGAGATGTTCTTCTCGGTGACGATCAGATTCATGGCGCCACCCCCGGCACCCCAATGGCCTCCCGGATCATCCGGGCGAGCTCCTTCGGGTCGGCCCGCCCCCGGGTCCGCTTCATGGCCTG
>DATKKN010000059.1:0-7253 GCA_035542895.1 Methanomicrobiales archaeon | reverse complement strand
CCGATCTTGGACATGTAGATCCGGTTCATGGTCGGGAAGATGGCGACCGTGTCCAGTGTATGCCCCCAGACAAACACTGAATCATTCCGCCTGATGACCGAGATGGTAAGACTCCGGGAGTCAACCCGGTAGTCCATCGCCACATGGTACCAGATCCCGTCGGCGAACTGGACCGTCGGTCCCCCATAGGAGAGGTAGTAGGAGGAGGCCTCCCTCCGCTGGTTCTGCCCGTCGATGGACCGGATCCAGATGAGCCTTCCATACGGCCCGTTCTCGAACTCGGTGAATATGGTGAGCCGCTGGTTCGTTACCTGGTCGCTGTCCCCGAGCCCGAACTTCACGCTCGCCTGGTAGTCGGTCCTCTGAGGGAGGATGTCAAAGGCGAGGGTGAAGGATTCCCCGTCGTAGGGTACTCTGACGTTCACGTAGGCCCCGCTCCCATCCCTCATCAGGTAATGAAAGGCACCCGTCACGGGGTCGTAGTAGTTGGTCGCCGGGTTGTTCGTCGACCAGTGAGGGTCGGAAGAGAAGTCGGTACTGTACACCAGGGTTTCCCCGAGGAGAGATGCCTGCGAAGGGGGCATGATGATGCAGATCGCAAGGAGGATCAGGCCTGCCGTGCGCGCTCTGAAGACTCTGGTGATTCCCGTACTCATGGTCATTCCTCCCTTGTCCAGAGATGAGGTGGAACCTCCCGGGTTAAATGCTTGGAGGTAGGGGTACTTCCCGGGATGATGGATTCTCCGTCGGGCGCCTGCGGCGCCTCCGCGGAATCTGCCTCATCGATTACCAGTTACAGGGAGGGTACTTCGGCATGAGCCCTTCCCAGCCGGTGAACCCGCAGTAGATGCAGCCATCCCCGTCGCAGTGGTGGCATTTCCTCGAGGGCTTCCGGACGAGGACCTTTCCCTTCTTATCGCAGTAGATACACCCCGCGCCCTCACAGTGGGCGCAGGTCTCGGGTGCATAGATCCCTTCTTCGGTCGCCATGTCCTTAGCCCCCGGCTGGGCCCTCCCGGGGGAGTTCCCGGTACTTCGCCTGTTCAAGGAACACGTCGATCATCACCAGGGTGACCATGGCCTCCGCGACCGGGAGGATCCGGGGCACGATGCAGGGATCGTGCCTGCCCCTGATGGAGACCAAAACCTCGTTCCCCCCCCGGTCGAGGGTCCGCTGGGTCTTCGCAATCGAGGGGGTCGGTTTCACCGCGATACGCGCCACGATCTCCTGACCCGTGCTTATCCCCCCGAGGATCCCGCCCGCATGGTTCGTCGCAAAACCGGCCCGGGTCATGGCGTCGTTGTGCTTGCTTCCCTTCATCCGGGCCGCGGCAAACCCCTCCCCGATCTCCACCCCCTTCACCGCCCCGATCCCCATGAGGGCATGGGCGAGGAGGGCGTCGAGCTTGGCAAAGACCGGGTCCCCGAGCCCGGCCGGGGAGCCCGTGACCAGGACCTCGGCGATGCCCCCCACCGAGTCCCCCTCGTCCCGGGCCTTCTCGATCTCCTTTTCCATCGCGTCCGGGTCCCGCTTCCCGTGGATCTCCAGGATCCGGCCCGTGACCTTGATCCCCTGCCCGGCGAGGAACTTAGCCGCGACCGCTCCGGCCGCCACCCGGGCAACGGTCTCCCTCCCCGAGGACCTGCCGCCTCCCCGGTGGTCCCGGATCCCGTATTTCGCCTGCCAGGTGAAGTCGGCATGGCCAGGCCGGTAGATCCCCCCGAGCTCCTCGTAGTCCTCCTCCCGGATGTCCCGGTTCTCCACCACGAGGGCGATGGGGGCACCGGTGGTCTTCCCCTGGAAGATCCCGGAGAGGATCTCGACCCGGTCGGGTTCCTTCCGCTGGGACTCGAGAGGACTCTTCCCCGGGCGCCGCCGGTCCAGGAAGGGCTGGATGTCCGCCGCGGCGAGGGGGATCCCAGGGGGGCAGCCATCGATAACCACCCCCAGGGCCGTCCCGTGGCTCTCGCCGAAGGTGGTGATCCGGAAGTTCCTGCCGAAGCTATTCACCTAGACCAGCTCCCTGACGAGGGCTTCGGGGACCCGGATACCCGTGACATGGAAGAATTGTTCAACCGCCTGGTGGATGAACATCTCGGTTCCCGGGATGACCCGGCACCCTTTTTCCCTGGCGAGGGCGAGGAGCGGGGTCTCCGGGGGCGCGTACACCAGGTCGAAGACGGTCATCCCCTTGTCAAGGTCATCGCCGGAGAGGAGCGAGGACCGGTCCGGGAGCATCCCGACGGGGGTCGCGTTCACTACGAGATCCGGGCGAATCTCCCGGAAGGACGAGATGGGACCGGCATGGCAGCCGAACCGCTTCGCGAGCCGTTCGGCCTTCTCCGGCATGCGGGCGAGGACGGTGACCTCCATGTCGAGCGAGCGGAGGGCGAACACGGCCGCGGCCGCGGCCCCGCCGGCGCCGAGCACCGCCGCCCGGGCGCCCCGGAGGTCCCCGAGCGGCGCCCTGATCCCGAGCCAGTCGGTGTTGTACCCGTGGAGCACCCCGCCGCACTGGACCACGGTATTCACCGCGCCGATGGCCCGCGCATCCCCGTCGATCTCGTCGAGGAGATCCATCACCCTCTCCTTGAAAGGGATGGTCACGGAGAGGCCCCGGATGCCCAGGTCCCGCGCGGCCCGGACAATTTCCCCGATATCCGGCCATTCGAGGCACAGATAGAAATAGGGGAGGCCGTACCTGGTGAAGAGCGCGTTCCAGAGGCCCGGGCTCCGGCTGTGGGAGCACGGGTATCCCGCGATCCCGCAGATGCCGGCCTTCCCCATTCCCCCGCCCCGGAGGATCGAGGAAAGGGTCGCGCGATCCCTCCCAAGGAGCGGGAGCCTCCCGGTGAACCTCTGCCCTGCCTCGCGGGAGAGGAGGGAGGTGGGACCCTCTGCGAGGACCCGCGCAATCTCCTCTGTAACGCCTCTGGGGGATTTCCCTTCGGTGCTTATGCAGATGTCCGCTGCACGGAGGTACGCAGGCCTCCGCGCCCTGAGGAGTTCCCCTACCTCCTCGGCGGGGGGGCGCCCGGTGAGGGAGGGCCGGTCGCTCCCCCCGATCCGGCCCGTGATGGTCTCCTCGCCCGCCCGGAGGAGAAAGACAAGGGATCCCCGTCTCAGGTCCGCCACATTCTCCGGATCGAGGACCGCCCCGCCGCCGGCGCTCACGATGACGTTGTCCGCGGGGAGCGATGCGATGGCCGACCGTTCCAGCTTCCGAAAGCCCGTCTCGCCCTTTTCGCGGAAGATGGCGGGAATCCTCTTCCCTGTCCGTTCCTCGATGGCAGTATCGGTGTCGATGAAGGGGATCCGAAGCCTCCCGGCGAGCAGTTGCCCGACGGTGGTCTTCCCGGTCCCCCGGAAGCCGGTGAGGACGACCCTCATGCGGGCACCCTCATGGGCTGGCCCTCCCCGACACCACCGGGAGCCCGGCCCCCCTGAGCAGATCCCAGAACCCGGGGAAGGACTTGGAGACGCACCCGGCGTCCCGGATGGTGATCCCCCCCAGCCCGAACCCGACCACCGCGAAGGCCATGGCCGTCCTGTGGTCGCCCCGCGGATCGATGATCCCCCCGTGAAGGGGTCCCGGTTGGATGATCACCGAGTCACCCTCCACCCGGACGTCCCCGCCGAGGTTTCTCAGGGAATCCGCCGTGGCCTTTATCCGGTCGCTCTCCTTGTGCCGCAGGTGCCCGATTCCCCGGATCCGGGTCGGGCCACGGGCGAAGGCGGCAACCGCGCAGAGGGTCTGGACCGTGTCCGGGCTTCCCGACAGGTCCACGTCGATCCCCGAGAGGGATCCATCGCTCTCGAGAAGGATCCCATCGTTCTTCCACCCGATCTTGCATCCCATATCTGCGAGGATCCCGGGGAACCGTCGGTCACCCTGGGGGGAACCCGGGTCCAGGTTCCCGACCATCACCCTGCCGCCGCAGACGGCCGCAATGGCGAGGAAATAGGATGCAGACGAGAAATCCCCTTCGATGGGATAGGCACGCCCCCGGTACCCGGGGCCGGCCTTCACCCGGAAACGGGTGTACCCGCCCCGCTCCGGGACGGCCCCGAAGGCAGACATCACGTCTGCCGTGATATCCAGGTAGGAGCGGGAAACCGGGGGCGGGTCAACCGTGAGCGCGAGATCCCCCTCGCCGCAGGGGGCGGCCATCAGGAGGGCGGAGATGAACTGGCTGCTCATGCCCCCGTCGATAACCACCTCGCCGCCCTCGAACCTGCCCGACACCCTGAGGGGCGGATAACCCTCTTTCCCGAGGTACCTGACCTCACCCCCGAGCTCCCCGAGGGCCCTCGCCAGTGGCCCGATGGGGCGCTCGTGCATCCTCGGGCTTCCCCTGAGGACGACCGGCCCCCCTGCAAGGAGGGCGAGGGCGGAGAAAAACCGCATGCTCGTCCCCGAGTCGCCCAGGTCGAGGACGGTCTCCTCGTTCACCGGGAACCGCCCCCCGATACCGGCGACCCGTACCTCCTTCCCCTCCCAGGTAACGGCCACCCCGAGCCTCCGGAGGGCGGCGGCGGTGATTGTGGTGTCATCGGAGAGGAGGGGGTTCCCGATACGCGATTCTCCCCGAGCCAGGGAGGCCGCCACGAGAGCCCGGTGGGTGAAGGACTTGGAGGGCGGTGCCCTGAGACTGAGATCGACACCCTGCACCCTTTCAATGGTCGCTTCCATCAGGGCACCTCCACCCTCCGGTAGCAGCCCAGGTTCTTCAGGTGGGTGAGCCCCTGGAGCTCCCTGATTGCCACCTCCCAGCCCCTGCTCGTCGCAAAGTCGAGGAAGAAGACGTAGCTCCCCATCCCCCGCTTGGAGGGGCGCGACTCGATCCTGGTCAGGTTAATTCCCCTCCGGGCAAAGACCGCGAGGAGGTCATGGAGGAGGCCGGGCCGGTCCTCCCTCGGGTCGATGAGGATGCTGCACTTGGCGGGGTTGGTCTCTGCCGGGGGGCGGCACGAGATGAGGACGAACCGGGTGGTGTTCCCCGGGCTGTTCTGGACCTCGCGCCGGATGAGGGGGAGCCCGTAAATCCGGGCGGTCAGCTCCGAGACGATGGCCCCTGCGTGTTCCCTTTCCCGCATCGCCCGGGCGCTTGCCGCATTCGAGGAGGTGTGGACCACCTCGAGGCCGAGTTTCTCCAGGAACTCGCTGCACTGCTCGTGGGTCTGGGGATGGACATAGATCAGGGTCAGGTCGTCGAGCTTTCCGAAACCGGCGAGGTGGTGGTGGACCTCCATGTACGCCTCGCCGGTGATATACACCTGGTGCGTCTGGAGGCTGTCGAGGGTCGGCCACACCCCGCCCGCCTCGCTGTTCTCGATGGGCACCAGGCCGTCGCACCCGCCCTTCTCCACCTCGTCAAAGATCCGGTGGATGGTGGGGAAGAGGACCGGCTCCCCCTCCCCGAAGAGGGAGAGAGCAAGCTCGTGGCTGAAGGTCCCTTCGGGACCGAGGACGGCGATCATTTCCTCCCTGCCATGAACTCGATGAGGGCGTCGGTTTCCACCGAGGCCTGGTCCAGGTACGGGCGGTATTTTTCCGCCGTCCGTTCGAAGAACTCCACGAACGGCGGGAGCTCCCCGCCCTCCACACGTCGGCGCAGGTCAGCTGCCGCCGCCTCGAAGGAGGCGAGCACAGGCGGGACATGGGGGTTCAGCTGGAGCATGTCCCCGTAGAGGTCCGGGTCCTGGGCGAGGAGCCGGCCGATGAGGTCCATCTGGATCCGGTACACGGGCGATGTCGCCCCGAGCGCCGCGGCCAGATCGGTCCCGGTCCGGCGGATGGCATCGGCCATGCAGAGGTTCCCGAAGTGGGTGAGCCCCTGTATGACCGCCATGAGCCGGTCGTGGGCGTCGGGATCCATCACGACAAGATTCGCACCCTCCTCCCTGAGGATCCCGGGGAGCCGTGAACAGAACGGGGTCCCGCAACGCGCCGGCGTGAGGATGATGGTCTGGTTCCGCAAGGAGGAGACCGCCGGGCCGAAGAGGGGGTGCATCCCGAGGACCTGTGCCGGCGATTCGAGCATCGCCCTGACGGGCCCGGCCTTCAGGGAGGTGAGGTCGCAGAGGAGCTGCTCCTTCGTGAGGAGCGGCGCGATCTCCCCGATGACCCCGGCCGTCGAGCGGATGGGCACCGTGACCATGACGAGGTCGCTCTCCTCCGCAAGCCTCCGGTTCGTGAGCTCGGTCTTCCTCCCCGACACCCGCACCTCGAAACCATGCCGCTCGAGGACGGCCCCGAAGAGCCGGCCCATCTTCCCCGTTCCCCCGATGATCCCCGCGATCATGGCCTTCACTTCTCGAGGATTTTCTCCTTCACCGCGACCCCGAAATGGCGCCCTGCCTCGGCGGTTGCGCCCAGGACCCGGTCCCCCACCTTGAGGGCCGCGACCGAGACGGGCTTCCCGTCCTCACCGACCAGGCGCACCGTCTCGGCGTTCTGGAGGATCAGGCTTGCGCGCACCCCGCCGCCGCCCTCGGCCTCGACGAGGAGGAGGGGCCTCTTCTCGATCTTCGTCCTCCCCACGCAGGCCTCGGTGACCTGACCGCCGGCGCTGACGAGGGCGACCCTCTCCGAGACCGCTATCTCCGAGAGGTAGGCGGTCTTCCCGCCGGGCATGAGGGCATAGGCATGGACCGCCCCGGCGTTCACCCGGAACGGGCGCGGGGCGACGTACGGGTTCTCCAGGGTCTCGGCCTGGACGAGGAGGAAGGCCGAGGAGGTGTTCCCGACGAGGATACCCTGGCCCTCGCCCATCATGGTGCAGGTGTCGACGCAGACCCGGTCCCCCATGCCCACCGGCCGGATGGCGGTGACGGTGAAGGGGACCAGGTCGGCCTTTCCCGCCGTCTCCTTGATGAGCTTCCCGAGCTCGCGGACGGCCGCGGGGCTGCCCGTCCTGAGGAGGATGCCCCTGACCCCCTTCTCCAGGGCCCCGAGGGCGAGCTCTGCCTCTTTCCGGTCCTTTACCGCGGCGATGATCCGATCGGCCCTGGACACCAGGTTCTCGAGGGGGATGACCGTCCAGTCCGGCGTCCGGACGATGACATAGCCCTCCCGGCTCCTCCGCACTGCTTCCTCCTCGGAGGCCCTGTCCTTCACCTCGACCTCGAAGACCTCCTTCCCGGGCACGAGGTCCCCGTCCGGGGCGACGGTCGTCACCCTCCCGAGCTCCCTCACCTTCTTCGCAGAATCGACCACGAGGACGTCGGCGCCGCTCTCTATGGCCGTGGT
>DATKKN010000058.1:0-4750 GCA_035542895.1 Methanomicrobiales archaeon | reverse complement strand
CGGGTGCTCTGCTCCTTCATCTTCTTCGCCGTTGTCCTGGTCATGGTCTCCAACCACGTGTCCAGCCCCCAGTACATCGTCTGGGTTACGCCCTTCATGGCCCTCCTCCTCGCCCGGTCCCTCCCCGGTATCCTCCTCTTTTATGCCTACCAGGCCTGGGTGTATATCGAGTTTCCCCTCATGTACCAGGTCCTCTATACCAACAGCGGGTATACCCCGTCCCCGGTCCTCGTCGGGATACCCGGCGGGTTCCTTTTCTTCACCGTGAAATTCGCCCTCCTTGCCCTGATCCTCTGTTTCGTGGGAAGGGAGGCTTACCGGCTCACAAAGCCGAAAGGAGAGTCCTGATGTCAGATTCCGCCACGCCCCTTCAGTGCCCGGTGTGCTCCTCTCGCAACCTCTCTACCCTCTACCCGGATACCCTGGGGGACGATCTCCCGTCCTTCGGGTATGCCTTCACCCCTGACCATGGGAGGACCTACGAGATTCACCGGTGTGCAGACTGCACCCACGCGTTTTGCGTGTATCCGGCCAGGGATCTCTGGGAAAACTACGAGGATGTGGTGGATCCATCCTACCTCGAGCGGCAGGAAGAACGGTATCTGACCTTCCCTAAGGTTCTCAGGACCCTC
The DNA here is from genome assembly GCA_035542895.1 of Methanomicrobiales archaeon. Classification (GTDB taxonomy): domain Archaea; phylum Halobacteriota; class Methanomicrobia; order Methanomicrobiales; family JACTUA01; genus JACTUA01. The sequence goes on along the minus strand of DATKKN010000058.1, from coordinate 4,118 downwards.
GATCGGTATCTTCAGGATGGCAGCCGGTTGCTGGATGTCGGGTGTGCCACCGGCGATTTCCTGGAGGTGGCCAGGCGATGCTACCGGGTAGAGGGGCTCGAACCGTCCCACTACCTGGCAGATGTCGCCCGGGGACGGGGATTCACCGTCCATTCCATGAAGCTCGGCGAGATCTCGGCAAACCCGGGATATGACATCCTGACCCTCTGGGGGGTGATCGAGCATTTCGAATCCCTGAAGGAGGAATGCGGCCACATCCACCATCTCCTGAAACCGGGGGGGCTCGTGGCTCTCTGGACTGGTGACCGGTGCTCGTGGCCGGCACGCCTCGCGGGAAGGAAATGGTGGCATATCCAGGGGCAGCACATGCATTTCTTCAGCAGGAAGTCCATCACCCGGCTCTTTTCTGACCAGGGATTCGACAAGGTGAGCCTCTCAAATTTTCCCTTCACCACCAACCTCAGGTTTATCAGCAAATCCATGGCCAAGTACCGGATCATGGGGCCGGTGGCAAAGGCCCTCTTTGATAACCGGTTACTGGGAGGCGTGGTGGTTCCCCTCCCTCTCCCGAGCGAGATGTTCGCCATCTTCCGGAAGAGATAGCGGGCCGCGAGGGATCTCCTCCCCTTTCTTCCCTATCTGAGTATCCTACTCGTCCGCCCCGCTTCTTCCGAGGGTGATGACTCGCGCAGAAAAGATATTTTCCCTCCCCCGCGTTGAAAGGGGAAGGGATCGGGAGATATCTGGATCTCCTCCCGCAGAGGCCAGATCAGGGTAATACTCAAAATCAGGATACAGACTTTAATATGATGGGGTAAAAAAATGATCCATACAGGAAGGGGCTGCAGTATGTCACCGGAGGATGTGGAATGGCACTGAGGGATGAAAAATTCTCCATACCCGAGGAGCTGATCATCGAGGATCTTGCCGGGCAGGACCGGAAGATCCGGCAGAATGCCCTTGACCTCCTGAACGTGATGACCTGGTACGACTGGGACCCGACGAGTTTCGTGGCCACCGGGGGCGCCTCGGCCCTCATCACCTGCCTGGAGGACCCGGACGAGGAGGCGAGGAGGCTCGCCGCCTTCCTCGTCGGCTATCTGGCCGAGGCCTGCGGGGTCGAGAACAACGGGGTCGCCGGCGCCGTTCCCCTCCTCATGAAGCTGTTTGACGGATCCTCGGTCTCCTTCTCAAAGAAGCTCCTTGCCCGGAGCTCGAGGAATCTCAGGATCGCCGCGGGAAATACCCTCGTGAAGATCGGCACCCCGGCCGTCGAGGCCCTCACCGTGGCCCTCCATAACCCGAACAAGGACGTCAGGTTCAACGCGGCACGGGCCCTCGGCGAGATCCGGGACCCGCGGGCCGTCGAGTCCCTCCTCGACCTCCTCAGGGACCAGAACCGGACCGTCCGGCTCGCCGCTGCCCGGGCCCTCGGCTTCCTCAGGGATGCCCGGGCGGTGGAGCCCCTCACCCACACCCTCGGCGACCGGGCCCGGATGGTCAGGAACTACGTCGCCTGGGCCCTCGGGGAGATCGGCGACGAACGGGCAATCCAGCCCCTCCAGAAGGCGTACAAGCATGCCCTCATGGAGGGTGACCTCTCCGGCCAGTTTGCCATCAACGCGGCCCTCGAGGAGATCGAGAGCGCGAAGTACCGGAAGTACCGGGAATAAGGGGCGATGGCCGGCCATCATTTCTTGCTTCGGGGCGCGCCGGGATATCTCCCCCGGGCTCATGCTCACCCTTCCGTCCGGGATTTTCCATGACGGAATTCCCCGGGTGAGGTCCGGCCATGTCTCCGCTCCAGACCAGGCCATTCGGGAAGGACGGGCCCGGAGTCACCATCGTCGGGCTCGGGGGCGAGGGCATCCTCCGCAGCCATGGGAAGAATACCCTGGCCCGGCCGGTCATCGAGGAGGCGGCCGCCCAGGGGATCGCGTACTTCGACTCTGCCCGGGCCTATGACGAGAGCGAGCGGTACCTCGGCAGGGTCTGGGAGTCCAGGCCCGAGCTCAGGCGACGGGTCTTCCAGACCTCCAAGTCGGCCCGGCGGGACTATGCCGGAGCCTGGGCCGACCTCGAGACCTCCCTCGCAAACCTCCACACCTCCTCCCTGGATCTCTGGCAGATGCATGACCTGAGAACAGAAGAGGACCTGAAAACCCTGGAGGGCCCATCCGGGGCCCTCGATGCCTTCCTCGATGCCAGGCGGCAGGGGAAGGTGCGGCGCATAGGGGTCACCGGCCACGAGGACCCGGAGATCCTTACCCGGGCGGTGGAGAGCTGGCCGGTTGACTCGGTGCTCCTCCCGGTGAACCCCATCGAGGGGGTTCTCGGAGGGTTCCTGGACCGGACCATCCGTGCCGCGGTGAAGAAAGGGATCGCGGTCATCGGCATGAAGGTCCTCGGGCAGGGAACCTACCTCGCCTCCCAGGGTGGGATCACCGCCGAGCTCCTCATCAGGTACGCCCTCTCCCAGCAGGTCACTCTCGTCATCGTCGGGTGCTCGGAGCCCCTCGAGGTCCTCACCCTCGCCTCCCTCGGGAGGGATTTCATCCCGCTTGCCGAAGAAGACCAGAGAAGACTCGAGGAACGGTTCGCCCCCTTCGCAGCAGATCTTGCATTCTACCGCCAGGTGATCTGAACAGGCAGGTCTGCGCGGCGCCCTCGGGAGGGAAGGGGAGGTTGAGCTATTTCTTCAAGTTCGTGAGGAACCCGATAACCTCCCGGATGTCCGGTACACTGTGGATGGGATAGACCTTCACGAACACCGCCTTCTGATTCTCGTCGACGATGACGTTGGCCCGCTCTGCAAAGCCGTTCGCATCACGGAAGAGGCCGTAGAGCTGCGCAACCTTCCCGTGGGGCCAGAAGTCGCAGAGGAGCCTGGTCTCGGTGATCTCGAGGCTCTTCGCCCAAGCCTTCTTGCAGGGCACCGAATCGACGCTGATCCCGACGGCGACGGTAGAGAGGGACGTGAGAGCCGCCCGGTTCTCCTCGAGGGACTTCATCTGGGCCGCGCAGAACTCGGTCCAGGCGAGGGGGTGGAAGGAGAGGAGGACCCGTTTCCCCGATTGTTCCAGGAGGTCGAAGGTCTTGTCGTTCTGGTCCTTGATAGAGAAGTTCGGTGCGATATCCCCCGGCTGGATCATCCGCGGCTGGCCCATGGTTCTCACCTGCCTGATCTTCCGCCGGTAGCCTATATAGACCTTCGTAGATTTCCCGGGATACGCCCTGCCGCAATTCCTTCAGAGGGGGTCCTGATCCAGATCCTGATCCTGCTCTCCGCGGAATGCAAACATTTCGATTTCCGCGCTTTTTTCCCCGTTCTCCCGGATCCGGGATTTTCGGACAGGTTCAGGCGTAAACAGAAATTTCCGGGTGGGAAAGGATCCCCGTCAGGTTTTCCCGGCCTTCCTCGCGAGGAGCGCCACCTTCACGGCCTCTGCATGGCCCTTCACGCTTACCTTACGCCAGACCTCCACGATCTTCCCATCGGGATCGATGAGGAAGGTGTCCCGCTCGGTGCCGAGTAACTCCTTCCCGAGAAAGCTCTTCGGCTTCCAGGCATCGTATGCCCCGATGACCCGGTGATCCGGGTCGGAGAGGAGGAGAACGGTGAGATCGTGCTTCTCGGCGAACTTCACGTGGCTCTCCGGCGAGTCGGTGGACACCCCGATGACCTGGGCCCCGAGGGTTGCGAACTCCTCGAGGGCCTTTGAGAACTGGATCGCCTCGAGGGTGCAGCCGGGGGTGTTGTCCCGGGGATAGAAGTAGAGGACCACCCATTTCCCGCGGAAGGTTTCAAGGCAGACCTCCTTCCCCTCCACATCCGGGAGGCAGAACGGAGGGGCGGCCTTCCCTGCGAAGGGATCGCTGTTCTGTTCCATGCGGATCAGGATGGGATGCTCCTCCCGGGTCATTAATGATTGCCCCACGTGGCGCGAGGAATCCCGAAGGGCGGCGTAGATGGATAAAGAGCTGATCAGAGAAGAAGAATACCCCCGGGCGGATTCGAACCGCCGTCACCGGCTCCAAAGGCCGGTATGATTGACCGCTACACCACGGGGGTCTGCCTTTTTCTTATCATTTTCCTCTTCGGAGAAATGATAGAGAGT
>DATKKN010000057.1:0-4072 GCA_035542895.1 Methanomicrobiales archaeon | reverse complement strand
CCGGTGCATGTTAGCCGAATATACCTTCAATGTTTCATGAATTCGATTATTCTTTGTCATGGTATGCTCTCGGGGGGGCTACGCCTCCCCCGGCGCATGGGCACCCCCGGTGTCCTGAAATATGATGCAGAGTTTCAGGTAACCCCCGACAGGCCTGTCCCCACGCGGGGGCGCCCGAGCGGCGGGGGGCATACGAGGGGATACATATCCCCGAGTATAGAGCACCCATCGGGGTGCGATGAGCGAAGCGAGTCCCCCTGGAGCGTCAATAGGCACAAGAATCGGTTTCGCACCCGGGATAAAAAGACCGGCGAATCAATCCCCGATCAGCCCTGTTTCCGGCACTCCTCCACGAAGTGCCTGAACATCCCAAGGCTCGCGAGGGGGTGAAGATGGGTGTACGATCCAAGAGTGCGCCGGGCCAGGGCCCCGTCCATCCCGTCCCTGATACCCAGCCCCCGGGTGATCCGGTATGCGAACCGGGTCCCCGGTTCGAAGACCACGTCGCTGTAGTGGAACTCGTGCCCCCGGAAGGGGCCGGCACCGAGGGGACCTTCGCCGGAGGCGACCCCCTCGACATAGCTCACCACCCGGCGGGCCGGCATCCGGGTTTCCCCGGGGAAGACCCCGCACATGGCGAAGGATTCTCCCTTCCCGCCGCGCCACCCTGGCTCGATCACTATCCGGTCCGTCAGGTACATGAGCCCTCCGCATTCGCCATATACCGGAATACCTTCGAGGGACGCATGCCGCAGCGCCTCCTTCATCCCCTCGTTCGCCTCGAGCTCGGTGCCGAAAAGCTCGGGATACCCGCCACCGAGGAGGTACCCGTCCGCCTCAGGAAGCCTGCCATGGACCGGGCTGAAGGTCACCATCTCGGCCCCGAGAGCCGGGAGGAGATCGAAGAGATCGGCGTAGTAGAAGTTGAATGCCTCGTCGTAGGCAACCCCGATCTTTATGTCCGGATCCCTGTCCACCAGGAAAGGGGATGGCTCGACCGCAACCGGATCCAGCTCCGCAGCGCAGCCCAAGACCCGATCCAGGTCGACGTGCTCGGATACGAGCTCCCTCACTGCCGCGAGCCGGCCCCTGAGCCCCTCGTCCCCGCTGCCCTCCCGGTAGGGGACGAGTCCCAGGTGGCGCATGGTGAGCTCCACCCTGACATCGTGGGGGATGGCCCCGAGGACGGGGATACCGCAGGCATGCTCGATCGCGGTTACCGCCTTTTTCGTGTGGGACTCGCCCCCCACACTGTTCAGGATGACCCCCCGGATAGCGATGGACGGGTCGAAGGCCTGGAACCCCTTCACGAGGGCGGCTGCAGAACGGGTGATGGACCGGGCGTTCACGACGAGGATGACCGGGACGCCGAGCCCCTTCGCGATGCCTGCCGTGGACCCCCGGTCCGTCAGGGCATCCGCCCCCTCGTACAGGCCCCGGACCCCTTCGATGAGGGCGAACTCCGCCCCCCGGCAGCCATGGGCGAAGCAGGTCCTGATCTCCCACTCCCCCATGACGAAATCGTCCAGGTTCCGGCAGGGACGGCCGGTTGCCGCCGCGAGGTAGGAGGGGTCGATGTAGTCCATCCCGACCTTGAAGGTCTGGACCGGCATCCGGTCCGAGAGGAGGGAGGCGAGGGCGAGGGAGACGGAGGTCTTCCCCGTCCCTGACCGGTCGCCCGATACGACGAGGGCCTTCATCCGAGGGACCTCAGCACCGCCCCGAACTCGCTCTCGACGAGGTGCCGGACCCCGAGGGTCTTCGGGTGCAGGTCCACCTCCACGAGGACGTGCCGGTGCCCGAGCATCCTGAGCGGCTCCACCTGCCTCGGGCCATTCGTCACCGAGAAGACCTCGATCCCCTTCGTGTACCCGGGGGGGACGGCATGCGGGACGCCGGCAAGGAGGAGGAAGGCGGGGCCTTCGGCGATGATCCGCTCCCCGATAGCATCGCCATTTGCGCCGTACTCGTCCAGGGCCCCGAGGAGCTCCGGCATGAGCCCCCGCTCAACCATCCCGGCCCTGATGATCCGGGCGTCCTCACGCACCTTCGGGAGCCCGCGCTCCTCCAGGTTCGCAAGGTAGGTAACGGGGGCCTCCGGGCAGACGTCATGGAGGGCGAGGAGCTCGTCGGCGAACATGTAAGCGGTTTCCTTCTTCGCGTTCAGGACTGCCATCCCGGTCTCGCCAGAGCGGGCGAGCGTGAGGAGCCTCCCGGCGGCGACATGCTTCAGGTCCCCCCGGGAAGGTTCGATATAATTCCGGATCGCCGCACCCCGGAGGTGCTCAACCTCGTTCGCCCTGGCAAGAAGGAACCGCTGCCGGTCGAGCTCCCCGGCATCGATCCATCCGGCCTCCTCCGCAGCCTCGAGGGTCGCGATGACCCCCTCGATGTTCTCCCGGAACCCGGCATGGATGTTCACGACGATGGTCGGGGTGGAGATCCCGCTCCCCGCGACCGCTGACGGGAGGTCCTCGCCGATGATCATCGAGACGCAGGTGCCGATGACCGCCATCCGGGAAGGGGAGAACCGCTCCTCTGCGTACCGGAGCACCCGCTCCAGGGGTGCCTGGCCGCCGAAGATGAACTCGTGGTCGGCGAGGGAGGTGGTGAGGACGCGCATCCCGTCCTCCTCGAGGAGCCTGGCATGCTTGAAGGAGCAGCCCGAGGGGCCGTGGAGGATGGCGACGTCCACCTCGAGGTCCCGGGCCGTGTAGAGGGCCGCAACGATGGAGGAGGGACGTGGCTGGATGTAGTCTATCGCCATGGTCACCTCCAGGTCTTCACCGCGAGGACCACCGCCCCGCCGGCCGGGGTCTCCCTGAGGGCGAGGGCCCTCGCGGCCTCCAGGGTATCTGCATATGCCACCCGCCGCCCGAGGCCCACGGGCCGGACGGCCCGGCCCCGGTCACCGACGAGGATCAGGCAGTCGGGACGGATAATACCGATTGCCGATGCTATCTTCTCGGGAGGAAAACCTTCGCACACGGCGCGGTCTTCCTCGCCGATCACGAGGGTGATCCAGGGCTTTGCCGATATCGTCCGGGCATACGAGACGGCGTCCCGGGCGGTTTCTGCCGAGGTCCCGCTGTTCGAGTCATCCAGGATGAGGACCTCGTCCCTAGTCTCGATGGAGAGCCTCCCGACTACCGCCGGGAAGGATGCGAGATCCCCTGGATCCACTCCGATTGCACAGAGGGCCGCGGCTGCCATCGTGAGGGGGAGGCGGTAACCGGGCAGGTCCCCGAGAGCGTTCCGGAACTCCCCGGCGATATGGTTGCAGTCATAGGTGCAGCGGTCCCCTTCCCAGTGAACGCACTCCCCGGCCCAGAATGCACGGGGGTGCTCGAAGAAGAGGCGGCGAAGCAGGGGCAGGCCGGGCGGAAGCACGACGGTCTGGGCTGCCGCCAGGCTGTCCAGCTTCGATGAGAGCGCGGACCGCTTCCCTGCGGCAATCCGGTAGTCGTCCGGGGAGGTGAGCACCGCCACCCAGCCTTCCCCCGAGACCCCCAGCGATTCCTCGGCCACCAGCCAGCCTTTGATCTTTTCCGCCTCGTGCACCGCGGCAAGGACCGATGCCGGGGTTATGGACTTCTTCCAGAGGAGCTCCCCTTCGGGATACCGAAAGGTCCCGTCGGAGGTATGAAGGATGCCCGGAAATCTGCCGGTCCGCCCGTACCGGTCGCGTTTTTCAAGGACGTGGGCGATGGCATGGGCGGTGGTGGTCTTTCCCCTGGCGCCCGTGATCTCGACCAGAATATGGGCGGGGGGACGTGCCGAGAGGATCATGCGGACACCATCATGGTGAGTGAGCCTCCGGGCCTGAACACGGCGGAGAAGGGGATGATCCGGGTCGAGATGGACCGGCGCCACCACGTAATCGTAATGGCGCTTCACCGCCTCCTCAGCCGTTATCCCCTGTTCCCCGCGGTAGACATCCACCATGTCCACGCGGTGGCCGGCTCCCGCGAGCTCGGTGGCGAGGTCTGCTCCGCCGTGGATGGTATCGAGGACGAGGATCTCCATGGGATGGTCAGAGGTGCTCCCTGAGGGCCCGCTCCGCGTTCTTGAG
>DATKKN010000056.1:0-2543 GCA_035542895.1 Methanomicrobiales archaeon | reverse complement strand
GCCGTCCCGAAGACCAGCCATTCGCCCCACATGGAGAGGTCCTGGGGGGCGTACTCCTTGATCCGGGCGAGGTCGGAGAGGAAGGCCCGGAAGGCATCCCACTGGAGCTTCTCCTGGTAAATGTCCCCCTTCCACTGCCCGAAGAGGGTGGAGGGGAAGGCCCAGCCGATGGCCACCTGGATCACCGCCACCGAGCCGAGCACCGCGGCCGGGAGGAGGAGCGTTCCCGCCTGGGAACCCAGGATGAGGATCAGGATGGACAGCCCTGCGATGATCGCGGAACCGAGGAGGAGGGGGGCGAGGTGCGGCCTCCCGTCGATGACGTACCGGTTCGCCACTGTTGTGTCCACCTGGGTTGTGATCCCCTGGAGCGTGGACTGGATCTTCATCGCCCGGAGTTCCGCCGAACGGTCGGTTCGGGCTGCTGCGGGAAGCCCCTTCAGGGCGTCCGTGTCCACCACTCCCCCGTCGGCCAGGTTCCGGAGGAAGTTGAGGACCCGCTGCTCATAGGGGTCGGGGGAGGTCCCCTGGAGGACCTTTATGGTGATCCCCGAACCGGCCGCCTCTCCCTTGGGCTTGATCTCCAGGAACTTCCTCCGGGCCAGGTCGAGCACCGTCGCATAAAACCCGTTCTCGTCGAAGGTCAGGGCCTCGTCCTTGAAGACCAGGTTCACCACCCAGGGCAGGAGGGTCCGGTCAGGGACAAAGGAGAGGTACTCGGGCACCACGAATTCCTTCTCCCGGCCAAAGCGGTTCCAGATCAGGTAGAGGAGGACGGGCATGATGAGGACGAGGATCCCCGCGATGGCGAGGAGGAGCGCCCCCGCGTAGTAGGGGAGGCTGTACCAGAAGAACCCGGATTCCGCGAGGCCCTGGACGTCGGCCACCGAGCCCGGGAACCCGTCCCAGTCCACCAGGTAGTCGCGGGCCGCGACGATCTCGACTCCGAGCACCTCGTTCTCGCCCGCGCTTCCGGAGACGGTCGTAATCCCGCCGCTCTCCCTGACCGAGAGGAACGGCGGGTAGGGGTAGACCGATGCCACACCGCCGGACGGGAAGGTCACCTGGACGGAGTGGTAGGGGATGTGCTGGTCGGCGAGGCGGAGGTTCAGGTGGCTCCACCGGGTATCGTACTCGAGCGGCGGGTGGAGCCGGAAGGTGTAGTACACGTCATAGGTTCCCGCCGGGAAATAGCCGGGGTCGTAGAACCCGATCTCGTTGTCCTGGACGAGGGAACGGATGGTCGCCCTGGCCTGATCGGTGGTCATGCCATAGATGGTGACCTGCCCCTGGTAGTCCCGGTAGTACCCGATGGTCCCCGGAGGGGCCTGCATCCCGACGACCTCGACCGAGGGCTGGGTGAGGGCGGATCCGGCGAGGGGCACCTCCCAGGTGCGGAAGAGCATCCGGTACGTCCCCGGTGTCTTTACGACGTACGTGTAGTGCTCGGTCAGGGTGCCGTCAGCTGAAATGGCCGCCTCGTACCGGTCGACGACCAGGTTCCCCTCGAGAGCGGGCGGAAGGGCGAGGGCGAGGATGAGGGCAACCACCCCGATGACGAGGGTGATTGCCATGAGGGTGGTGATCTGCCTTTTCTCGCTCATGGTATGGATTCCCCGGGCCGCCTAGAACTCGATCTTCGGGGGCGTGCTCACGGCCTCTTCGAACTGGAGGTACACGAGCTTGGGGAGCCCGATGATCCGCCCGATGAAACTCGAGGGGAGGACATCGAGCATGGTGTTGAACTGCTGGACGATATTGTTGTAGGTGTACCGCTGCCGGGCGATCTCCTCCTCGACCCCCTTCACCGAGTCCATCAGGGAGGTGACCGTCTGGGAGGTCTTGAGGTCAGGGTATGCCTCGGCGGTGGCGATGAGGGTCCCGAGGAGGGCCCGGGACTCCCGCTCGACGGTGTTCAGTTCAGCGGGGGATCCCTTGAGGACGCTCGCCCTCATCTCGGTTATCTTGGTGAGGGTCTCCTTCTCGAACTTCGCGTAGCTCTTCACCGCCCCCAGGAGCTGCTCGATCATGTCGAGCCGCTTCTTCATGGCCACCCGGATCTGCCCGAGAGTGGCGTCGGCGGCGTTCCTGTACCGGTAGAACTGGTTGTAGATGCCCACGAACCAGGCGACAAGGACGAGGATGGCGATGACGACGATGACAAGGATGATGATGGAAAGGATGTCCAAGAATTTTCACCCCGGATTGAATATTCGCTCTCTAAATAAAAGGTAGTATCCCCTCCGGGACTTCGCCCCGCTGGTTCTCCCTCGGGTTGATACCCTTCGGGTTCCCCTCCCGGCCCGGGGAACCGAGGGGATATGAAATGGTTCTTCACCTACCGGGAAATCATCGTCCCGACGCCCGCGTCTGTGAAAAGCTCGAGGAGCAGGTTGTGGCCCTGGTTCCCGTTAATGATGTGGGCCTGCTCGACGCCGTTCTTCACCGCGTGCAGCGAGGAGGAAATCTTCGGGATCATGCCGCCGCTCACCGATCCGTCCGCGATGAGCTTCTCGAGCTCGGCGGCGGTGAGCCTGCGAAAG
>DATKKN010000055.1:0-5000 GCA_035542895.1 Methanomicrobiales archaeon | reverse complement strand
GTGGCAAAGGCGAGGTCCCGACCTATGCGGCGCACGAGGGGATCGGCCTTACGCGAGGTGGTGACGAGGATCCCGGGTCCCGCAGGGAGCCGGGAGCGTCCAGGGGGGATGGGCCCCCTCTGGGGCGGGATCATCGGGCCTTGAGATCCTTGATCCCGGCCCCGCGTTCCTTGAAGAGGATGCGGTGCCCGCAGTACGGGCACCTGACGTTCACGTCAATCTCGACCTTGTGCTTGCACCTGGCGCACTTGTAGACTCCGGGCACGGGGCCTACTCCTCCGGGAGCTGGGGCTTCTCGAGGGAGCGCTGGGCGATGCGGAACGTCGGTGTCTGGGGGACGTAGGCCCCGCCGGCGAACTTGTAGCCGCACTTCCGGCACTGCCAGATTCCAGTCCCCTTCCGCTTCACCGCGACCTGGTCGCAGCTCGGGCAGGTGTGAGTCGATTTCTCGATCTCCTCGACCTCGACGACACGCTTCCTGATGAACCTGCCGTACCTGGGGCCGAACCTCCCGGCGCTCCTCGATACCCGTCCCTTGGAACTCTGCTTCTTGGTGCTCATCTGTGCATCCCCGGATATGTCCTTTTTATGTCGACCTCTCCCTTCATATACTTAATCGGGGGGGGAGGGTCCGTAGGACCCGACCTGGAGCGACCCGCCATCTGGAGGGGTGCGACTCGGGTCAGACCACCCGGGTCTGGCCGGTGCCCTTTGACACCTTCCTCACCAGGTTCTCGAGCTCCTGCTGCATCCCGCCGGGGATTTTCACGACGCAGATCCAGGAGCCGTCCTTCTGCCACTCCTCCTGCTCGATCCGGGCAAAGGCGTCGATGTCGCCGTAGGCCTTGGCCGCATGGTCCGCGGGGATCTTCACCGCCACCCTGACCTCCTCGAACCGGATGGGGATGAGGGGGCGCAGGGCCTTCATGGTGTCGGCCACGAGATCCTCGAAGGGGCGGAAGGGGTCGATTGCCACCTTCGCCTCTTCCATGGCCATCTCGATCCGGGCCGGCGGGTGGGGAAGCCCGGTCTGGGGGTTGATGGCATGCCGGGCGATGTAGGTAATGACCTGCCCCCGCTTCTCGGCGAGGAGGTGCTTCTTCTGCTCGGCGGTGAGGTGGATCTCGCCCTTGTCGATGATCCGACGGGCGATGGTGTCGAAATCGGTGGTCCCGAAGACCTTCTGGAGGGACTCGTCCGAGGATTTCTCGGCCCTCGAGGCATTCTCGAAGACGAAGATGGCCGCGACGGCATCCTCGATATCGACCGGCCCGCCCTGCCGGATCTTCGTCGCAAGATCGGGGTCCACGAGGATCTCGAACCGCTCCCCGTGGGTCTCGAGCCGGGCGACCACCGCCCGGTCCAGAGGGATCATACCTTACCCGGACTTTTCGAACTGCTCGACGAAGGTCGCGACCTCTTCCTTTGCCATCTTGCGGAAGGCGCCGGCCTTCTGCTCCACGATGCCGATCTCAACCGTGTTCACGTCAAACTTCCCCTCGGTGGCCGCGCTGAGGGCCTTGAGGCCGAGAAGGATTGCCTCCTTGCAGCCCGCGTCGTCGCGGTACTCCTCCTCGAAGACCTTCATGACCGCGGGCCGGCCGGTCCCGATGCCCGTCGCCTTGTACTCGAGGAGGGTGCCGGAGGGGTCGGTCTCGAAGAGCCGGGTGGTGCCGTCAGACACCCCGGCGATGAGGAGGGCGGTCCCGTAGGGCCGGGCACCGCCGAACATGGTATAGGTCTGCATGTGGTCGCAGAGCTTCTTTGCGAGTGTTTCCACGTCGATGGCCTCGTTGTACGAGACCCGGTTGATCTGGCACTCGATCCGGGCGCGGTCCACGAGGGCCCGGGCGTCCCCCACGAGGCCGCTTGACGCAACCCCGATGTGCTCGTCGATCTTGAATATTTTCTCGATGGAGGAGGGCTCGAGGAGCCGGGTCGCGACCCTCTTATCCACGATGAGGACCACCCCCTCGGTGCACTTGATACCCACCGCGGTCGTCCCGCGCTTGACTGCCTCCCGGGCGTACTCGACCTGGTAGAGCCGCCCGTCGGGGGAGAAAACCGTGATGGCACGGTCGTATCCCATCTGGTACTGGGGTTGCATCACCTCACCTCTCCGTCTTCACCTGCGAAAAATAACCGTTCCTCTCCCTTTATTCCCTTTTCGACCAAATCAACCTTTTGACCCGGATACGCCCGGGCGAGAAAGACCCTGCCCCCGACGCTGACCTTCCGCTCCCGGAGGAGCTCCACCGGGGGATAAGGGCGGCTCCTGATGGCATGGAGGGTGCCGCTCGTCGTGACGGTCCGGGCCGCGACCCGTTCGCCGCCGACCGTGGTGATGGTGGCGATGGCCGTGGCGAGCCGGTCCTCGGTTCCCCGGCGGCAGCGGATGATGGCATGCCCCTCCCAGGCCATGACCGAGGGCGAAATCTCGGAGGCCAGGACATCGCCCCAGAGGGCGGTGCAGGCCTCGGCGACCGCCGCGTACAGCTCACGCGGGTCGGGAGATACCCCCTCGGGCTCGAACCTGACGAGGAGGTACCTGCGCCTCTCGCGCAGTGACGGAAGCTGGGTCATCCCTGCACCACCTGGACGGGGGATCTCCCGGCGAGGACGGTATCGAGGGATGAGAGGGCCGCCATCGCCTCCTCCTCCTCCATGCCGAACAGGCGTGCAAGGAGCACGATGTCCCGGATCGACCGTTGCATGAGGATGGACCGGGCATTGGAGGCGAGCGTGAGAGGAAAGTGGTACCGCCGGTAGAGGTCGAGGAGCTCCCTGTACCGGGCGATGACCCGCTGCCGCCGTACCCCCCGTTCTCCGACGAGGGGGAAGAGATCGAGCTCCAGGGCCACCCCCTTTACCTCGGCCTCCCGGGCCGCGACATGGTTGAAGGCCCCCTTCGGTGACCGGTGAATGCCCTTCAGGACACGGACCCCCCGCAGCCCGATGACGCCCCGGTTGAAGGCAAGGTCTCCCGAGGTTACCATGACGACGCTCTCCCCTCGTGGGGTACCCTGGAGCTGGGAGAGCACCTCCTTAACCGAGGGAGCGCTGAGAATGGTCCCCCGGAGGACTCCGGGGACATCCCCTGTCGCACCAGCGGCGACGACCTGATCGAAGCCGAGCTCCCGGGCCTCGATGGCCATGCGCCGGAGAGAGGAGTCCCCGGCCGGCCAGGGGTGGATACACCCGTCGATGAGTGGCATACCGCCTGTTTGAGGGAGGGATTACTTCCCGCGGTTTGCGTGGGAGCGGATGCTCGGCCGGTTCTTCTCGGTGCCGATGCCCCGCCGGCGCATGCCGCGGCCCTTCTTCCCCGCGCTCGTGAGGCCCCGCTCGGCCCGCCCGCGGTGCACCCGCACCCAGGCGAGCTGCGGGTCCCTCTGTATCGCCGGGTGGTGCCCGTCGACCAGGATCACCTCGTACCAGCGGTGCCGCCCGTCCTCACCGACCCAGTAGGAGTTCAGGACCTCCATGTTGGGGAACTTCCGGGATGCCCGCTCCTCAGCGATCCGCTGCAGGCTTTTCGCCGGCGTCTTCTTCCGGATCCCCATGTGGGCCGTGCGCCGGCCCCGGACGTACCGGCTCGCCCGCCGGCCGCCGCGGTGGACCTTCACCCGGGCGACGGCGATGCCCTGCTTCGCCTTGTACCCGAGGGCCCGGGCCCGGTCGATCCGGGTGGGGCGGTCCACCCGCACGACGGTTCCCTCGGTCCTCCAGCCCTGCATCCGTTCCCAGAGGAGGTCGGCGACGCCTGACTTGTCGGCATGCTTCCAGGCCTCCCGCACGTGGGCGTACATTGATCGTACCATCTGGATATTCACCTCAAGGTTCAGCCCGAAGGCCACATTCCTTTCCCAGGGACGCATCCCGTGGTTCTGTATAGGTTTCCCGGTGATGATATAAAAGGCTCTCCCCGGCCCGGCCCCCCGTCTGGCGGTGCTTCCCGCGGACCCCCTTGAAGTCACCCTTTTTTCTTCTCGAGGACCCGGATCCCCTCGATGCCCGTCTCCGGGTACTGGCCCGCCCTGTCCTTCTCCGCGGACTTCACCATGTCCCAGATGGTGAGGAGGGCGACGGAGACCCCGGTGAGGGCCTCCATCTCGACGCCCGTCGGCCCCCGGGAGCGGACCCGGACCGTCGCCAGGATGAACCCGTCGCCATCGGAGAAGTCCACCTCGATCCCCGAGAGGGGGATGGGATGGCAGAGGGGGATGATCCGCGGGGTCTCCTTCACCGCGAGGATGGCGGCGACCCGCGCGGTGGCGAGCACGTTCCCCTTCACCGTGCTCCCCTCCCGGATGGCGCGGAGGGTCGCCTCCCGGAGCCGGATCCTTCCTTCGGCGGCGGCCTCGCGCACCACCTCGCCCTTCCCCGAGATGTCCACCATCTCCACCCGGTCCCCCTTCACGTGGGTGAACTCAGCCACTCCGCCCACCCCCGGCGAAGAGGACCGAGGGGATCTTCTCCACGAGGTCCCCGGGGGTCATGCCGTCGCCCTTCTCCTGCGCCGCGACCATGCCAGCCGAGCCGTTCACGTACGCGGCGATGCAGGCCGCCTCGAAGGCCGGCAGCCGGCAGAGGAGGGCGCCGGCCATCCCGGCGAGGACGTCCCCCGTCCCCCCCACCGCCATGGCAGGGGCACCCGTGGGGTTGAACCGGACTCGCCTCCCATCGGAGATGACGTCCACCGGTCCCTTGAGGAGGACGACCGGGCACCCGTCAGGGTGGCCTGTCTCGGAGAAAACCGGCGAAGCCGGTTTTTGACTGATGACCGGGCTGTTCCTGCCCTGGGCGCTGGCCATCTCCCGGGCCGCTTCCCTGACGGTCCGCCCCCGGGCTGCGAGGCCGTCGGGGGGGGCGCTCCCCGTCATGCGCTGGAACTCCCCGCCGTGCGGGGTGTAGATGGTCACCTCTGAGAGCGGGAGGGGGGCACGGAGGGCATCGGCATCGAAGACCGCCTTCTTCGCCGCCCCGGCCACCGCGAGGAT
>DATKKN010000054.1:0-2030 GCA_035542895.1 Methanomicrobiales archaeon | reverse complement strand
GAGCATGGCGAGGGTGTCCTTGATCTCCCGGCGGGTCTTCACGACCCCCCGGACCTGGACGATGGCGTACATTACGCTACCCTCCCTGCCCGGCGGACCATGTTCGTCGCCATCAGGGCGTTAAATGTCGCCTTCGCGAAGTTGATGGTGGTCCGGGTTTCCCCCGATGAGAAGCCCCAGACGTCCCGGATCCCTGCGAGGGCGAGCACCTTCTTCGCGATGTCCCCCGTGACGAGGCCGATCCCCTGGGGGGCCGGCTTCAGGGTCACCCGCACGGACCCGGCCTTCCCCGTCACCTGGACGGGGATGGAGTGCTCCAGGTTGCAGCCGCACTCCCAGGAGCCGCAGCCCCGGTTCACCTTGATGATGTTCAGCTTCGCGTCCTTGATGGCCTTCGTGATGGCGTTCCCTACCTGGGCATCCTTCCCCTGCCCGAAGCCGATGTACCCGTTCCGGTTCCCGACAACGACCACCGTGCGGAACTTCACCCGCCGCCCGGAGTCGGTCATCCGCTGGACCATGGTGATGTCGAGCACCTCGTCCGCGAGGTCCGGGAGGAAGGTTTCCACGATCTCGATCTCCTTGATGGGCTTCCCGCTGTCGAGGACCTGGTCGATGGAGGTGATATGGCCGCTTGCCACCGCCTTCCCGAGGCCCGTGAGGGGGATCCACCCCTCGATCTCTGCCATGTTACCTCACCTCCTTCATGATGGCCGCTGCCACCTGGTCCACATTCTGTGCAAGATCCCCGACCCGCTGCGGGGCAAAGGCCGCGATGTGCTCGCCCCTGACCCTCTTATCGTCGGGGAGCACCTCGGGACTGTGCGGCACCGAGAGGCCTGCCGCGACGGCGCCCTTGAGGGCGGCGAAGATCCGGGCCCCGGGCGATGCCCGGGCGAGGCCGATGTCGAGCACGGCGTTCGTGTACCCTGCCTTCCTGCACCGGGCACCGAAGAGGATGCCCGTCAGGTAGGCCGCAGGGGTGTTCGACCCCGAGCCCGTGTACCCGTATCCGGCGAGATCCCGCGAGTAGGCCGCAACGAGGGTTTTGTCCCCCGTCGGCTCGGGCACCGTGAGCTGGATGATGATCTCCCGGTTCGTCTTACGCACCACCATGCGGGGGTGCTCCGAGAGGAGGAGCTTCCCGCGGGCATAGTAGTCGGTCCGGCCCTCCCTTCGTCTTCGGAAGGGGATGAAGTAGCGTGGTCCGGTGCTCATGTCACTTCCCCTTCCCCTGCTGGATGCCGACCTGCGATTTCATGTGCGCGATGCTCCTGAACTGGCCGCCCGAGGCCTTCCGGTAGAGGATGCGATACAGGTGCGGGTCGATCTGTCCCTCGTCCCTGAGGGCCCGCATCGTTTTCCGGATCGCCCGGATCCGCTGGACCCACTGGGTCTTGGACGGTCTCCTCGCACCGGCGGCGCCACGTCGCTTCCCCGGCCCCCTGCGGTGGCCGTAGGCCCGCTTCGCGTCGCGCTCCCGGGCCCTTCCCCGGGAGACGCCCTTCTTCTGCTTTGCGCGGACCACTCCCTCGGTGATGAGGGTCCGGAGGTCGTCGCGGGAGATGGCCCCCTCGACATCGGCGGCCCTCCCGGGGTCGAACCATATCCGGTTCACCCCGCAGCCGAGCACGCTCGCCGCGAGCCTCTTCTGGTTGGAGAGGTTACTCATCGCCGTCCACCTCCTCCTCGGATTCCCCGTGCTCCCCGGCCGGCTCCTCCTCGGATACCGGTACCATGCGCGGGTTCAGGACCCTGAGGCCGGCCTCCGTCGCCTTCTTCTGGATCTCCATCTTCTTCTTCATCCCGACGCCCGCGGCAATCCGTACCGCATGGAGCTCCGGGTCGAGGCCCGCGAGCATTCCCTCGTTCTCCACGAGGATGTCCGAGAGGCCGCAGGGGTGCAGGCCCCGCACCGCCGCCGGGCTCCCGTAGCCCGGCCGGGGGAGCGGGCCCTTGGCCCTGATCTGCCTCCGGAGCTTGTTGTGCCGGCCCTTCGGCTTGCGCCAGACGTCGGCGAGGCGCTTCTT
>DATKKN010000053.1:0-4804 GCA_035542895.1 Methanomicrobiales archaeon | reverse complement strand
AGAATGCCAGGGAAGAGGTGAAGGCAGCCGCAGACTATGTCGCGGAAAAGGAGGATGGGGACGGGTTCGCCGGGGCGGTGGCGAGGCATCTGCCCTATTTTTTGGATATTGAGCCCGATCAGGGGCGAAATCGAGAGAAATAGGGCTTTAGCCCTATTTTTTGGATATTGAGCCCGATCAGGGGCGAAATCGAGAGAAATAGGGCTTTAGCCCTATTTCTTGGAAAGGTAACGGTCGACGACGATATAGTCCTTGATGTCCTTTACCGCCTCGAAGGGGATGAACATGCGGTCGCCATCCATGCGGAAGCCCTCGACATTGAAGTTCGGGTCAGGGACCACGATGAGATCGATCACCTGGCCGGTATCGAAGTCCACCATCACGTTCCGGAGCGTCCCGATGACCATCCCATCATTGGACATGACCTTTTTTCTCGACAGGTTCCGGGATAAAATCATGCTCATATGAAAAGAGGAGAACGTTGAAATACTTAATTGTTCCCTGCGGCGCATGGGCGAAACGAGGAACCGTGCACAACCTGAACCTGATTCGGGGTGCGCACGCGGCGACCCGGTGCCCGGGCTTCCCGTAACGGCCCCGGATGCAGGCCCCCGATCGCCTGTGCCGGGGAGCACCCGGCTCTAGAGCGAGGGGAAGACCCCGAGGACATCCGACTGGGTCAGGATCCCGACGGGCTTCCCGTCCTCGACGACGATCAGCCTCCCGATCTCCTGCTCCTTGAACCGGGTCACCACCTCGTAGAGCTTCGTGTCGGCCTCGGCAAGGACCACGTCGCTCGTCATGACCGAGGAGACCGGCGTGTCAAAAGGAAGGTCCCCGTCGAGGCCCTTCGCGATGTCGGTGAGGGTGACGATGCCCACAAGGTGGTCGCCCTTCATGACCGGCGCACCGTGGATGTGATTTCCCGAGAAGAGGTGGATGGCCTCGCGGAAGCTCGCGGCCGGGGAGAGGGTGATGAGGGGGGCGCTCATGTAGTTCCGGATGGCCTTCTTCGGGAGGGAGATCATCTCGGAGATGGAGATGAGGAGGGACTGCTCTACCTCGTCCTTCCCGTAGATCTCGCCCCGGATGAGGAGCTTGTTCACCGGCGTCGGCCCGATGGCGATCTCCTCGCCAATCTCGAATGTCTTCACCGAGCCCACGACCTTCACCGTCGCGTGGCAGAGGTCGGGGTGGCAGAGCGTGGTGAAATCCACCTCGGTTACCCTCATCCCGGGGACCGTCTCCCCGTTCCGGGCGATGGATACCGTCGCCTCCTGGTCGATCTTCGAGAGGTTCAGCTCCCGGTAGGCCATCGCGGTTGGGTTGTAGCCCCCCTTCGGGCCCGGCACCCCGTCGACGAAACCGATGGCCTTGAGGGCCTGCATCTGGTTCCTCACCGTGCCCGGGTTCCGGTTCAGGACGTCGGCTATCTCCTCCCCCTTGATGGCATGCGAGTGCTGGTGATAGAGGGTAATGAGGGTGATCAGGATCTCTTTCTGGATGAGGGATAGATCCATAATGATTAATCATAGGAAATTGGATATATAAAGGTAGGTTGTGAGGCGTGGAACTCGAGAAAATCCCGACGGTACCGACCGCTGACGAGGTCATGGACCGCTCGCTCCGGAGGGCGGCATCCCGGATGAAGGAGAAGAAGAA
This sequence comes from Methanomicrobiales archaeon, assembly GCA_035542895.1. GTDB lineage: Archaea > Halobacteriota > Methanomicrobia > Methanomicrobiales > JACTUA01 > JACTUA01. The sequence goes on along the minus strand of DATKKN010000053.1, from coordinate 3,142 downwards.
CAGGGAGCGCGCCGACCGCGAGTTCGTCATGGCCATCTCGGCATCCCTGCATGACCGGCTCGTGAAGGTGATCCAGTCCTTCCCCGAGTTCGAGACCCTCCCTCCTTTCTACCATGACCTGGTTGAGATCCTCTTCGGCCTCGAGAATTTGAAGATGGCCCTGGGGGGCGTTGGCTGGGCCGCGAAGAATACCCGCCGGATCGGCAGCGAGATGTCGCGGGAAATCCGGAGGGCCCCCGACACCCGGGGGGTGCGAAAGAGGGCGGTGGCCAGGCTCTCCTCCATCGTCCACCGGGTGGACAAGGACCTCAGGTTCTTAAACGAGGTGAGGAATGAGCTGCGCGCCCTCCCTGTGCTCACCGACGAGTTCACCGTCGTGGTCGCGGGGTACCCGAACGTCGGAAAGTCCTCCTTTATCCGACTCGTCTCGACAGCTGAGCCGGAGGTGGCCTCCTACCCCTTCACGACGAAGGGGATCATCATCGGCCACCGGAGGGAGGGCAGGTCGGGGGTCCAGTTCGTGGATACCCCGGGCATCCTGGACCGGCCCCCGGCTGACCGGAGCCCCATCGAGCGGCAGGCGGTCTCGGCCCTCATGCATGCCGCGAACGGGGTCCTCTTCATCCTCGACCCGAGCGAGCGGTGCGGCTACCCCCTCGACCGGCAGCTCGCCCTCCTCGACGAGGTGAAGGGAATGGTCGCGGTGCCCCTCCTCGCCGTGGTGAACAAGGCGGACGTGCAGGGCCTCGACGGCTTCCCGAACATGTCTACCCTGACCGGCGAGGGGGTGGACCTGGTCCTTGAGGCGGTCCTCACATTGCAGGGACCCAGCTCCATGTCCCGGCGAGTGCGCACCCGATCAAAAACCCGATGATCGTTCCCGCGTTCAGGGGCGGGAGGCCCGCCTGGGGCTTCCCCTGCTTCACCATCCCGAGGAGGACGGAAAGACCGGCGAGGGATCCGACCATCGCCCCGATGGCCGGTGGCGAGACAACCCAGCCCGGGACCCGGATGAAGACGTTTGCCGACACGACGAGGATGGTTGGCATGATCAGGTCGCCCATGCCGATGACAAAGGCGCCCCGCTCCTTCGCCTCCCCGGCCTCGCCCTTGATGGCAAGCCCCTCCCTGATGAAGGAGTAGTCGCGCCGCTTCGGGATGACGAAGAGGATGGGGGCCTTCAGCGAGAGCACCCCCTCGGCGAGGGTAATCATGTGCTTCGTGCGATAGACCGATATCGCGTCGTACACCGCGAGGAGGATCAGGAGGACGATGGCCGGGACGATCCCTAACGCGATCCCGAAAATGGATGCCACCCCCGCGCAGAGGAGGATCCCCAGGGTGTCGATGACGTACCATTCCGGGTACTTGTAGAGGATAACCGTTGCCCCGACCGCGAGGAGGATGGTCGCAATCCCGGCGAGATCGGTCTCCCCGAATGCCGCAAGGGCGAGGGATCCGAAGATGTAGTAGAAGGTGAAGAAGAGGGAGAGGGCGATGATTGCCGAGAGGACGAGCTTCACCCCGAATTTGATCAGCACAAGGATGAAGAGGGTGAATACGAGGAGCATACCGAGGAAGAGGACCGTGTTCCAGATGCTCTCGGGCGGGTAGGGGAGGGCGGTGACCCCGGCCTCCTGGAGCGGGCGGGAGAGGAAAAGGGCGAGGATCTCTACGGCCAGGAGCATCGCGGGCATGGCCAGCAGGGGGAGGTCGTTCTTCAGGTCGAATGCCATCCGTCCACCTTTTTACTCAGGGGTATTTTAAATAATGGGACTTCAACATTAAAAGCATGGAGATCCGAAGTGCGATCCCGGATGTCATACTCACCATCCTCCTCGTCATCTCCACCCTGGTCCTCGTGATGCGCCTCTGGCAGGACGTGGTCATCGCCTCGGCGGCGACCATCATGATGCTCTCCATCGCGGGCCTGTTCCTCTCCATGGGGAGGAAGATCCAGAGGCTCGACTCGAGCGTGGTCTCGCGCGAGCGGACGATACGGGTGAACCTCGAGGAGATGTCGGCGGGGATGGGCAGGAAGTACGACGCCACCCTCGAACGTGTCGACGGGGTCATGCAGGAGCTCTCGAAGCGGATGTACCGCTGACGCGGGCCCGTCACCGAAAGGAGGGATGACCCGTGGGCGTCGATATCCGCGACCTTCTCCTCCCGTACAAGAAGACGGTGGGCTGGGAGACCCTCGCCGGTGTCGCCGCCATCGACGCCCATAATGCCCTCTACCAGTTTCTCTCCATTATCCGGCAGCCCGACGGCACGCCCCTCATGGACTCCCGGGGCCGGGTCACCTCCCACCTTTCCGGCATCCTTTTCCGGGTCCTGAACTTCCTCGAGCTCGGGATCCGCCCGGTCTTTGTCTTCGACGGCTCGCCGCCGGAGTTCAAGGGCGCGACCATCGCGGAGAGGAAGGAGATCCGCCGGGAGGCGGGCGCGAGGTGGGAGGAGGCGCGGGCACGGGGCGATATGGCCGAGGCCCGGAAGCACGCCCAGGCCTCCTCCCGGGTGGACGAGTTCGTCATTTCGTCATCGAAGGAGCTGCTCGGGCTCCTCGGCATCCCCTGGGTAGAGGCCCCCTCCGAAGGCGAGGCCCAGGCCGCCCACATGGTCGCAAAGGGCAGCGCGACCTATGCCGTCTCGCAGGACTATGACCTCCTCCTCTTCGGGGCGCCGGTCCTCGTCCGGAACCTCACGGTTTCGGGGAAGCGGAAGGTGCGGGGGAGGACCATCACCATCAATCCCGAGAAGATCCTCCTCTCGGAGGTGCTCGAAGGGCTGAACCTCACGAGGGAACAATTGATCCAGATCGGGATCCTCGTGGGGACAGATTTCAACGAAGGCGTCAGGGGGATCGGGCCGAAGAAGGCGATCCAGATCGTGAAAGACGGGAAGTACGATGATACCCTGAAGGAAAAATTGCCTGACTTTGACCCTGCGCCGATCATGGAGTTTTTTATCAACCCACCTGTGACGGACGATTATTCCCTTTCCTGGAAACACGTGGATGCCGACGGGATCGTGAAGATGCTCTGCGACGGTTTTGACTTTTCCCGGGAGCGGGTGAACTCGGCGCTCGAGAAGGTGCGGGTCACCGAGGGGCAGAAGACGCTGGACCGGTGGTTTTGAG
>DATKKN010000052.1:0-11545 GCA_035542895.1 Methanomicrobiales archaeon | reverse complement strand
GACGAACGGGCAATCCAGCCCCTCCAGAAGGCGTACAAGCATGCCCTCATGGAGGGTGACCTCTCCGGCCAGTTTGCCATCAACGCGGCCCTCGAGGAGATCGAGAGCGCGAAGTACCGGAAGTACCGGGAATAAAGGGCGATGGCCGGTCCGCAATTTTCACCGGGGAGTGCGCGGGGATACTTCCCCCTGATATATTCTCGCCCCCCGGCCCCGGGACCTTCCATGATAGAATTCCCCGGGTGAGGCCCGGCCATGTCGCCGCTCCAGACCCGGCCGTTCGGGAAGGACGGCCCCGGGGTCACCATCGTCGGGCTCGGAGGCGAGGGCATCCTCCGGAGCCAGGGGAAGAATACCCGGGCACAGCCGGTCATCGAAGAGGCGGCAGCCCAGGGGATCGGGTACTTCGATTCCGCCCGGGCCTACGACGAGAGCGAGCGGTACCTCGGCAGGTTCTGGGAGTCGAGGCCCGAGCTCAGGCCCCGGGTCTTCCAGACCTCCAAGTCGGCACGGCGGGACTATGCCGGAGCCTGGGCAGACCTCGAGACCTCCCTCGCGAACCTCCATACCTCCTCCCTGGACCTCTGGCAGATGCATGATCTGAGAAGAGAGGAGGACCTGAAAGCCCTGGAGGGGCCTGCCGGAGCCCTCGACGCCTTCCTGGAGGCGAGGCGGCAGGGGAAGGTGCGGCGTATCGGGGTCACCGGCCACGAGGACCCGGCTATCCTCACCCGGGCCGTCGAGAGCTGGCCGGTGGACTCGGTGCTCATCCCGGTGAACCCTGTCGAGGGGGTCCTTGGGGGATTCCTGGACCGGACCATCCCCGCGGCGGTGAAGAAAGGGATCGCGGTCATCGGGATGAAGGTCCTCGGGCGGGGAACCTATCTCGCTTCCCAGGGTGGGATCACCGCGGAGCTCCTCATCAGGTACGCACTCTCCCGGCCGGTCACCCTTGTCATCGTCGGTTGCTCGGAGCCCATCGAGGTCCTCACCCTCGCGTCCCTGGGGAGAGACTTCATCCCGCTTCCCGAGGAAGCCCAGCGAAGGCTCGAGGAGCGGTTCGCCCCCTATGCGGCGGATCTTGCATTCTACCGCAGGGTGACCTGAGCCGGCCAAGACGCTCGGGGGCCATCATGCGTGAAGGGAAGTTGATCTATGTTTTCATGTTTGCGAGGAACCCGAGGATCTCCTTGATATCCGGAACGCTGTGGATGGGGTAGACTTTCACGAACACGGCCCTCCGTTCCCCGTCAACGATGATGTTCGCCCGCTCGGAAAAGCCGTTTGCCTCCCTGAAGAGGCCGTAGCGCTGGGCGGCGATCCCGTGGGGCCAGAAGTCGCAGAGGAGCCGGGTCCGGGTGATCCCGAGGCTCTTCGCCCAGGCCCGCTTGCAGGGCATGGAATCCACGGAGATCCCGACGGGGACGGTGTTCTCCTCCTCGAGGGCATCCCGGTTCTCCTCAAGGGAGACCATCTGGGCGGCGCAGAACTCCGTCCAAGCGAGGGGGTGGAAGGAGAGAAGGACGCGCCTCCCCTCCTGCTCGTAGAGACCGAAGGTCTCGTCCTGCTGGTCCTTGAGGGAGATGTTGGGGGCCGGGTCCCCCGGCCGGATCATCCGCGGCTGGTCCATGGTGTCAATCCTCTCTCCTTCTTCTCCTCTCCTGCCGCCCCTTTATAGACCTTCGTATCCGGATCTTCCCCCGGAACGGGTCCGGATAACCTCACTATTTCCCGGCCTTCCTCGCGAGGAGCGCCTCCTTCACGGCCTCTGCATGGCCCTTCACGCTCACCTTCCGCCAGACCTCCACGATCTTCCCGTCGGGGTCGATCAGGAAGGTGTCCCGCTCGGTGCCGAGGAACTCCTTCCCGAGAAAGCTCTTCGGCTTCCAGGCATCGTATGCCCCGATGACCCGGTGATCCGGGTCGGAGAGAAGGAGAACGGTGAGGTCGTGCTTCTCCGCGAACTTCACATGGCTCTCCGGCGAGTCGGTGGAGACCCCGATGACCTGGGCCCCGAGGGAGGCGAACTCCCCGAGGGCCTTTGAGAACTGGATCGCCTCAAGGGTGCAGCCGGGGGTGTTGTCCCGGGGATAGAAGTAGAGGACCACCCACTTCCCGCGGAAGCCCTCCAGGCAGACCTCCTTCCCCTCCACATCCGGGAGGCAGAACGGAGGGGCGGCCTTCCCGACGAAGGGATCGGTGTTCTGTTCCATGCGGATCAGGATGGGATGATCCTCCCGGGTCATTAAGGGTTGCCCCGCGTGGTACGAGGAATCCTGAAGGGCGGCGGAGATGGATCAGATGCTGGTCAGAAAAAATGTAATACCCCCGGGCGGATTCGAACCGCCGTCACCGGCTCCAAAGGCCGGTATGATTGACCGCTACACCACGGGGGTCTGCCTTTTTCTTATCATTTTCCTCTTCGGAGAAATGATAGAGAGTGTTCAATTCCCGAATGCATAAATGGTATCTGTCGACTCAACCCACCCTGGGCACCCCGGCCGGGAGCTCGCACTCGGGTTCTTCACCGTGTTCGTGGGCATGGCCCAGTTTCTCCTCCCAGAGGGGCAGGCCCTGACGCTTCCGGTAGTCGTTAATGGCCTTGTGGATCCCTTCCTCAGCGAGGAGGGAACAGTGCATCTTGATAGGGGGGAGACCCTCGAGGGAATCCGCCACATCCCGGTTCGTGATCGCCCAGGCCTCTTCCAGGGTCTTCCCCTTGGCGAGCTCGGTCACCATGCTACTCGTGGCGATGGCCGCGGCGCACCCGAAGGTCTGAAACTTGATGTCCTCGATTCGGTTCTCCCGTATCTTCAGGAAGATCTTCATGATGTCCCCGCAGACCGGGTTCCCGACCTCCCCGATCCCGTCAGCGTCCGGGATCTCCCCCATGTTCCGGGGGTTCCGGAAATGCTCCATCACCTTTTCGCTGTACATCTCAGCCACCCTTCCTCTTGAAGTCCGAATAGAGGGGCGACATGGCCCTGAGCCGGTCCACGACGCCGGGGAGCACCTGGAGCACGAAGTCCACGTCGTCTTCCCTGTTCGCATCCCCGAGAGTGAGCCTGAGCGACCCGTGGGCTATCTCGTGGGTCAGACCGATAGCAAGGAGGACATGGGACGGTTCGAGAGAGCCGGAGGTGCATGCCGATCCCGTTGACCCGCAGACACCGAAGGCATCGAGAGAGAGGAGCATGGACTCGCCCTCGATGAATTCGATCGAGATATTGACATTGCCTGGAAGCCGCTTCTCCGGATGGCCGTTCAGCCGCGAGCGGGGGATGGCAAGGATTCCTTTGATGAGCCGGTCCCGCATGGCCTGGATCTTCCGGTTATGTCCCTCGATGTCGGCCGTTACCATCTCGATGGCCTTCCCGAGGCCCACAATCCCGGCCAGGTTCTCGGTCCCGGCCCGCCTCTTCTGCTCCTGCCCACCACCGTGAATCAGGGGATCGATCCTGATCCCTTTGCGGATGTAGAGGGTCCCGATCCCTTTCGGGCCATAGAACTTGTGGGCAGAGAGGGAGAGGAGGTCGATGTTCAGCCTCTGGACATCGATAGGGACGTTACCCACAGCCTGGACCGCGTCGGTATGGAACAGGACCTTGTGTTCGTGGGCGATGGCCCCGAGCTCTCCCACTGGCTCTATCGTCCCGATCTCGTTGTTTGCGAACATAATGGAGACGAGGATGGTATCCTTCCGGATGGCCGCTTCGAGGTCGGCGGGGTTTACGAGGCCGTACTGGTCCACGGGAAGGTAGGTTATCGCGAACCCCTGCTTTTCGAGCCACTCGCAGGGATGGAGAACGGCATGGTGTTCAATCCTGCTCGTGATGATGTGGTTCCCCTTCTTCCGGTTCGCGAAGGCTACCCCCTTGAGGGCCCAGTTGTCGGATTCGCTCCCTCCTGCCGTGAAATGGCACTCCTCCGGCCGCGCACCAAGGGCCTTCGCCACCTTCCCCCGGGCCGCCTCTACCGCCTGCTTCGACTCCCTGGCAAGGGAATAGATCGAAGAGGGGTTCCCGAACCGCTCCGTGAAGTACGGGAGCATCTCGGTGAGCACCTCGGGTTTCGTGAAGGTGGTGGCCGCATGGTCCATGTACACGATTCGTTGTTCCATCGTAACCTCCTCAGTGGCTTGAGTTATCATCAACGGTGTATGAGAAGACCGCTGGTGAGGCCCCCATGATTGACGGAAAATTTATGCTCTCACGAGGCCAATTCACAATTGTGAATATTATTGTCTTAGGGCTAATTTAAAGGTATGGTCATGGTGAAGACTCCCTGTCAGCGGATCGTCTGGGACGTGCTGCCGGCGATCCGATCGGCCCTCGCGGCGGAACTGGTGAAAACCGGCGTATCCCAGCAGGATGTGGCAAAGCTCCTCGAGATCGCGCCATCTGCCGTCTCCCAGTACCTCTCCGGGAAACGAGGATACCGGATCGAGTTCGAAGCGCCTATCGCGAAAAGAATAGGCGAACTCGCCCGGGACATAAAGGCCGGCAGGGTTCCGGATATCACTACCGGGATCTGTGCCATCTGTCACGAGATCAGAGATGAACCGGCGGATGCCTGCATTCCCGTGAATGAGTCCGGCTCATCGTAGAATTCCAGGTTTTTTTAGATTAAGGTGCAGGGTTTCGTTCGAAAGGAGCAGATTCTCGGCTGGCTGTTAAACGTCCCGGCAAGGGGTCAGGTCGCAGCCCGTGCAGGGGAGACACATGGTATGCGCCTTCCTGGGATCCAGGTAGTGGCGTTCGAGAGCCTCCCGGTGCAGGAGCGCCAGCCGAAGAAGCCGCTCGGCCGAGGGGCGTTCGATAACGATCTGCCCTTTCCGCAGCGGGTGCGGGGAGATGGGGCGTAATACCGGGATCACACCGATGGCGGTGAGGGTCTCCACCCCTTCCTTCACACAGGTGTCGGTCTCGCCGAGGCCGATGATAAAATTCGAGGCTACGTGGTTTTTCCCAAAGATCGGGACCGCGCCCTCCAGCGATTCCAGGATGAAGGGGAGGGAGAGGCCGGGGCAGACCCGGGCAAAGATGGCAGGATCCATGGTCTCCACGTTGTACTTGACCTCGTCGGCCCCTGCTGCATGGAGTTCCTCGGAGGAGGTCTTTGTCGGGTAGATGGAGACTCCGATGGGGAAGTCAAAGCGCTCCCTGAGCGCCTTGACGGCCACCACCGTCCGGTAAAGCTCCTGCTCCGGGGTGTCCGCGACCCCGCTCGTGAGGGAGATGGCCTCCAGCTCGCCGGTCTTCTCCGCCTCCTCGACCATGGCAACAATAGTTGCGGTATCCTTCACCTCCCCGTTCAGGAGCGGAACCGGGCAGAACCTGCAGTTGAAGACACAACGCTCGCTGATGGTGATATAGGCCTCGCGCGGGCAGTGGCAGAGCGGGCGCTCCAGCTTCCCACGCGCTATCACCTTCCCCTCCCTGACAACCGCAACATGGTCCCCCTCGGAGATGATCCTCAGGGGTGAGTTGGGGTCGATGGAGAGCCTGACCCTCCGGTCCCCAGACCTGAGAAAGACGGAGGATCCCCCCGCACCCGGCCCAGCGGTCGCCGTGGTCTTCATTCCCCCCGCGAGCAGGGACTCGTCGATGGCCGCGGATCCAACGCTCAGGAGTTCGGCCTTCTCTGCTGCCGTCATTCCCCGAATCTTCCTCGGCACGTGTCACCTCCGGGGATGTTTTTTATGGCTTTTTCTTCTTCCCCCCGAGTTCCTTCCTGAGGCGGGCGATCTCCCCGTCGCCAGGCAGGCGCAGGAGGAATGTCCCGTGGCAGGGTTTCGTGTAAGGGAAGACCACAAAGTCCCCATCCACGCCGATGGCAATCGGGGGGACGCCGATCATGTACTCTTCAAAGAGCCGGTACCCTGGTTCCACATAATATACCTCTTTCGTGCTCTTCTCGATGAACTCCCGGCACTCTTTAAAAGTGGCGGCCGAGAGGATGACGTCCGGTTTCAGGTCTTCGATGCATCCCATCCGAACACCACCTTAACCTTTTTCTGCAGCTGCACCGGGTTGTGCACGGCCTTCTCCACCACCATCTCGCAGGGGAAATCTATCGCCTCTGCCAGCTCCTCGGCGTTCCGGCCGAAGATGATCACGATGAGCCTCCCAGGGATGAGGTGCCGTATCGTTGCCGCATAGGAGATACCGGCATCGTTGTGGGCGAACGCCACGCAGAAATCGGCGGTGCGCTTCTTTTCCACGATCTCTCCGATGCAGCGGTCGAGTCCCAGCATCTTTTCCAGGTAGTGGTGATCTGGGTCCGATGCCCTGACCAGGTTGAGAACCGCGGGATTTCCGGTCACCACGACCTCCATTCCATCTTTCCGGAGATTCCTGCCGATATACAGGCCGATGGCCATCTGGACCGGCACCTCCGGGCACCCCATAACGACGAGTGCCTGTTGTTTTTTCGTGCTGCTCTCTGGCATTTCAGTTCCTTCACCGGGAGGAGCTATATTCCCGAGATCTGTCATACTGCCCCCTTCCGTACCGCCTCCGGTTCCCTGCTCGTCAGGCCGGCGGCGAGGTCGCCTTCGCGCAGGGGATTATGGCAGTACGGACACTGAAAGTCGCACTCGACCCCCTCGTACGGGCAGATGGTCATGGAGAGATCGGCGAGCGGGTGCCCCTTGGAGTGGATGGTGAACTCCTTGTACCACCCGAAGGGTGCCCTCTTCACTTCGATCCCCGCTGCCTCAAGCCGGTCCTCGAGGCCCCTGAGGACTAACAGGGCTACCTCCGGCTTTGCGAGGGTGTTCGTCAGGTGGGCATAGGGAAAGATCATTACCCGGGCAACCTTGAGCTTCCCGATGCGCTCCATCACGTCCTCTGCCGCGTGCCCGGCCACATAGTCAGGGTTCCGCTCGTCCAGTTTCTCCACGCAGCAGAAGAGAACCACTCCCTCCTCCATGGTATCTTCCATGACCGGGTCGGGCTCCGCGATCCTTGTCTTCTGCGTGGTCCGGTACGCCATGGAGGTGGCGTGGATGGCGAGGATCCTCACGGGCACCTCCCCACGAGAATACTGATGGCGTCGCTCGTGATGAGCCCGATAACTCTCCTCCCGCCGTCCACCACCGGGAGGGCGGAGATGGCATGGGCCTCCATACGGTTGGCAGCCGCCTCAACCGGCTCATCGGGGAGGGCGGTGACGACCTCCCTCGTGATGATCTCGTCCAGCCGGCCGAGCTCGCAGGCCACCGCCCTCGCGATGTCCCAGGAGGTGACGATGCCCGTGATCCGGCCCTCCCTGTCAAGGACTGGCAGGTGGTTCACCTCCATCCGGATCATCAGTTTCGCCGCTTCGTCCACGGGCGTCTCCTCACCGATGGTGGCAACGGCAGGGGTCATCACGTCCTTCACCAGGGAATGAGAGAGGAACGTGCCCACCAGATAGGTGAGCTGCCCGCCCTCGAGGAGGAAGGCATCATGCCCGTATTGGGACCGGATCTCGGCGTACCTGACATCACGTTCGTTCGCCGTGAGCGCCGAGACGATCTCCTGCTGCTGGTACGGGGGGTAGAGCCAGTCTGATGTTATCCCCACGACAAGCACCTTCGCCTGAACGGGGGCAAGCCCCTGGACGAGGGATCCATTCGATGTGAGGTCGAAGTAGTCGATGGCCTTCGTGATATACAGGTAGGAGTTGGCGTCGAAGCGCCGTGTGAAGCTGTCCCCCTGGTGGTGAAGATAACTCTCCACCTGGAACTCGGTGGAGAAGTCGAACCCCGGCTCCTCCCGCTCCTGGAGCCTCCGTCCGAACCTGGAGTGCATGGACTCATCGGAGAGGTAGGTGATGTGCCCCACCATGCGTGCCAGGGCGAGGCCGTGGTCGGGGTTTCCGTTTCCGTAGTAGTCCCCTCCCTTCCAGTCCGGGTCGGCCGTGATGGCCTGCCTTCCAACCTCGTTGAAGGCGATCTGCTGGGCCGTGGAGGCGCCGGTGGCCGCTATCACCACGGCCTTCTGCACGAGCCCCGGGTAGTCGACACACCACCGGAGGACCTGCATGCCGCCCATGGACCCCCCGGCCACCGCGAAGAGGCGGCTGATACCCAGGTGGTCCACGAGTTTCTTCTGCGCTGCTACCATGTCCCGGATGGTGACCACCGGGAAGGTGATCCCGTATGGCTTGCCGGTCTCCGGATGTTCGGAGGAGGGGCCGGTAGTCCCCTTGCAGCCCCCAAGGACGTTCGAGCAGATGACGAAGTATCGGGCGGTGTCAAAGGCCTTCCCGGGGCCGATGGCGATCTCCCACCACCCGGTCCTCCCGTCCTCGTCAGATATCCCGGCCGCGTGGGCGTCTCCGGAGAGGGCATGACAGATGAGGATCGCGTTGGAGCGGTCCCGGTTCAGGGTGCCGTAGGTCTCATACGCGATCCGGAGGCGGGAAAGCCGGGCCCCGCTTTCGAGAGTAAGCCCCCCTGGTATGTCAACGAACTGCGTCGTGACCTTCCCGACTGAACCCTTTGCCATGATCTATACCTTCGCGAGGGCCTGCTCCAGGTCGGCAATGATGTCCTCGATGTCCTCGGTCCCGACGGAGAGCCGGATGAAGTCCGGCGTCACGCCGGTCTTTGCCTGCTCCTCGGTGGTGAGCTGCTGGTGAGTGGTGGTCGCCGGATGGATGACCAGACTCTTTGAGTCCCCGATGTTCGCAAGGTTGGAGAAAAGGGCGAGGCTGTCGATGAACCTCCTGCTCGCCTTCTCCCCGCCCTTCACGCCGAACCCCACGAGGGGGCCGAACCCGCCCGAGAGGTACTTCTTTGCAAGGCCATAGCTGGGGTGCCCGGGAAGGCCGGTGTAGTTCACGTACGCAACCTTCGGGTGCATCTCCAGGTACTTCGCTACCGCGAGGGCGTTCTCGGAGTGGCGCGGGACCCTGAGGTGGAGGGTTTCGAGGCCTTGGAGGAAGAGCCAGGCATTAAAGGGGGAGAGGACCGCTCCCGTGTCTCTCATGAGGGAGACCCGGATTTTGAAAATAAATGCCACGTTCCCGAGGCCGGGGAAGTTCCCGAAGGTGTCCCAGTACTTCATACCATGGTAGCTCGGGTCAGGCTCGGTGAACTCCGGGAACTTGCCGTTGTCCCAGCTGAACCTGCCGCCGTCCACGATCACACCCCCGATAGAGGTCCCGTGGCCTCCGATGTACTTCGTTGCCGAGCTTGCGATGATGTCAGCACCATGGTCAAGGGGGCGGGTGAGCCCGACCCCTGTCGTGTTGTCCACCACGAAGGGTATCCCTGCGTCATGGGCGATCTCCGCGATGGCCCTGAAGTCCGGGATATCGAGCTTCGGGTTCCCGATGGTCTCGGCATAGACGGCCCTTGTCTTCTCGGTGATGGCCCTCCCGAGGGACTCCGGCCTCGTCGAGTCCGTGAAGATGACCTTCCTCCCGAACTTCGGGAAGGTGTGGTGGAAGAGCTCGAACGTGCCGCCGTAGAGGTTGTCGGTGGAGACTATCTCGTCTCCCGGTCGCGTGATGTTCAGGAGCGAGTAGGTGATGGCCGCCTGCCCGGAGGCCGTCGCGAGCGCTCCGGTCCCACCCTCGATGACTGCCATCCGCTTTTCGAAGACATCCGTGGTCGGGTTCATGAGCCGGGTGTAGATGTTCCCGAGCTCTCGGAGACCGAAGAGGTTGGCTGCATGCTCTGTATCCCTGAAGACGTACGACGTTGTCTGGTAGAGCGGTACTGCCCTCGACCCCGTGACGGGGTCGGGCACCTGCCCTGAATGGAGGGCCGCGGTCCCCAGACGGAATTTCCTTTCTATCATGAGTATTTCCTCACTTCTGCACTGATATCTGGTATTTCTCCGCGATCTCGGTGAAGGCGTCCGCGAGGTAGCGGACCTGCTTCCACGCGAGGCCGTAGGTGTTCAGCTTCCAGGTCCTCGTCGCGCCCGCGAACTCCCCGACGATCCCTCGGGATGAGAGCTCGTCGCTGAAGTAGAACCCCCGCCGCTTGTGGGTCTGTGCCACGGTGTCAAAGCTCCCCGTGGTGTCCACCTTCGTGAGGCTGTGCCTCCTCGGGTACTCGGACATGACTTTGCTCCCGGTAATCCGGAGGAGGGTGTCGATGAAGAAGTTCGACTTCTTCACCTCCTCGTCCCAGTGGAGGGTCCGCTCCTTCACCGTCGGGAAAGACGCCATCATGGAGAGGAGGGTCCCGCCCATGAGGGTGCACCCCATCATCTCCACCTCCTTGACCCCGAACTTCCGCTTCGTGAGATCACCCACCATCGCGGTCGTCCGGAGCACTTTCGGGGCATACTCCTTGTTTACGGCAAGCACCCCCGAGGGCGCAACCGAGGCCATGCTCTTGTGCCCGGACCCGACAACGAAGTCGGCCCCGATCTTCTTCCCATCGACCGGCATGACTCCGACCGTGTAGGCACCGTTGTAGAGGAACGGGATACCATACTGGTGCGCGACCTTCCCGATGCCGGCGATCTCGTGCTCGTTTGCAAACTGGTAGTCGAAGTGGTCGATCATGATGAGGGCCGGGAGCTTCCCGGTCTCCCTCTGCACGTCCTCGATCTTCTGCGCCGTCGCATCGGCGGTAACGATATTCTTCCCGTCGAGGGGTACCTCCTTCACGATCCCTCCCGCCTCTTCCACGGCAAGGAACTCGGTGTAGTGGGCGAGGGCGGAGACGATCACGGGGTCTCCTGCCCCGACGAGGGAGGAGGCGACCGCCTGGAACCCCCGCCGCGCTCCGGGCACCACCCTGGCCTCGTCCATGTTCAGCCACTTCGCGAGCTCTCCATGGAAGTCCAAGATCCCGGGCTTCGTGATCTTGTCGAGCCGGAAGGGCTTGCGGCAGAAGTCGCAGGTGGAGTAGCCATCCCCATAGGAGACGAGGGCCTTCCTCGCCTCCGTGGTGAGCCTCCCCGCCGCCTGGATGGGGTGGATGTTGATGGACTGCTCCTCCCGGGACCTGACGTCGAGGGAACCCCCGATTTTAATTACCCGGGGGTTCCCTGTCCCAGCCTCGAGGTCAGCAACGATGGCCTTCAAATCGGCGATGCGCCGCCCGAGTTCGGCCTCCTCGCCTGAATCGAGCCCGGTAGGAAGGGACTCACGGAATATTCCCCGAATCTCCTCGAGCGCGAAGAGCGCCTCGAAGGTCTTTTGAACCCTGATACTCATGTGGACCTCCTCAAACCTCTGCGTGATGTTCCCTGTCCTGGAAACCACGAGACTTCACGATTGTGAACGATCCCTCAAGTATTCTTCCCGAATCTGATTTAAAGATTTCTATGGAGCATATCAATAGCAATATATTATGATTACTAGGTATATTCAGGGACATGGAGAGCCAAGGCCCGGAATCGAACCGGGATAGAGCTGATCTGCAGTCAGCTGCGTAGCCACTCCGCCACCTTGGCAGGAGTTCACAATTGTGAACTCTTACAATATCACAATTGTGAAGATATAAGACTTTCCCTGAGGTTCCATCCTTCGAAAAACGAGGAGGTCATCACTTTTTCGTCTGAACCCGACGTGGTGGTAGTGTAAATATTGA
>DATKKN010000051.1:0-4322 GCA_035542895.1 Methanomicrobiales archaeon | reverse complement strand
AGGAGGTGGCCTCGTCCAGGATCAGGATCTCGGGGTCCTTGTAGATGGCCCGGGCGAGGGCGATCCGCTGCCGCTGCCCGCCCGAGAGCTTGGCCCCCCGCTCCCCAAGGATCGTATTGTACCCGTTCGGGAGCTGGATGACGAACTCGTGGGCGTTCGCCACCTTTGCCGCCTCGATGGCCTTGTCGAGGGAGATCTCGCCGGATCCATAGCAGATGTTTGCAAGGACAGTATCATTGAAGATGAAAATCTCCTGGGACACCACGCCGAGCTTCTGCCGGTACGACCGGAGGGTGTACTCCCTGATGTCCACCCCGTCGATTTGGATCAACCCCTGGCCCGGATCGATGAGCCGCGTGACCAGGTCAACGATGGTAGATTTCCCGACCCCCGATGCCCCGACGAGCGCCACCATCCGGTTCTTCGGGATTACGAGGTCGATATCGGTGAGCACCGGGGTCTTTTCATCGTAGGAGAAGGAAACCCCAGACAACCGGATATCCGTCGAGAAACCAGGGAAGATCCCTGTCCCATCCTGCACCTTCCGGTGCGAGTTCACCTCGGAGAGGACCTGGTTAATCTTATTGAAGCTCGGGATCTCCCGCGCCAGCTCATGCCTCCTGGTGTTGATGTCCCTGAGGGGGCCCGTGATCCGGACCAGGACGAAGAGGAAAAGGAGCAGGAGCGCGAGCTGGATCTTGAAGATATCGATCGAGATGAAGAGGACCACCACCGCGATGATGAAGATGATGGACTGGAAGATGACCTCGATGTTCATTCCTGCTATGCCATAGTCAGCATGGCTGTCCCGGAACTTCCCGCTGAGTTCATCGAACCGGTCCCCCTCAACCGGTTCGGTAGAGGAGGTCTTGATGAGCCTGAGGAGGCTGAACCTTTCGGACAGGAACTCGTTCTGCTCGGTGTTCAAATCCACGAGCCGTTTCCCGTACACCCCCGACTTCTTCAGCCACCGGTCCATGAAGTAGAAGGCAACGATCGAAATGGCGAGGACGATTACCGTGATAAAGATCGAGATGTAGACAAGCATGATGGCATAGACGGCGATGAAGAAAATGTCGGTGACGTATTCCGTGACGGCAAACAGCCCGAAGCCTGCGTTCTCGATCTCGGTCACGAGGAGGTTCAGGAAGTTGCCTGCCTTGCGGGTATGGTGGTACGACATATCGGCCGAGAGGATCTCACGAAAGGCCCTGACCTTGAGGTCCTTCGTGAAGCCCACCCTGAGGTTCACCTGGATCTCCTTTTTTACGAAAAGGAGGCCCTGCCCGATGAGGAAGACAATGGTGAGGAGGCCGAGGAGCGTGGTGAAGGTCAGGGGTATCCCAACAGCGGAGAAGATGCGTTGTAGGATCCCCCACAGGGTTCCCCCAGGCTCCTGCTGGCTCTCTATGATCTGCAGGAGAGGCACAAGTGCTCCCAAACTCACCGCCTCGAAGAAGGCGCAGACGATGGCAAGCCCGAAGAAGATGAAGAGCTTAAGCCGATATGGCGGCCGCCAGAGGTAAGACCCCATGACCTGATAGTCCTTGAAGAAACGAATACCCCTGAAATTCATCCGGAAAGGCCCTCGCTCAGCTGTGTTCTCTCCGGGTACATTGCACCCTGCATCCTGATAAAGGGGGTCGCATGGGTCCTGCGCCGGTGATGTCCGACCCTATCCCTGCCCGGGCCGGCGTGCCTTCCTGCCCAGGACAAGAGGAAGGAAGTCGATTCCTTCTATCGTCCCGAACCCGCCTGCCGCGGCCTCGCGCTCGGTAAGCCGTGAACATCCGTCCCGGATCAACCCGCGAACCGCGAATGGCACGGGATCTGCGGTGTGCGTCTTGAACCGGACCGGGGTCGGGTGGTCGGGGAGGACGGCGATGATGCCATCGAAGGTTTCCATGATGGTCCCGACCATCCCGTCGACCTGCTCGATGGCCCTCACCTTTTCCCCGACCGAACCCATGTGGCTGGCCTCGTCGGGAGCCTCGACGTGCAGATAGAGGAAACCGAACCGGTCCAGGGCCTCGCGTGCGTACCGCGCCTTTGCGCCGTAGTCCGTGTCGAGGTACCCGGTGGCGCCGGGCACCCGGATGACCTCCATTCCGGCCAGGGACGCGATCCCGTTCAGGAGGTCCACCGCCGAGATCATCGCGCCCGGGAGACCATGGAGGTCCCGGAAGGACGGGAGATCGGGTTTCCTCCCCCCGCTCCAGGGCCAGATCATGGTCGCCGGCCGCTCTCCCCGGGCAACACGCGCGAGGTTCACCGCCTGGTCCCCGAGGATCTCCCGGGACCGCTCCATCGCCGCGAGGAGGACGGGCGCGTCGCCGCCCTTGGGGAGGTATGGCCCGATCTCCTGCCCCACGATATCGTGCGGCGGGGTCGTTTCCGCTCCCTTCCCGCCCGGGACCACCATGAGGTTCCGGTACGAAACCCCGGGATACAGGAAGGCGCCCCCAACTCCTGCCCCGACGGCCCGGATGAGCAGGGCGCTCTCGCCGCTCGGGATGTGGCCCACCGAGAAGTCCTCCATCACCCCGCCGGTGACGGTGACCAGGTTGCACCGGTAGGCGATGTCCCGCTCCCCGAGTGAAATCCCCATGCTCGCCGCCTCGAGCGGGCCGCGGCCGGTGTAGTACCTCTTCGGGTCGTACCCGAGGAGGGAGAGGTTCGCGATGTCGCTCCCTGCCTCGAAGCCGGGCGGGATGGTCCTCACCATGCCGCACGCACCCTCGCGGGCGATCCGGTCGAAGTTCGGCGTTCTGGCGTATTCGAGTGGTGTCCTCCCGCCAAGCTCGTCCAGCGGGAGGTCTGCCATCCCGTCGCCGAGGACGACGAGGACCTTCACCGCCGGTCCCCTGCCATCGCCGCCGCGGCGGCCATGACGCTCTCCCGCGAACCGAGTGCCGGCTTCCAACCCAGCGCTTTCAACCGGTCCACAGAGAGGAGCATCCGGGGCACGTCCCCCACCCAGCCGCGTTCTCCGCCGGTAAACCGGTACTCCACCTTCCCGAGGCCGAGGGCGGCGACCACGATATCCGCGATCCCCTTCACATCGATCCAGTCCTCTGACCCGATGTTCAGGACAGTATAGGTCCCCTTCGCCGCACCGGCGGCAAAGAGCATGGCCTGCACGCACTCCCGGACCTCCAGGTAGGATTTTGCCTGCCTCCCGTCGCCGAGGATCTCGAGGGCGCGTGGATCGGCGCGGAGCTTGTGGATAAAATCCCAGATGACCCCGTGGTTCGAGCGCTCGCCGATGATGTTCGCGAACCGGAAGACCCAGCCCCGCATCCCGTAGGAATGGCAGTATGCCGAGATCATGGCCTCGCAGGCAAGCTTGGTTGCCGCGTAGACCGAGATGGGCTCGAGCGGCGAGTAGTCCTCGGGAGTCGGGATGACCGACGCCTCGCCGTAGACGGTTGAGGTCGAGGTGAACACGATGCGGGGAACGTCATTCCGGCGCATCGCCTCGAGGACCCTCCCCGTGGCGAGGATGTTGTTCCTGACCACGGCCTCGGGGTGAATCCCGCTCATCCGCACGTCGGGATCGGCGGCAAGGTGGTAGACCACCCCGGCACCGGCGAGAAGATCCTCCCATTCTTCGGAGAGGAGATTGGCCTTCCTGAGGGTGACCCTTCTCCCGGCGAGGTGACCGGCAATATTCTCGAGGGCGCCGGTGGAGAGGTCGTCGATGACCGCGACCTGTTCCCCGCGCCCGGTGAGGGCATCGACGAGGTGAGAGCCGATGAAGCCACAGCCGCCGGTGACCACCGCGTCCATGGAAGCTTATTTGCCCTCCCCATGTAAAATACCGGTGTTTCACATGGGAAGGAACGGCGGGGACCAGGCGGGTAAGCCCCTCACCCGGGTCGGGTTCACCCATCTTTCGAAGGTCATTTACCCGGCAGAGGGGATCACCAAGCTCCAGGTAATCAAGTATTTCATCAAGGTCGCCCCGAGGATCCTCCCGTTCCTCGCCATGAGGCCAATCGTCCTGACCCGGTACCCGGACGGGGTGGGGGCCAACGGTTTCTACGAAAAGGATGCACCGATGGGTACGCCCGACTGGGTGGAGACTTATGATCACTGGTCCGAGACCGCGGACCGGGTGGTCCATTTCATCGTCTGCAACAACCTGGACACCCTCCTCTGGATCGCGAACCTGGATGCCCTCGAGATCCACATGATCCTCGCGCCGGTGAAAACGCCCGAGAACCCGGATATCCTCTTCATCGACCTCGACCCCGAAGTGCCGGCCACGACTGCGGATGCAGCGCGGATCGCCCTGCTCGTCAGGGACCGGCTCGCCTCCC
>DATKKN010000050.1:0-3708 GCA_035542895.1 Methanomicrobiales archaeon | reverse complement strand
ACCGCACCCCCGAGCATGACGACGAGGACTCCCGACACCCCCGGGTCAAGGGTCCCCGCGTGCCCGACGGGTACCCCCAGGATTTTCCCCACCCATGCCGCGACCTGGTGGCTCGACGGTCCCCGTGGCTTGTCGATGACCACGATGCCGGGTCCCGCTGGGAGACCCGGCTCTGGAGGAGCCGGGGCTGTCCCGGGGGGATGGGGCCCCTCTGGACCGAGCCAGGAGCGTCCCGGGGGGATGGGCTCCCTCTGGACCACGATGCCGGATTCCGGAACATCAATCGCGGTCATTTTCTCCCCTGCACCCTCCTTCGAGGTACCTGTTCAGGGCCCTGAGGGTCCCTTCGAGGGATCCGTCTCCCACCACAGCAGGTTGGTTCCCCGCGTCCCGCATGACCCCCGCGGTCACATCGCCAATGGCCATGAGGAGGAGTCCGGGGCGCGGCTGCCAGACGGCCTTCGAGAACGAACTCCCGCTCGTGAAGAGAAGGGCATCGGCGCCATCGGTGGCAAAGGGCGTTCCCGTCGGGACGAGGCCATAGCAGCGGGCCTCGACCGGGATCCCGCCGGCGTTTTCGATGGCGGAGATGAGCACCGGGTTCGGAACGTCCGCCCTCGGTATCCCGATCCTTTTCCCCCGGATCCAGTTGCCGAGGTAAGGCACGAGGTCCCTCGAGTAGAAGGTGGGGAGGGTCTCGCACGGGATCCCATGCTTTTCGAGGATCCCTGCCGTCTGGGGGCCGATGGCGATCACCCGGGGAGAGTTGACGAGGAGCGGACCGATGATCCCGGCAGGGACGGCGCTCGCGAAGAAAATGCAATCGAGATCCCCCCGGTTTGCAGCCTCGACGAAGGAACGCACACGATCCGGGTAGATTTCGACCCTGAGCGGGGAGACGGTCGTGCACTCGTGGCCGTACCGACGGCAGGTGTCGGTATCCCGCGCCCCTTTCCCGGCAACCCTCGTGACCACGATGCGCATCGTGAAACTCTTTCACCTCTCCAGATATCACCGTATCCATCCAGCGGGTTTTATACCCTTGTGCCCGCATTCTCTCTTCGTGGTCGTCGGTCTCCTCCTCGGGTGCGGGATCGGGATCTGCCTCGGCACGGTGAGCGGCCTCGTCCCCGGGATCCACTCGAATACCCTGGCCTCGGTCCTCCTTTCCATCCAGGGGCTCCTCGTCGGGTTCTTCGGGGCCGAGGGGCTCGCCGCGGCCCTCTTCTCGGCGCTCATCACCCACACCTTCCTTGACAGCATCCCGAGCACGTACCTCGGCATTCCCGACCCGGACAATGCCCTCTCGGTCCTCCCCGCCCATGCGCTCTGCCTGGAAGGCCTCGGGGAGGAGGCGGTCAGGATCGCGGCCCTGGGGAGCGCGCTTGCCGTTGTCGTCGGGATCCCGCTCTGCATCCTCTGCTTCCTTCTCATCCCGCCCTTCCAGCCCTGGCTGGACTGGGGGATGGGGATCATCCTCACGGGTATTGCCGGCCTCCTCATCGTGACCGCCGAATCCCCTTCGTGGGCCCTCGCCCTGTTCCTCTCGTCAGGCCTCCTCGGGCTCTTCTCATTCCGGTACTCCTTCCTCACCTGGCATCCCTTCGGCGCGACGGCCATCCTCCTTCCCCTCCTCTCCGGGCTCTTCGGGTTCTCGACCCTCCTCCTCGCCTCGGGCGCCTCCTTCCCGGCCCAGCATTTCGAGGGGATCCGCATCCCGGGCAGGGGCATCGCGCCCCGGGTCCTCCTCGGGGCGGCCGCCGGTTCCATCACCGGCTGGCTCCCCGGCCTCTCCAACGCGACCGCGAACACGCTCGTCGCGTCGGCGGGAGGGTACGACCGGGAACCCCGGCAGTACCTCCTCTCGGCAAGCGCTGCGAACACCGTGAACGCCTTCGTCGGCCTCGCTGCCCTCTATGCCCTCGCCCGGACCCGGAACGGGGTAATGGTCGCGCTCGCCACCCAGGATCTCCCCCCGATGAGCCTCCTGCTCCTCGTGGGGTGCATCACCGGCGTCGTCGCATACCTCCTCACCATCCGGCTCTCCCGGTCCGGCGCTCTCTTCCAGGGGCTCGGGGCCCGGAACCTGAACCTCGCGGTGATGGGCTTCGTCGCGGTCCTCGTGTTCCTCTTCACCGGGCCCTTCGGGCTCCTGATCCTCTGTCTTGCCACGGCGGTCGGGGTCGTGCCACCCCTGGTGAACATTCCCCGCCTCTTCCTGACGGGGGCGATCATGCTCCCGGTCATCTGTTTCTCTCTCGGGATCCTCACCGTATGAGGCATCCCTGCCTCGCCCCCGGGATGCGGATCATTGATGTAGCGGAGTTCATCCCCATTCCGGGTGATGCATTCCTCGCCGCGTTCCCGGCGTAACAACCATGGAAAACAGAGTAGCCCGGAGCAGATTCGAACTGCTGTCGCGGGATCCAGAGTCCCGCATGATTGACCGCTACACTACCGGGCTATTCCCTTCAGCTTGAATCCTCTCAATGTATTAAGGTGACGGAACCCTGGAGCCGCCGGGGAATCATGCCCTTATATGGTTACCTGGTTCCCCGGCCCTGGCACCTGCCGCAGGCATCGCACACTGCATCGACGGGCTGGATATCGGCCCCGTCCCTGCAGAAAGCCTGGAGGTCGGTCACGTCCCGCTTGTAGTAGATGTGCGGCACGAGGGAGATGTGGGTATAGGGGCCGCAGGGAAGCCCGAGGGCATCCGCGATGTGGCGCTGGAGATGGACCAGGGCGAACATGTTCGGGCCCGCCGCCGAGAGCATATCATTGGAACGGAAGACCACCTTCATCCCGAGGGCCCCCTCCCTCACCAGGCACTGGACGAGCTGGAGGCAGGGGCAGTCTTCCAGGTTCTCGTCAACCGTCGGGATCCAGGTTATCCCAATCGCCCTTCGTGACGCCTGCTGGGCCGAGAGTTTCCTGACGATGTAATCGACCTGGTCGACGTGGATCTCCCGTCCCATGGCCGAAAGGCTTTCCCCCCAGTCAAAGAGCCGCCCGTGGTAATCGTACTCGAACTCCGCGTGGGTCCCGTGGATGAGATCATGGGCGTACTTCTCAAGGAACCGCTGCTGGAACCGGGAGCGGGGCGAGGCCATGGGCTGGACGAGGGGATCGTCCACCCGGATCCCGATCTCATCGCATTCGACCGTTGCCTCCCCGTCCTCGGTCTCGAGCACCCACCCCTTCTCGAGCACCGTCTTCACCGCGAGTTCGTGGGCCCTCGCCAGGTTCGGTGCACGGATGATCCGCATGGAGAAATGTGTTGATCTGAAAAGCCATTAAAGCATGAGGGAAGTACCTTCCCGTACCGGAGGACCCATGAGTCGGCCCCCCAGTAGGGCCCCTCTCCCGTAACCGGCTGCCCGGATGGTGCGCCCGGGAATCCGTACCCCGTTCACCCCCGGAGTCCGGGGTGAATCGGCCCGACGCCTGTATCTCGCTGATACCGCGGGGGCAGGGCCACAGCCCGCCTATTCGGGCTCGGTACCGTGATCGGAGCCCATACCGCAGAATTCTCTGCAGACTCCAACCACAAAAGATATATTAACCGTTTACAAACACTACCACATATTCCGTTCAATCGGAGTATCGGGCATTGTGAACACGATTTCGGCAATCGCCGAAATGCTTTGACAGCATGCCTGTGAATGTAAGGAGGTAAAGCATGAAGAGTACAATGAAGCTGATGAT
>DATKKN010000049.1:0-8420 GCA_035542895.1 Methanomicrobiales archaeon | reverse complement strand
TCTCCGTACGGCTTGCAAAGGCCCACTTCCTCGGCCGGATGGCAGAATCCTGTTTTGATCTCGTGCTGAACAAGCGCAGGATCGATGACAAGGACCACTACTCCAACAAGCGTCTGAAGCTTGCCGGGGACTTAATGGAAGATCTTTTCCGAATCTCACTCAACCGCCTCACCCGGGATATCAAGTACCAGCTTGAGCGGGCGAGCATGCGCCACCGCGACCTTTCGATTGGAACGGCAGTGCGGGCCGATGTGCTGACCGAGCGTCTCCTCCATCCTCTTGCTACCGGCAACTGGGTCGGCGGGAGGACCGGTGTCTCCCAGCTCCTTGACCGTGTAGACCACATGGCCGTACTCTCCCACCTCCGCCGTGTGATATCTCCTCTCTCCCGGTCGCAGCCGCACTTCGAAGCCCGTGACCTGCACCCGACCCAGTGGGGCCGGATCTGCCCGAGCGAAACACCAGAAGGCCCGAATTGTGGTCTTGTCAAGAACTTTGCCCAGATGGTCGAGATCAGCAAGGGTGTCGAAGATGAGCAGGAGATCATGAAGATCCTGCACAATCTTGGCGTCGAGCATATACGGGGTGAGGCAAAGTGAAGAAGTCCCGCGTATTCGTTGACGGGGCCCTCATCGGCCTTATCGACGATCCAAAAGCCCTCGTGGCAAATATCCGGTCCATGCGCAGGCAGGGAGCAATAGCCCCCGAAGTCAACGTCTCCCACAAGGAATACAACGGCGATGTCGTTATCCTGACCGACCGGGGCCGGGCGCGACGCCCGCTTATCCTCTTAAAGAACGGCGAACCGATTGTCACGAGCGAGGACCTTGTGAAGCTCGCAAAGAAAGAAGTCGATATATCGTACTTTGTCCAGCGGGGTATGATAGAGTTCATCGATGCTGAGGAAGAGGAGGATCTCTTCATTGCGATGAACCCCGGGGATGCGACGCCTGAGCATACCCACCTCGAAATAGACCCCTCGCTGATCCTCGGGATCGGTGCAGCCCACGTCCCGTTCCCTGAGCACAATGCAAGTCCCCGTGTAACGATGGGTGCAGGGATGGTCAAGCAGGCACTCGGGTTCGGATCGGCAAACATGAAGCTGCGCCCGGACACCCGGGGGCACCTCCTCCACTATGTCCAGAAACCGCTCACCCATACCCAGACCTCCGAACTGATCGGATCAGACGACCGGCCCGCAGGGCAGAATTTTGTCGTTGCGATCCTTTCGTACGAAGGGTACAATATTGAAGATGCCCTCATCTTCAACAAAGCCTCGATCGAACGGGGACTCGGACGTTCTCATTTCTTCCGGACGTACGAGGGAGAAGAGCGCCGCTACCCCGGCGGGCAGATTGACCGGATCGAAATTCCCGAAGAGGACGTCGCCGGTGCCCATGGGGCGGAATCGTACAAGAACCTCGATGAGGACGGCGTTATCAACCCCGAGACCGTGGTCGCCGAGAAAGATGTCCTGATCGGCAAAACCTCCCCGCCGCGTTTCCTCGAGGAGCCATCCGGGGAGCTCATTGCCGTAGAAAAACGCCGTGACACGTCCGTTACGATGCGGAGCAACGAGCATGGGATTGTCGATACCGTCATCATCACTGAGGGCGAGAACAGTTCCCGCCTCGTCAAGGTGCGCACCCGCGATCTCCGTGTCCCGGAAGTCGGCGATAAGTTTGCGTCCCGTCACGGCCAGAAAGGGGTCGTCGGCCTTATCACCTCCCAGGAGAATATGCCGTTCACCGAGAGCGGCCTCTCCCCTGACCTCGTCATCAACCCCCATGCCATCCCGAGCCGGATGACCATCGGGCACATGCTCGAGATGCTCGGAGGGAAGGTGGGCTCCATGGAGGGGCGGCGGATCAACGCCACCGCCTTCTCCGGTGAGTCCGAGGTCGATCTCCGGGCATCCCTGAAGAAGCTCGGGTTCTCCCACACCGGCCGCGAGGTGATGTACGACGGGATCACGGGACGGGCCTTTGCCACCGATATCTACGTCGGGATCATCTACTACCAGAAACTGTACCACATGGTCTCCTCGAAGATGCATGCCCGTTCCCGGGGGCCCGTCCAGGTGCTCACCCGGCAGCCCACCGAGGGCCGTGCGCGTGAGGGCGGCCTCCGGTTCGGGGAGATGGAGCGGGATGTCATGATCGGCCACGGGGCCGCGATGGCCCTCAAGGAACGGCTCCTCGACGAGTCAGACAAGGTGGTCCAGTACGTCTGCGCCCACTGCGGGATGATCGCGATGCTCGACCGGAAACAGAACATCACCCGGTGCCTCGCCTGCGGCGGCGAGACGGACATCTACCCGGTCGAGATGAGTTATGCCTTCAAGCTCCTCCTCGACGAGATGAAGTCCATGGGGATTGCCCCGAGGCTGAAACTGCAGGACATGGTGTAGGAGGTGCGGAGATGCCAAGTCCAAAACGCATAGGACAGATCGAGTTTGGTCTCCTCTCGCCAAAGGAGATCAGGAAGATGAGTGTGAGGAAGATCATCTGGGCGGACACCTACGACGAGGACGGGTATCCGTATCCCCAGGGGCTCATGGATCTCGCGCTCGGGGTCATCGACCCGGGCCTCAGGTGCAAGACCTGCGACCAGAAGGCCTCCGACTGCCCTGGCCACTTCGGCCACATCGAGCTCGCAAAGCCGGTCATCCACGTCGGGTACACGCGGCTCATCCGGAAGCTCCTCAGGGTGACCTGCCGGGCCTGCAGCCGGCTCCTCCTCGAGCCGGTCGAGATCGAGAAGGTCCTCTCTTCCGAGGAGGATTCCCCCGGCGGGGACATCCTGAAGGAGAAGGACATCAAGAAGGAGCGGCAGTGCCCTCACTGCGGCGAGCAGCAGCTGAAGATCAACTTCGAGAAGCCCACGACCTTTTCCGAGATCTGGACCGAGGACGGTAAAAGGATGGAGCACAAGCTCACCCCCGCCGACGTCCGGGCGAGGCTCGAGAAAATCCCGGACGAGGACCTCAGGCTCCTCGGGATCAACCCTGACGTTGCCCGGCCCGAGTGGACCATCCTCACGGTGCTCCCCGTCCCGCCGGTGACCATGCGCCCCTCCATCATCCTCGAGAACGGCCAGCGCTCGGAGGACGACCTGACCCACAAGCTCGTGGACATCATCCGGATCAACCAGCGGTTCAAGGAGAACCAGGACGCAGGAGCCCCCCACCTGATCATCGAGGACCTGTGGGAGCTCCTCCAGTACCATGTCACCACCTACCTGGACAACGAGGTGGCCGGCTGCCCGCCGGCCCGGCACCGGAGCGGGAGGCCGTTAAAGACCCTCTCCCAGCGGCTCAAGGGGAAGGACGGCCGGTTCCGGGGGTCCCTCTCGGGGAAGCGGGTGAACTTCTCGGCCCGTACCGTCATCTCGCCTGACCCGAACATCAAGGTCACCGAGGTCGGCGTGCCCCTCGCGGTCGCCCGGGAGATGACCGTCCCGGTCCGGGTGACGCCCTTTAACAAGGACGAGATGCGGGAGTTCATCCTGAAGGGGCCGGACCGGCCGAACATTCATGCCCCGGTCGGTGCGAACTACGTCATCCGGCCCGACAACCGGCGGCTCCGTCTCTCGGACGCGAACCTGGAGACCGTGGTCGCGATGGTCGAGCCGGGCTGGACCGTGGAACGGCAGCTCAGGGACGGGGACATCGTCCTCTTCAACCGGCAACCCTCCCTCCACCGGATGTCCAT
Source organism: Methanomicrobiales archaeon (assembly GCA_035542895.1). Lineage (GTDB taxonomy): Archaea > Halobacteriota > Methanomicrobia > Methanomicrobiales > JACTUA01 > JACTUA01. Next base: position 4,707 of record DATKKN010000049.1, on the reverse strand, counting down.
CATGGCCCACCGGGTGCGGGTGATGGAGGGGAAGACCTTCCGGCTCAACCCGGCGGTCTGCCCGCCGTACAACGCCGACTTCGACGGGGACGAGATGAACCTCCACGTGCCCCAGACCGAGGAGGCGAAGGCCGAGGCCCAGATCCTCCTCGCCGTGGAGGAGAACATCCTCTCGCCCCGGTTCGGGGGCCCCATCATTGGTGGGATTCATGACCATGTGTCGGGGATCTTCATGCTCACCCACGGCCTCCGGCACTTCACGAAGTCGCAGGTCATCTACCTCCTCATGCACTTCCCCCTGGAACGGATGCCGGAGCCGGACAAGGAGGAGGACGGAAAGAAGCTCTGGTCCAACAAGCAGGTCTTCTCGGCCATCCTGCCACCCGAGCTGAACATGGTCTTCAAGGCCTCATCCTGCGCGAGCTGCGAGACCTGCAAGCAGGAGGAGTGCGAGCGGGATGCCTACGTGAAGATCTTCGACGGGAAGCTCGTCTCGGGCACCATCGACAAGAAGGCAATCGGGGCCTTCGACGGCCAGATCCTCCACCGCATCATCCGCCAGTACGGGATGAGGAAGGCCGCGGAGTTCATCGACGATATGACGAAGCTCGCCATCCGGGCGATCATGCTCGACGGCTTCTCCTTCGGGATCGACGACGAGGACCTCTCCCGCACCGAGCATGGCCAGATCCGGGAGGTCCTCGAGAGCGCGGCCACGGACGTGGAGCGGCGGATCAAGATCTTCCAGGACGGGCAGCTCGAGCCCATGCCCGGCCGGACGCTCGACGAGACCCTGGAGATGCAGATCATGCAGGTGCTCGGGAAGGCCAGGGACCGGACCGGCGAGATCGCCGGCAGGCACCTCGGCCTCGAGAACAGCGCCGTGGTCATGGCGGTCTCTGGTGCCCGGGGCTCGATGCTCAACCTCACCCAGATGGCGGGGTGCATCGGGCAGCAGTCGGTCCGTGGGGAGCGGATCGTCCGGGGTTATGACGACCGCACCCTCCCGCACTTCGTGAAGGGGGACCGGGGCGCGGCCGCCCACGGCTTCATCCAGAACAGCTACAAGAGCGGCCTCTCCCCGACGGAGTTCTTCTTCCACGCCATCGGCGGGCGCGAGGGGCTCGTGGACACCGCCGTCCGGACCTCCCAGAGCGGGTACCTCCAGCGGCGGATGATCAATGCCCTCCAGGACCTGAAGGTGGCCTACGACGGCACGGTGAGGACGACCGGCGGCCGGATCATCCAGTTCCGGTACGGGGAGGACGGCACCGACCCTTCCAAGTCCTCGTTCGGGAGCCCGGTCGACGTGAAGGGGATCATCGAGAGCGAGCTCAAGGAGGAGGTCTAGATGAAGGAAACCATGGAGAAGCGGATTGCGGCCTCCGAACTTCCGGACCGGACGAAGGAGGAGATGAAGCAGTTCCTCGGCGACCGGTCGGTCACCGAGAAGCAGTTCACCAGGATCCTGGACCGGATCGTGAGGGAGTACCAGAACACCCGGATCGAGGCCTGCGAGGCGGTGGGGATCGTCGCGGCTCAGTCCATCGGCGAGCCGGGGACGCAGATGACCATGCGGACCTTCCACTACGCCGGCGTGGCCGAGATCAACGTCACCCTCGGGCTCCCGCGGCTCATCGAGATCATGGATGCGCGGCGCGAGCCCTCCACCCCGACGATGACCATCCACCTGAAGCCCGAGTACTCCGGCGATCGTGACCGGGCCCGGGAGGTGAGCTGGCAGGTCGAGGCGGCGCCCCTCGCCGAGTTCGGCGACATCACCATCGACATGGAGAAGATGCTCGTCGTGGTCCAGCTGAACCCTGCGGTCTGCGAGAAGCGGAAGATCGGGGTGGACCGGATCATCGAGCTTGCCCCGAAGAAGATCAAAGACCGGCGCCACTACCGGGACTTCGAGTGCGAGGTGGAGGAGGAGGCCGACCGGCTCCTCTTCCTCCCCAAGGACCGGGAGAGCTACCAGAACCTCTTCCAGCTCGCCGAGCATGTCCGGAACGTCATCGTCCAGGGCATCGACGACATCGAGCGGGTCGTGGTCAGGAAGGAAGAGGGGGAGTATATCCTATATACCGAGGGCTCCAATCTCTCGGATGTGTTCGAGGTCGAAGGGGTTGACACGACCCGTACCCGGACCAACAACATCAGCGAGATCGCCGATGTCCTCGGCATCGAGGCGGCGAGGAACTCGATCATCTACGAGGCCCTCTCGACCCTCGCCGAGCAGGGTATCCTCGTCGACGTCCGCCACATCATGCTCGTCGCGGACATGATGTGTATGGACGGCGAGGTGAAGCAGATCGGCCGCCACGGAATCGCCGGGGAGAAGGAGTCGGTCCTCTCCCGCGCGGCCTTCGAGGTCACGGTGAACCACCTCCTCGACGCGGCCGTGGCGAACGAGGTCGATGAACTGAACGGGGTCACCGAGAACATCATCGTCGGCCAGCCCATACAGCTGGGCACCGGCGACGTGAAACTCATCGCAAAACCCATCAACCAGGAGTAATTTCAATGGATTTCAACCTTTCACTGAGGAGAGCGTTAAAGACCGGGAAGGTATTCCTCGGCCAGAACAGCACGCGAACATGCATCGACGAGGGGAAGGCGAAACTCGTCGTCGTCGCCCAGAACTGCCCTCCCGAGTTCAGGAAGTTCCTGGAGACCGTGAAGGGCGTCCCGGTCCACGTGTACGCGGGCTCCGGCGTCCAGCTCGGTATGGCCTGCGGGAAGCCCTTCCTCGTCTCGGCCCTCGCGGTTACAGAGCCAGGTGAATCGGATATTCTCAGCCTCGCGAGGTCCTGACCATGGGCGAGATCGTGCTCTCCGAGGACTGCATGCGCAACATGTCCCAGTTCGAGCAGCTCACCGGCGCGAGCAGCCGCGACTGCATCATCGACGACCGGAACGGGCGCATCATCCTCGTCGTGAACCCCGGCGAGATGGGCCGGGCCATCGGGAAGAAGGGCGCCTCGATCAAGAAGGCCTCGGAGGTCATGGGGAAGAAGATCGAGGTGGTCGAGTACTCCCCGAGCCCCGAGCAGTTCATCCGGAACTGCTTCCTCCCGGCAAAGGTCACCACCCTCGAGTTCGAGGGCGAGGGCGAGGAACGGGTCGCGAAGGTGACGGTGCGCGACGAGGACAAGGGCATCGCCATCGGGAAGGAGGGGAAGAACATCTTCAAGGCCAAGCGCCTCGCCCAGCGCCAGCACAGTATTGCTGATGTGCGGCTGGCGTAACACTTTTTTCAATCGCTTTCAACTAAGTTTTTTCGGCAGATCCCCGGAAACCTCGTAGGGGGCTATCGCAATCCGGGGACGCCGGAGACGCTGTGGCGAGAAGCGCGGGGTCCCCCAGGAGGGATGACCTGATCCAATTCCCTCCGGGAGGATTCTCAATTCCGGAATAGATCCTCATTATGGTCCACGAACCTTTCCCCCCTTCGGCCCGCCTCCGGGAGCGTTCCGATATCTAAAAAAAGGAATTGTACCTTCGGCCGGTCTTTCAGCACGAGCCGCCCGCCGCCACCTGCCGGGTGGAGAGCATGGTATGGCACTCCGCGGGCGGGCTCGTGAAGCTCCCGCAGATGGCCTCCTTGTATGCCTCCGGGGTGCGTGCCCCCGAATAGGTCACGCCATTGATGAAGAGGGTGGGGGAGGCCGTGGCCCCCTTCACGTTGGCCGATGCCTGGTCGGCCGAGAGGAGATCGAGCCCCTCGGTTCCCCCCGACACGCATAACTGGAGCCTGGTCTGGCCGATCCCGAGGGACGAGGACACCTTCGTGGAGCAGGCTGCAGCCGCCGAGGCATTCCCCGACAGGGAGGAGCAGGCGGTGTTGAACCCGTCCAGGTACGCCCAGAACTTCGCGGGAGAGTTCTTCTGGATGCAGGCCTGGCGCAGATCCTCCTGCACCTCCACCGGGCCGTGGAGGGATTCGACGGAATCGACGGTGGCACCCCCGACGCGCGTGAGATAGAAAACCCTGATAGCGGCTCGGGAACCCAGCAGGTCGGCGACCGGCTTCATCGCCGTCTCGGCCTGGATCCCGTACGGGCAGAAGGACATCACGTAGAGCTCGACGGACGGCCTGTCGGTCTTCACCGGGGCCGGAGTGGGCGTGGTGGTCTCTTCTCCCTGAGTCCCTCCTGAGGGAGCGGTCATATCCCGGCCTTGATTGAAGAGCAGGACGCAGTCCCGGGTGACGAAAAGGGGGACTTCATTCCCCTGGTAGGCCACGGTCACCTCGTAGATCCCGTGTGTCTCGTTCACGGAGACGAGCGTCGCGGCGGTCCCGGCCATGACCAGGTTCGAATTGACGTACGAGAGGGTCTTCTCCCCGCAGGTGGCGGCGAAAACCGCTGGCCCGCTTTCTGGCCCGGGTGATAGCATCACGAAAATGATTACACAGACGATCACGATCACGCCCGCCACGACGGCGATGACGGGGTCGATACGGGCCTGGGTTCCCGGTTGCCGGGCGGAAGCAGCCTCCCGGTCGGTGTGGATCTCCTCCTTCTGGATCTGGTTCCTGGTCATTCTCATACCCCGGGCAGATTGACGCAGGTACCAATAAAACGTGCGCTCAGGTAAGGACCTGCATACCCTGCCGTGTAATTCACCGGGTTCACGGGTGCCCTTTCACAGGAGCACCCTCCCTCTCAGCTTCATCCACGCCCTCACCAGCCCGAAGCACCC
>DATKKN010000048.1:0-20754 GCA_035542895.1 Methanomicrobiales archaeon | reverse complement strand
CCGGCTTTCCTGGCCCATGGAGCCGTCATGGGTTCGATTTGCGTTTCTCCTTCTGCCCACAGGGCTGGGGATGAACCCCCCTACCGGTGCCCTGACAGGTATTTCCGCACCTCGTGCTCCACATCCCGGAAGGGGCGACCGGACCATGTCAAGCGGCAGGCTCGCCGCGGCCTCAAGCTTGTCGTTCGTCATGTAATCGGGCTTTGAGGTGGCGCCATGCACGCAGCGAGGAGCACCTTCTCCCTCTCCGTATCCGCCATCTCACTCTCTCCTGCTTTCGCCCCTGCCTTGGCTCGGGAGTTCATAACGGAAGTGGTGGGCAGGACCGGCTCAGTGGCAAGAGCAATCCCATCCGGGCCAGCAAACAACCGCTGACCAGGGAGGGCAAAAGGAGAAATATAACTTCCCCGTTACATCCTACCACACCATGAACCTGATCATCGCCGGTATCGGGCTCTTCTTCGTTGTCGAGGGGCTCGCGAACGTTCTTTACTGGTGGACCGACGGCCATCCCTGGTACTTCCAGGCCGGGCGGGTGATCCGGGTGATCCTGGGTGTTGTACTCGTCCTGATCGGCCTCGGTTGACCGGAACAGGAGAGGGATGGCCCGGTTTTGTCCGACCCATACCCTCATCTCCTCACGGCAACAAAATTTGAGGCTATGCCAAACCTCACCGTTGCGGTCCTCGGCCCTCCCGACTTTGCAAAGGATCTCGGGAAGAAGGGGACCTCGACGGACATCACCCTCTATAACCTGAAGCGGGGCACCGACACGGTGACCTTCATCGAGCCGACCCGGTACCCCGAGAAGATCGCCCCACTCTTCTTCGCCGTCTCGACGGCGGACCGGGTGATCCTGGTCGTGGACGAGGCGAACGCAGCCTTCGGGGAGACGGTGCTCATGCTCCAGTGCGCCGGGGTCGCGAAGGGGCACCTGATCCTGAGGAACTACCTGACGAGAGAGCAGCTCCTTCCCCTGATCCGGGAAACGGTCGTGGAGGACTACGAGATATTCGAGGGGAATTTGAGCGGTCTCCGGGATACACTCCTCGACGAGGCGGCGGCGCGGGGAGGGCATACCGGGGAAAAAAGGGTATCCTGCGTGGGAACCGTCCCCATCGATCACTTCTTCAACGTGAGAGGAATCGGGACGGTCGTCCTTGGGATAGTTGCCCTCGGGGAGATCCGGACCCATGACTCCGTCCAGGTCCTTCCCCTGAAGAAGCAGGTGCAGGTCAGGTCCATCCAGAAGCATGACGATGATGCCGACTTCGCCGTGAAGGGGGACCGGGTCGGGATTGCCCTGAAAGGGATCGAGGCCGGGGAGCTCGACCGGGGGTACGTCATATCGAGTGATCCCGGCATCAGGTCCTCGAATCTCGTATCAGGCCGGCTCGAACTCGTCCCGTACTGGAAGGTCCCCATGAAGAAGGGGATGGCAGTCCAGATCGGCCACTGGATGCAGTTCCTTCCGGGGAGGATCGAGATGGTGGATGACAGCAACGGCGACAGGCGGCCTCACGTGACCATCAGGCTGGAAAAGGAGATCATACACCCGCCCGGGTCGCGGGCCATCCTCCACTACCTTGAGGGCGGAAAGCTCCGGGTGATGGGGAATATGAGCCTTCTTTGAAGGCGAATAGGAGCACGGGTTTCAGGAAAAACAGTGCGACAGTGAGGCTTTCATAGAAGCCGAACTGGAGCATCGCAAAGGCGATGCGACCCTTTGTCCTCCATGAAGACGATGGGAAGTACGGTCGCAAAGGCGATGCGACAGCGAGCCTTCCCTGGAAACAGAACCGGAATCCCTCGCCCGGGAGGAGGGCGAGTCCCTTGAAAGGCTCGTCCGGGACTCCGGGTTCGGGCACCGCAAGGCGTGGAACCATCAGTCTTCCATGAAGGATGAAAGTATATTAATTTCCTGAAAACAGATGGATTCCATGGGAAGGACCTCATTCGCCGGAATCTGCGATTGAAGAACATGCGGCACCTCTGAAAAATAGACCCCGGCATCCGGATGAGGCTGCAGTTGTATGGACCATGAGCAGGTGGAACAACGGATCAAGTCACTTCTGAAACAACACCGCCGGGGTCTCACCATTACCGATCTCTCTTTGCGGCTGAAGATGAACCGGAATGCGGTGGTGAAATACCTCGAGGTTCTCGAGACGAAGGGAGAGATCGAGAGTTACCGGTTCGGGAACGCGAAGGTTTTCGCCCTTGCCCACCGGTTACCGATTTCGGCCCTCTTTCACCTCGCCATGAGTCCGGTATGCATCATCGACGAACGCTGCATCCTCACCTTCGCAAACAGGAGTTTTTACTCCTTCTTCGGATCCTCGGAACAGGATGCCCTTCACCAGAGTCTGGAGGAGATTTCTTTCGATGATGCTGTGACCCCCAATCCAGGGGCAATCCTGAAGGATCCTCCCGAAGGAAGGGAAGAGACCCGGGAATGTACCTTCGCCCGTGAGGGCGCGGACCATTGCTTCCGTATCAGGATGCTCCCCGTCACCTTCGGGGACGGTTCCCAAGGGACCACCTGCCTCTTCGATGATGTCACCAGGGAGAAACGATACCTGAAGAACCTGGAATTCCTCGCCCGGACTTCAGCCGTCCTCGCAGAAATGGGTGATGACGAAGATATGTACCAGTACATCGCCGACCGGGTTGCCGAGCTCGAACCGAGGGCCCATGTCAACGTGAATTCCATAGACCCCGAAACCAGGATATGTTCGGTACGGGCAATCTCATCGGCAGATCCCCGGTTTTTGAGGGATTTCATGGAGGCCGTCGTGCCTCTCGGTGATCTCCGGGCGATCCCCATGGACATGAATAACATCCCGGCCAGCATTGACGCGCTCTCTGCGGGTTCGCTGTTCGAGGGGCCGGGGAGCCTGTACGAACTGGCGTTCCGTTCGCTGCCCGAGCCGATATGTAAAGAGATTGACGAGAAGGTCCGGCTGGAGAGAAATTACGTGATGGGGTGCACCTGCCGGGGCGGGCTCTTCGGGGCGGTCGTCCTCCGGTTGAGGAGGGGGGATATGCTCGAGAACATGGCCACCGTCCAGGCCTTTGTCAAACAGGCCGGGGTTGCCCTGCAGAGGAAGCACCTGAGGGAGAAACTGAGGAGGATTGAGGATAAGGAAGGAAAATCAGCGGAGAAAATAACGATTCCTCTCCCGTAATCCCCGGGCAGGGGATGGCTCGCAGCCCGGCTTCCATCAAATTGATTGGAAGAGAATAAAGCCGGAGCTCAGGGACAGGAGCGAAGAACCTTCCTCCTTCAGCATCCCCCGGTTCTCTCTTATTTTCCCTTCCGGTCACGCCCTTTCCGGCTTTTCCGGAGTTCCCGGCGTACAACGTTCTGCATCCCGGTGAGCAGGGCATAGTCATGCTCGTCCCGGTAGGGCTTGATGTCCAGGTCCGGCGGGATGCGGGTCAGGCGTTCGTCGCCGGCATCCTTGATGAACTTCTGCATGAACCGGTCGTACTCCCGCCACGAGACATGGTCGGCCCTGACAGCCGCTTCTTCAGCCCTGAGCGCAATCTGGTGAGCATGCTGGTACACCAGCCCGAGTTCGTCAAGGAGCGCCTTCTCAATCGATTCATGCAGGATAAGGAACCGATCGATCCGGACCTCTTTCGTGCGGGTTTTAAACGAACCGGGCAGGTGCCGGTCGATATAGATGGTCTTACCATCCCTGCTGTATCCGGCGAGGTAGGGAATGTCCCATGTCCGGTCCAGCCTTTTACGGCTAAGAATCTCTTTCACGGCCTGATCCAGCATCTCAGCGGAGACCAGGGTATCGTTCCGGCCCCTGCTTTGCTTCTTCTTTCCTCGCATTGAATCTCCCTCCGTTACATCCCGAGGAACCCCCCGGGCGCGAGGCTCGTCGCGAGCATCACCATGTTGATCTCCCGGTGCTCCGTCCAGCTCCCTGCGGCCTGGTTCCCGTCTTCCATCCAGAAACCGGTGACGGCCTCTCCGAGGGGCAGGTACTCCAGGATCGCCTCAGCCTGAACCCGCAGGGAACGGTCACCGCCGAACAGGGCAGGGTTTTCCCCGATGAGGTGATGCATCTTATTCCCACCGGAGAGCCCGATGGCAAGCCCGAGCTCCCGGAAGGCGAGCCGGTACCCGGCGGGGAGCCGGAGGCACCCGCTGTTGGTAAAGGCATCGAGGCCGGTGAGGGACGCGTCCATGACTTTCCCGAGCAGCCGGTGGAGGTCTATGCCCGGAAGAGTTTCTGTGAGCTTCGGACCTCCCTTGGTCACGATCTGCGCGATCCGCAGGGCGTCGGTAAGGAGCCCGCCGGTTCCGAGTGGATCGTCCGTCGCAAGCTCCATTCCGCGCAGGATCCCTGCCATATCCTCAATCTCCGCACCGAGATCGGGAAGTGATGAGGGATCGGGACCCTCTCCTGCGGCAGGCCGGAGGCTGCAGTACGTGATGAAACCGTCGAGGGGATCATGCTGGCCCATCGAGGCCACGAGAGGATAGGAGAGATCGATGCTCATCTTCCAGTACATCCGCTTCCGGCCCCCGACACCGGGAAGATAGGTGAACCGGGCATGGGCGGTCTTCGCAAGCTCCATCGCCCACCGGAGGTATAGGGGATCCGCCGTGGCCTGGCTCATCTGCGCGAGGGCATGCATCCACTTCGTCAGGTAGTGGTAGTACTGCCCGTCCTGGTCCCATTCCAGCCTCTCGCTCGGCCGCTCGTCCCGCCTGCGCTCGGGGAGCCTCTTCCCGATCCGCAGCCCCCCGATGGTCGGGTGACGTTCTCCCTCCTCCTCGCCGAGGCCGCTGATCCAGCCCTTCCTCGGGTCGTCGGGCCGGTGCCGGCCCAGATTATGGTGCACCTGGTCCACGAGGCGCACCGCGAGATCCCGGAGTGCCTCGTCCCCCGTCTGTTTCCAGAGGCCGAGGTAATTGCAGACCGCAAAGGCGTCCGTCCAGAGGTACCGCCTCGGCGGTGCGCCGGGCGGGTCAAGGCCGGTCAGGCGGGCAAAGTCCTCCATGATCCGCCGGGCCGTGGCGAGTTTGCTGTCCTTCATGTCCCCTCTCACCGTGAAATTCAGGCAGGTCAGCCCGAGGTGAAAGCTGGCCTACCCGTCGAAGAACCTCACCGCCTCAGGAAGGCAGGTGACAACCCCGCGAATCCCGGCCACGGTGAGGGTCATGAGGATAGCGTCGATCACCTCCTCCCGTGTCGCTCCTGCCTGCTTTGCCATGGCCAGGTGCGCCTTCACCGCCTGGGTTTCCCCCGTCGCGGCCTTCATCGCGATATATACGAGCTGCTTGGTCTTCTGGTCAAGCCCCTTCGAGGCTACGATCGACATGATGAGGCCGTTGAAGGCCTTCGCGACCTCCGGTGCCTCTCTCTGGAACACATCCATCGGGTTCTCGGTCATGCAGGGATTCTCCAGTCCTTCTCCGGTTCCCACTTCCCTGTTCTCGGGGGAGCTTGTGCATTTTGCCCGGGTGGCGTTCCGCGCCCCGTTGGCCGGCCCCCGTGAGGGTGTCCATCCCTTGGGTAACGATAAGGTAAAAAGAGGAGAGGTTTACCCGACCTTGATATCCTTCTTCCCTGACCAGAGGCCATGGAGGTTGCAGTACTCCACGGCGTGGATCGTCCCGCCTTTCTGGAGCTTCATCTTGAAGACCACCTCGGGCTGGGCCATCGACGGCGTGAGCGAGGCCTTGCCGAGGAAGACCGGGTTAAACGCCCTCCCGTCCTCGTTCAGGTAGACCGCGATCCACCGGATGGAGTGCTCGACGGTGTTCGGGTGGGGTCCCACCATGACCTTCAGGTCGAACATCTGGTCAGGCTTCACCGTGACGGGTGCATCTATCTTCGGGGTGTGGCTCTCCCGCTTCCCGAGGGCCTCACCGGCCGCGTTGTCGAAGGTATAAATCAGGGCTCCGAGGTTTTTCATCTCTGCCATATCATTCACCGGTGAAGGAGGGGCAGGGGGTACTAATGAAGGTTACGGTGAGTGGTATTTCCTGAAAGGTCCCCGATCCGGGCAACATTCTTATACCGGCATATCCATCAGGACTGTCAGCACAATGAGGTTCGTGGACCATGGCAGGAAAAGGAAAAAGACAGGGAGGCGGGTCACGGGAAAGGAACAGGAGGGCCGGGGAGGGGGGATCCCTGGTCGAAAGATACCGTAAGATCCTCGTGGACCGGCTGACGCCGGGGGATCTCGAGGATCTCCAGTTCTATCTCAGGAACCAGTTTGACAAGGGGGGAAACCTGAACCGGGAGTGGAAGGACAAGTTCGAATGGAAGCTCCGCCAGTTTCTCCATGAAGAGATCCTGACGAGGGAGATCATCGGCATCGAGGCGCTCATCCGGGAACTCACGCCGGAGGATCTCAGGAAGTAGCCGGTCCCCCCGGTTCCCGGTCAGGGTGCCGGGGCCCTGCCGGCCATTTCGAGATCCCTGAGGTAGCGCTCCCTCCTCAGGATATAGGCCTCCCCGCCGGGCCCGAAGGGGACGTACTCCGAGACCCTCCATCCCTCCTTCGTAAGCCCGGTCTTTGTCTGTTCCGAGAGCCCCATCAGGAACCCGAACTCCACGAGCTCCTTATCGGCCCCGAACCCGGCCTTGATCCGGCCGATAAGTTCCGGGTCATGGGTGCCGATGGAGAAGGGAGCCCTGAGATCCATCAGGATCCGTGCATCCTGCATCATGACCTCCTGGATCTCCGTAAAGCCCGATATATCGCCGAGGTATGCCCCCTTGACGAGCCGGACCCCGATCCCCTCCGCGGCCATCCTCCTGATGTCACCGGGGGTCCTCCGGAGGTAGGCCTGGAGGGCGACCGTGACCGAGGCCTGCTCCTTCCTGCACAGGGATGCAAGGGAAAGGGTGAGATCCACGAATCCCCTGCCTTCCATGTCCAGCTCGAGGGGGACACGGGAACCCGCCGCTTCGCGGGCGATGCGGGTGGCATGTTCCCGGCAGGCGATCTCGTCGAACAGGCTCCCGAGGGTGCCCGGCTTCACCGAGACCGAGGCACCGGCCTGCGCCGGGGCGATGCCATGGATGCATGCGATAATGGATTCGGCCCCCGAACGGGCCTCCCCCGGGACCCTGGCATGTTCCCCGGCGAGGGCGAGGATGCACCGGATTCCCCGGGCCCTCCGCTCCGTCGCCCAGGCGAGGGCGGATTCCCGGTCCGGGAGGATCCAGCGGCGGTCCGCGTTCATCACCGGACCGTGGCAGGCTGACCTGATAAGGGATACGGATCCCCTCAGGCACATGCCGGGCCGACGGGATCCCGGTGTTTTGCAACAAAGTCATTCTCAATTATATACCCGCGCATACACTGGTATGGATCCCGGTACCACGGCAGGCGATCAGGGGCTCACCGGTGAAGAAGCAAAGGAGCGGCTCCTGAAGTACGGCCCCAACCGGCTCACGAAGCCCCGGGGGATCACCATTCTCGGCATCGCGAAGGAGGAGATTACCGAGCCGATGATCCTCCTCCTCCTCGCGATCGGGGTGTTCTACACGCTTCTCGCGAGCTTCGGGGAGGCCCTCACCCTCTATGCCATCATCATCGCTCTCGTCGCGGTCGAGATCTGGAACGAGTACCGGGCAAAGAAGGCCATCTCCTCCCTTGCCGCCCTCGCCGAGCCGAGGACGAAGGTGGTACGCGGGGGGAGGATCGCCGAGGTCGCCACCGAGGAGGTGGTTCCCGGCGACCTCCTGGTTCTTGTCCCCGGCACCCGGATCGCCGCCGATGGAAGAATTGTCTCGGGTGTCAGTCTCCAGGTGGACGAGTCCTCCCTCACCGGTGAATCCTTCCCGGTGGAGAAGACGGCGGGGAACGAAGCGTACGCGGGCACCCTCGTCGTCGCGGGGGAGGGCCTCGCGGAGGTGACGGTCACCGGCGGGGGGACCCGCATCGGGAAGATCTCGGACCTCGCCCGGGAGATCCGGCCGCCGAAGACCCCCCTCCAGCTCGCGATGAAGTCCCTCGCAAAGACCCTGGTCGTCGTCGCCCTCTTCTTCTCCATCGTCCTTCCGGCGATCGGCCTCCTGGAGGGGGTTATGCGGGGCCAGCCCTTCCAGGATATCTGGAAACCGATGTTCCTCACCGGCCTTGCCCTCGCCTTTGCCACCATCCCTGAGGAGCTCCCCATCATCATCACCATGAACCTGGGTCTCGGCTCCTGGCTCCTCTCACGGGAGAATTTCCTCGTGAAGAAGCTGAAGGGTGTGGAGACCCTGGGGAACGCCACCGTGATCCTCACCGACAAGACCGGGACCCTCACCGAGAGCACCATGCGGGAGGTCGCGGTCTTCCCGGAGGGGGCCGAGGGGCAGGCCCTCGCCGCCGCCTGGTCGGCCATGACCGATCTCTCCCTCTCCATCACGGACCACGCCATCCTGGAGGCCGCCCTCGCCCGGTCCATCCCGGTCCCCGGGGGCCGGGTGGTGAAGGAACGGTCCTTCGACCGGGGGAGGAAGACCCAGGCGGTCATCAGGGAGATCGACGGGAGGGCAACCCTCTTCCTCATGGGGGCCCCCGAGCAGGTCCTCGCAGCCCTGGCCGGCGATGCCCGGGGAGCCGCCGGAGCTATCGACCGGGAAGCGGCCCTGGGGAGGAGGCTCATTGGGGTGGCCCACCGGGATCTCCTCCCCGGTGAGGCGGCCCGGTCCATGGGTGAGCTCGAGCACGGGCTTACCCTGGACGGCCTCATTGCCCTCGAGGACCCGCCGAGGCCCGGGGTGAAAGAGACCATAGGGAGGACCCGCCGGGCAGGGATCCGGACGGTCATGGTGACGGGCGATCACCCGGCGACCGCAGCGGCCATAGCCGGCGAGGTGGGCATTCTCCAGGCACCGCTCCTCGAGGGAAAGGACCTGGATACCCTTTCCGATGCCGATCTCCGGGGGGCGGTGAAGGGAGTCTCGGTGTATGCCCGGGCCACCCCGGAGCACAAGTACCGGCTCGTGAAGGCCTTCCAGGAGAACGGCGGGGTGGTTGCCGTCACAGGCGACGGCGTGAACGACACCCTTGCCCTGAAGGGGGCCGATATCGGGATCGCCATGGGAATCAAGGGCACCGACGCGGCGAAGGAGGCCGCGGACATCGTCATAGCGGACGACAATTTCATCACCATCGGGAAAGGGATCTTCGAGGGGAGGCGGATCTTCGATAACCTCTCCAAGGGGGTGAAGTACTACCTCTCGGTGAAGGTCGCACTCATCGCGATCTTCGCCGCCTCGCTCGTCTTCTCGCTCCCCTTCCCCTTCTCACCGATCCAGATCATCCTCCTCGAGCTCTTCATGGACCTCGGGGCCTCGGCTGCCTTCGTCGCAGAGCCGGCCGAGCCCTCCATCGACCGGCGGCCGCCCCGCGACCCCCGGGATCCCTTTCTCGACCGGGCCATGGTCACCGGTATCGCCGCGGGGGCGGTGGCCCTCTGGGTGGCGGTGTTCGCCACATACTGGTTCTCCCTCCGCTGGGGCCTGTCCGCTGCAACAGCCGGGACCCTCGCCTTCTCGGCCTGGATGGTGGGCCATGTTTTCCTCGCCCTCTTCTCGAGGTCGGCCCATGACCCGCTCTACCGGATCGGGTTCTTCTCCAACCGGGTGCTCCTCGCCTGGATGGCGGGGGCCATCGGGTTCCTCGCCGTGGCGCTCCTCGTGCCGGCGGTCGGGAGCCTGCTTGACATGGTGCCCGTCAGCATTGCAGAGGCCGCGGTTGTCCTCGCCTTTACCTTCCTCTGCATGGCCGGGTTCGAGCTCGTTAAGATCGCGAGGGCATCCCGGGCGGGGTCACCGGGTGGTACGGGAGGGGCGTGATGGAGGGATCCGGGATCTTTACTTCTTCTTTTTCCCCGTACCTTTCTTTTCAGGTACGTGCGCAGTGAACCGTACGTTCCCTTCCCCCACCTCGGTCCTGACGCCGCAGTTCGGGCAGGCGAGAGTCTCCCTTTCCTGGTGCTCCTCTGCCCACTCGTCCCATGACGCAAAGTGGAGTGGCTCCTTCGGGTGGTGCCACCACCACCCGCAGTTCGGGCACTTCACCTCGCGCCTGTGCTGTCCTGTCATCCCGCCTGATGTCGGAGGGGGAGGAGATAACCGTTGCGGGAGGACCCGGAGAAAAAGGCACGGCGCCTTGGTGGATGACCTCTTACAGGCGCTTCGAGAGATCCCGGATGAGGGGACGGAGGCTTCCGGGGACCGATGGCTGGGCGACCTCGACGGTATGGTTCCGGGTCCCGTCCTCGACGGTGATGGTGTAGGTGAAATAGTCTGCCCCCTTCGCGGGCCGGGGGAATTTTTCCGGGAGGGCGAAGAACCCGGAGTCCCGGACGAGCCTTTCAAGGGACTCGCCCTCCTCCCGGGCGAGGGATTCGGTCTCGGTGCTGACCTCCCTCCGCATGCCGCCGAAGCCACCGGTCCGGACGAGGTGGATTTTCATTTCCCAGCCTGTTTCCTGCTCATTTCGGGATCTTCACCCCGACGCCTGTCCAGCCCGTTTTCACCGCAGTCTGTTCCTCGCTCCCCGTGCCGAAGAGCACCCCGGCAACCTGGAAGGTGCGCTTTGCGGCGGTGGCAAAGGAGCTCGTCGGCCTGAGTGCGTCCCTGAGGGCGACGTACCAGATCCTCCCCGCCCGTTCCCAGGCATGGCCCCCGAGCTCCATCGCCGTCAGGTAGAAGGCATGGTTCGGGATGCCCGAGTTGATGTGCACCCCTCCCTCGTCCTCGGTGGTCTTCACGTAGTGCTTCATATCGGCGGGCTGGGGATCTTTCCCCAGGTCCGGGTCGTCGTACGCGGTCCCCGGGGCGCTCATGGACCTGAGGGCCTTTCCCTTCACCTTCTTCGTGAAAAGACCCTCACCGATGAGCCAGTCGGCCTTATCCACCGTCTCCTTTGCCTTCCACTGTTTGACGAGCGTCCCGAAGACATCGCTCATGGACTCGTTCAGGGCGCCCGGCTGGTCGTGGTACTCGAGGGCGGCCTCGTACTCGGTGACGCCGTGGGTCAGCTCGTGGCCGATGACATCGACCGCAATCGTGAACCGGTTGAAGTAGATGCCGTCCCCATCGCCGTAGATCATCTGCATGCCGTTCCAGCCGGCGTTATCGTAACCGGTCTCGAAATGGACCGAGGAATCGATGCACATCCCCCTGTCGTCGATGGAGTTCCGGCCATAGATGTCCTTGTAGAAGGTGTAGGTCGCATTCGCGCCCTGGTACGCCTCCTTGACCGCCTTGTCTTTACTTTTCTTGGGATCGTTGATGAGCGTCCCGGGGAGGTCGCTGTCGCTCCCGTGGTTCACGTCATAGACCCGGAGGCACTTCCCGCCTCCCGGGGGCGCCACGTAGAACTCGCCGAGCGCCCGGCGCATTCCCCGGATCTTCTCGATCCTCATGAGCATCCGTATCCCGAGCTTCCGGGCATCGGGATCCTGGCTTTCTGCCAGGTGCTTCAGCATATGCGGCGGGAGGATCCCGCAAATCTCCCCGTGTGCCCCCATCCTGTTCCACCCGTTCCTTGCACGAATCATTTTCCCACTCCGCTTCAGGACAAGATCCTGTCCGGATTCCCGGTCCGGGAGGATTCAAACAGGAACGAAGATGCCCGGATCCTCCTCTCGCCGGAGAGCGTTGCTCTGTATTCCGATGATATAAACCTAATCCCCGCGGAGAGCGGCATGACCCTGCCCCACCATACGGGACGAAAGGATGGATCCCTTCAGGCACCTGCCCCCCGCGGGTCTTTGCAGCGGGAGGCCCGGATTTCCGCGAGGATCTTCGAGAGCTCGCGCTCCCCGGCAAAGCAGGCGGTCCGCTGGCTCCCGTGCATCATGTCGATGAAGGGGATCCCGAGCAGGGCGGCGAGGGGACGCTCGGCCATGCCCCCGACGAGGAGGTCGATCCCGAGGGCCGAAAGCCGGTCGAGGATCTCATCCTGGGCCGGCTCGATCAGGATCTCGAGATCCGGGATCCCGAGGCCCTCGAGCCGCTCCCGGGAACCGGCATCGAAATCCACCACGACGAGCACAGGAGAGAACCCCGAATCCCTGAGAAAACGGACCATCGACACGGCCCGGGTCGGACCGCCCACAACGGCGGCCCGGAGGGAGCCCGCCGGAGCTCCGGCGTCCCCCGCCGCCGATTCCCCGTCGAGACAGCAGGCCGAAAAAGGCATGCCGAGGGCCCCGGCGACCCGCTCGAGGAACGAGGCGGCGGCCGCGGCACCTATGGGGAAATCCTCGATAATGTACGGGGTGCCGAACTTCCTTTCCAGGAGCTCCGCCGCGGCCCTCCCTGCCGGTTCGCAGATCACGACATTGAGGGCCGCCTTCCCGAGCCCCTCCAGGTCACGGAGGGATGCCCCGGCCGAGAGGACCCCGTTCACCCTGATCCCCGCGAGGGAGAGTACCCGGGAGAGCTCCCTCAGATCGGGCCCGGCCCGGAGCAACCCCACGAGGTTCACGGTCCCGGGCACCGGTCCCCCGTCCACCGGCCGGGAGAGCTCCCCGGCGAGCCGGGCAAGGGTCTCCCCGTAGGCGGTGTGGTGCTCACCCTCGAAGCCCCCGGACTCGAAGCCGAGGACCCGTGCCCGGCACCGGGCCTCCCGGCAGGCGCCCTCCACGTCCTCCCCGATGATGGAGGAGGCGCAGCAGGAGAGGACGAAGATGAGGTCCGGCGAGAGCCTCCGGTCGAGTTCCTCGATGGCCGTCGAGAGTTTCCCCCCCGCGCCGAAGATCACGTCCTGCTCATCGAGCGAGGTGGTGTAGAGGGAACCCGGCCGGTCACCCCGCATGCCCAGGATGTAGTTGATATGGTACACGCAGCCCTTCGGCCCGTGGACGATGATGGCGCTCCGCTGCACGGTGGAGAGGGCCTTCACCGTGCCGAAGAGCCGGCAGGTGCTCCGGGGGATTTCGAAGGCGTTCCGGGTCATGGATGTCGGGAGGATCTATCCCGATCCAGCATGGGGGTGGCGGATGAAAAAATAGTTGCCCCCATCAGATTCCGGGGGACCGGGTCCTCACGGGGCTTTTGCGAGGACAATCTGGTCATCGGTGAACACGGACGGGACTCGTGCCGCCAGCACAACGTTCGGCTGGGGTGGGTTCTGTATGGTCATCGTGAATACCTGTCCGGCGTAGATCAGGTTCGGGGGCGCGAGCGTGATGCTCACGAGGAAGGTCTCGCCATCTTCGAGGATCCGGTTCCCGTTCACATCGCCCGAAATTGGGATATAGTTTACCCCGAACTCGCGCCCGTTCATCGTGAAGATGACCTGGGTGTTCGGGATCTCGAAGGTCACGGGCTCGGCACGGGGGGCCTTCACGACGTTGAACCGAATCTCGTCGATGAAGTTGCCCGCCGCGGCCTTGTACCCGGCCACATCTCCCTGGATGAGGATCGCAGAACCCGACTGGGAGACTGTTCCTGGAGTAAAGACGGGGGTCACAATTGTGGTTGCGGCCGGCATCGTCGTCACTGTCTGGACCGGCGTGGGGGTCACCGGGGCCGGCGTCACCGGCCTCGTAGTGGGAAGGGTCAGGGTCGAGGCCGGGGGCTGGGTCTCTCCCTGCTGTCCCGTACATCCGCTTGAAAGTATCAGGCAGGCCATGAACACGAAAAGGACTGCCGCCGTGAACCGAAGCTGGATCATGGAATCCTCCTCTCCCTAGATCCTAGAGCGGTTCTGAATTAATATCCTGCTCATGCCGGAAAAGGCCCGTATTAACTGTGTTTTCGCAGGAGGACCAACCAGGACCATCCGAAGGGAGGGAGAAGAAAAAAGATGCGGGGCCCCCTGCCCGGGGTGCGGCCGGCTCTCAGATCAACTGGAATGACTTGAACATCGTATCGCTCTGGACCGTGTAGCTCGCGAACTGGTCGTCTCTGGAGGTGAAGGAGACGGTGTATGCCGTGGTTCCCCTGATGGCATAGGTGTCGAAGGTCCTCATGATCACCCCGGTGTCATAGGTGTACCCGAGCCGCCATCCGCTGTATCCGTTCCCTTTGTACGGGATGTCATAGACGGTATTGAACTTGTCCAGGCTCTTCTTCTTTGCGAGCTGGGCTGCCCGGTACTGGTCGAGGCTCATGGGGTTAGCCGAGAGATCGTCCACCGACACCCGCATGGTCGCAGGGATCACTCCGACAGCTCCGGACGTGGGTGCCGTGAAGGTCACGACGCTCGACGCGGTGTTCTCCTGCTTCGTCCATGTCGAAGGATAGGAGATGGAGAACCCGTACTGGGAGTTCGTGTACGTGAGGTACGTCTGCTGCCCTATCGGTGTGGCCCTGGTAGTGGCCGCCTGGGTGGGCGCCGCGGCCTGCGTCGTGGTCACCGGTGGGGGCGTCGTCGAGACCGGGCCGGGTGCCGGGGTCACCGGCTGGGTGCAGCCCGAAAGGGTAACGAGGCAGAGGAGGACGGCGAGACCGGCCACGGCGAGGAACCGTCCCGGCGATGACAGGGGAAAGCTTCCGCGAAATCGGGTCATATACGGTGATTTGGGCCGACAGGGTTTTAAAGGTATTGGATAGGGGGATATCGGCCCGGAACCCCTGCTATCCCGGTTTTTCAGGATCCCCCAGGTTCCTCCGGAGGCTCTCCCCGAGGTTCCGGCCATGGGATCCCATCCAGTAAAGCCTCTGGCAGGATGGGCACGCGAAGAACTCGAGGGAACCCCGCTCCAGGGGGACATAATCGGCAGCCTCGAC
This sequence comes from Methanomicrobiales archaeon, assembly GCA_035542895.1. Lineage (GTDB taxonomy): Archaea > Halobacteriota > Methanomicrobia > Methanomicrobiales > JACTUA01 > JACTUA01. The sequence continues at coordinate 6,028 of DATKKN010000048.1, read as the reverse complement.
CTCGGCACCGGTCGCCGGCCGGAGCCGGGTGTTGCAGAGGGAGCAGCGGTCCATCACGAGCTCGGGGGTGATGAGGCCCAGGGAGGAAAGGGCACGGACCTGGGCCATGACCTCCTCGCTCGACAGGTAGACGGCCCGGTCCCCTCCCCTCCGCGCAAGCTCCCGGTCCCTGGTAAGAAGGATCCGGTCCTCGGCCCGGGCGATCTCGAGAAGGGCGGTGTCCTCGCGGCTGTTCCCGGGCTCGAGGCTGTTTGCCGAGAGGGTGTCGTATCCCATGAACCTGAGGTACCTCGTGAGGGTGCCGAGCATCCGGTCGGCTATGAACTTCATCAGGCCCTCATCATGTCCCGGTCGCAAGCCGGATCTCGATCGTCTCGCCGCACTCCCCGCACCGGTCACCCTTCAGCCCTCGTATCCTTGTCTGGTAACCCGTCCGCTCGATGAGGAGGGCCCCGCATTTCGGGCAGGTGGTGTTCTCCAGGGGGTGCCCGGGGACGTTCCCCAGGTAGGGGAACCGGATCCCGAGCTCCCTCGCCCGCCGGCTGATCTTCTCCAGCGTCGCGACCGGAGTCGCATCCCGGTCCTGCATCCGGTAGTCCGGGTGGAACCGTGAGAAGTGCATCGGGGTCGACGGCCCGAGATTCTCCACCACCCACCGGATGAGCCCCTCCATCTCCTCCATGGAGTCGTTCAGGCCGGGGATGACGAGGGTCACCGTCTCGATGTGCATCCCGAGCTCCCGGGCCTTCACCGAGGCATCGAGGACCGGCTGGAGCTTTGCCCGGCAGACCTTCCGGTAGAACTCCTCGGTGAAGGCCTTCAGGTCCACCCGGAAGGCCTCGAGCATGGGGGCGATGTCGGCGAGGGCCTCCTCGGTGATGTACCCATTGGTCACGTAGACGGTCCCGAGGCCCTTTGCCCGGGCGAGGGTTCCCATTTCCCGCGGGTACTCGTGCCAGATGGTGGGCTCGTTGTAGGTCCAGGAGATGGAGCGGCACCCGGTCCCGCGCGCCTTTGCCACGCCCTCCTCCGGGGAGAGGCTCCGGAGGAGGCCATCCGTGAGCGTCGCCCGGGAGATGTGCCAGTTCTGGCAGTGCTCGCACTGGAAGTTGCACCCGACGCTCCCCAGCGAGTAGGAAAGGGTGCCCGGGAGGTAGTGGAAGAGGGGCTTTTTCTCGATGGGGTCCACCGCCTCGGCGCTGATCTTCCCGTAGGTCGCCGCATAGAGCACCCCGCCCCGGTTCACGCGGACGCCGCATATGCCATGGCCTCCGTCCTTAATCCGGCACCGGTGGGCACAGACCGAGCAGTGGACGAAGTTATCCTCGAGCTTCTCGTACTGGCGTGCCTCGTGGGTGATGCTTCCCGCAGGAATGGCTGCGTCATCAATGGCCAAAGAATGTCCTCGCTCTGGAATCCGTAGGGCAGGCGGGATATTTAACCCCTGCGCCGCTCCGGTTTCTCCTTCGGGCCCTTCTCCTCCTCATCGACCTCCAGGATCAGGGCACCCCGGTACCCGCACTTCTTGCACCGGTAGATGGTCCCCGCGTACCCACCAATCTCCTCGTAGACCTCGATGGATCCGCACCTCGGGCAGCAGAGCATACAAGTATTTGTGCACCCGGGAGAGAATGAGCTTGATGGCCATGAAGCGGATCGTCATCTCCCTCGGGGGTTCCGTCCTTGTCCCGTCGCTTGAGAAGAACCACATCCGGGGGTATGCCGCCATACTGAGGAAGCTCGGGAAGGATTACCGGGTCTTCGTCGTGGTAGGCGGCGGCGGGGAGGCCCGCCGGTACATCGGGGTTGCCCGCACCCTGGGGATCGACGAGGCGACCGCGGACGAGCTCGGGATCCAGGTCACCCGGATGAACGCCCTCCTCCTCGCCGGGGCCCTCGGGGATGCGGCGCACCCGAACATCGCCGAGAGCTACCGGGACGCGGCAAGGTTCGGGGAGAGCGGGAAGATCGTCGTGATGGGCGGCGTCATCCCCGGCCAGACCACCGACGCGGTGGCCGCGCTCCTCGCCGAGAAGGTACGGGCCGGCCTCATCATCAACTGGACGTCGGTGGACGGGATCTACAGCGCCGACCCGAAGAAGCACCGGGACGCGGTGAGGCACTCGACCCTCACCCCGGTTGAGCTCCAGGCGATCATCCGCGGGGACCGGCTCGAGGCAGGGTCGAACACCATCTTTGACACCCTCGCCGCGAAGATCGTGGGTCGGAGCGGTATCCCCCTCGTGGTGCTCGACGGTCGGAAACCGCAGGATCCCCGGAGGGCCATCCGGGCGAAAAAGGGCACCCTTGTCTCCGACGGCAAGACCTGGAAGGATATCTCGTTCTAGGGCCTGCACCCGTTCCTGACGCGGCGGTAGTTATTTGTCATTCCGCCCCCCAACCTCCGGGGACGGGGTAGTAGGGTAGCCTGGTCCATCCTAGAGCGTTTGGGACGCTTTGACGGCAGTTCGAATCTGCCCTACCCCATCTGCATGGACGGCACAACGGCCCTCCGGGTCTACCGGGCCCTTGCGGGCAGGTACCCCGAAGCAATGAAGGGACCCCGGAGGGGAGGGAACCCCTTCCAGGTCCTCATTATCACCATCCTCTCGGCGCAGACCACCGACCGGCAGGTGGACAGGATTGCCCCCTCACTCTTCTCCCGCTTCCCGACGCCTGGGTCTCTCGCCAATGCACCGGTCGGGGAGGTGGAAGAAATTATCCATTCCACCGGCTTTTACCATGCGAAGGCCAGGAACATCATCGCCGCCTCGCGGGTGCTCGCGAAGGACTTCGGCGGGGAGGTACCCGGGACCATGGGGGAGCTCCTCACCCTCCCCGGCGTCGGGAGGAAGACCGCGAATATCGTCCTCTCCCATGCCTTCGGCCTAGAGGAAGGTATCGCCGTGGACACCCATGTTCGGCGGATCGCCCGGAGGATCGGCCTTTCCGACGGGACTAATCCGGACCGGATCGAGCATGACCTCACCTTGCTCTATCCCCGGGAGATATGGGGGACGGTCAACACCCTGTTCATCACCCATGGCCGAACCCTGTGCACGGCGAGGAATCCACGGTGCCCCGAGTGCCCGGTGAAGAGGGACTGCCGGTACTACCGTGGCCTGAAGAAGGGTTGAGACTCAGGTCTTTTCCTGGGGACCAGCTCAATAAAAAAACACCCAGGTCAGGGAGCTCTTGCCATGGGGATGAAAAATGAATCCAATTTGATCCGGATGGACCGAGCGGGAATTGAACCCGCGGCCTCACGCATGCCAAGCGTGCGATCTACCACTGATCTATCGGCCCCTAACCATATTGTGCGCAGGGATTTTAAAGGGTTCCCCTGCTCCTCCGAGGGGAACGGCGGGCTTCCCGGGTTATGCATCCTCGAGAAATTCGGGCGGCCCCGCTCCCATAGGTCATATACCGGGCGTCAGGGAAGGGATTCGAGGAGGAGTATCCCCCGGGTTGCTCCCGGTAAGGAGTGGGACGCAAGGTCACCGGAGGATATATTGTCTTTTCACATTCATTATATAAATAATTTTCTATTCTTAAATACCTGTGCTTTGTGATTTATAATACTAAACAACCATTGATTGATGATAATGGAGCGAAGCCCTCCCCATGGGGCAGCCCGGGGGCGGTCGTTCCCCTTCCGAACCAGGCCCCGCCCTCGTTCACCAACCGGCATATCATTCCTGCCTGAAACGGCTGTCCGGGCTCTGCCGTGACTCCTTCATCGATGCCCGCAGAGCCGGGACACATACACCTTTTTTTACCCGCAGGAGAAACACCGGTGCATATCAGCCGGAGAGGCGCCGGCGGAGGCTTGGAAATGGCGGCAGCACGATGCATCCTGATGGACGGTGACCGGGGGTCCGGATGCTCGGCATCATAGGCGGGACGAGCCTCCTCTTCTCCCGGCTCCCCGATCTCGGGCCCCGGAGGATCGACACGCCGTACGGGTCCGCGGAGGTGCTCTGCGGTAAGTTCGCCCTCCTCCTCAGGCACCAGCAGGGCATCCCACCCCACCGCATCAACTTCCGGGCCAACCTCGCGGCACTCGCGATCCTCGGCGCCGACCGGCTCGTGGCCATCGGTTCCGCGGGCTCTCTCTCGCGCGAGATCCCGCCGGGGTCCCTCGCCATCCCCCGGGACTTCCTTTCCTGGGGGGAGAGCCCGTCCGTCCATGACCATAGCATCGGCCACGTGCTCCCCGGGCTCGATCCCGGCCTCTCCGATTCCCTCGGGAAGATCGTCCCCGGGGCCATCCGGGGGGCCGTCTATGCCCAGACCAGGGGCCCGAGGATCGAGACCATGGCCGAGGTGAAGGCCCTCTCCCTCGTTGCAGACCTGGTCGGGATGACCCTCGCCTCGGAGGCCACCCTCGCCTGCGAGCTCGGCATCCCCTTCGCCGCCCTCTGCACCGTGGATAACTATGCCCATGGCCTCGGCGGGGAGGCCCCCACCTGGGAGCACATCCTTGAGGCCTCCCGGGCCCACGGGGACCGGACCGGATCCATCGTGGAGAAGATCGTGGAGGCGCTGGGATGAAGAAAGGGGAGGGGAGACCGGGTTTCCCCGGAGAGAGGGGGGAGATATTCATAGAGGGCGTCAGGCACCGGGGGCGGACGGTGGATGTCTTCGTCGATGGGAACGGGAGGATCGCGAGGATAGGGAAGGGGGTGGGGAAACGGGATCGGAGAGACGCAGCAACGCGGATCGAGGGAAAAAACCTCCTCCTCATCCCCGGCCTCGTGAACACCCATACCCATGCCGCAATGACCCTCCTGCGGGGCTATGCAGACGACATGCCCCTCCAGGAGTGGCTCACGACGAAGATCTGGCCGCTCGAGGCGCACCTCACGGGCGAGGACGTCTACCGGGGAACGAGGCTTGCCTGCCTCGAGATGATCCGGTCCGGCACCACCGCCTTCAATGACATGTACTTCTTCATGGAGGAAGCGGCAAGGGCGGCCGGGGAGATGGGCCTCCGGGCGACCCTCTCCCATGGTTTCATCGACCTCGGGGACCCCGACAAACGGGAGAAGGAGATCGCGGCCACCGAACGGTTCGTTTCCGCCGTAAATGGGATGGGACACCCGCGGATCCGGCCCGCGGTCGGGCCCCATGCGGTCTACACGGTCTCCCCCGATGGCCTCCGGTGGTGTGCGGAGTTTGCCCGGGAGGAGGGGATCGGGATCCACGTCCACCTCGCGGAGACCGGGCAGGAAGTCCAGGACTGCGTGGTGGCCCGGGGGAAGCGCCCCGCGGCCCACCTGGACGCCTGCGGCTGCCTGACCGAAAGGACCGTTGCCGCCCACTGCTGCTGGCTCGACCGGGAGGAGTGCGCCCTCCTCGCGGCCCGCGGGGTCTCGGCCTCCCACAACCCGGCGAGCAACCTGAAGCTCGCCGTGGGCAGGGCCATGCCCTATCCCTTGATGAAGGAGGCGGGCATGAACGTCACCCTCGGGACCGACGGGTGCGCCTCGAACAACAGCCTGGACATGTTCGGTGCCATGAAAACCGCGGCCCTTCTCCAGAAGTTCGCCTGGGGCAGCCAGACCGCCCTCCCTGCCCCCGAGGTCCTGGAGCTTGCCACCGCCGCGGGGGCCCGGGCCCTCGGGATCCCGTCCGGGAACGTCGAGGCCGGGGCACCGGCCGACCTGGTCCTCGTGAACCTTGCCTCGCCGGCCATGACCCCCCTCTTCTCCGAGGAATCAAACCTTGTGTACTCGGCGACGGGCTCGTGCGTCGACACGGTCATCTGCGACGGGCGGATCCTCATGCTCCACGGGGAGGTCCCCGGCGAGGAGGAGATCCTCGCGGAGGCGGCAGCCTCGGCCGCGGCCCTGGTGAAAAGGGCCGGGATGTGACCTGCCCGGTCTCTGGCACTAAGGAGGACCGGCGGCCGGTGCCGCGGCACAAGCGTTAAATGGAGAAAAGGAGACCCTGTTACGTCAACTCCCGAGGGGCTGTGGCCTAGACCGGTATGGCGGCGGGCTCCAGCGGTCTTTGCGGGTGATAC
>DATKKN010000047.1:0-6080 GCA_035542895.1 Methanomicrobiales archaeon | reverse complement strand
TCGCCCCCACCCCCTTCGGGGTGGAGAAGAGGATCTCCTCGAACTCCTTCATGCCGATATCGTAGACAGCCGTGAATCTCGGGTTTTTTTCGAGGGACCGCGCCTGCAGGGATGGCGTGAAGGCATAGAGCTGGAGGCCGGGCCCCTCGGCCGCATCAGTGATGTCTTGGATGTTGAAGGCGAGGTCATCCGGCTCGGTGGCATGGCTGCCGGAGAGAGCGTACACCCCGTCCTCGAGGAAGACTACCCGGGTCGGGATGCCCTGGTGGGCACAGGCGATGGCGAGGGAGAGGGCGCCACTGGCGTGCTCCGTCCCGTACGGGGTGTGGGTGACAAGTACGAGGACCGGGGGACTTCCGGCACCCTCCCCGAGCCATGCATCGGGGACCTGCCTCGCATCCCTTTCCAGGGAGACGAGGGCCCCGGATTCCCCGAGGATGATCTGGGGGAGGGAGAACCGGCCGACGACGATCCCGAGGTTCCGGATCTTCATGGGGCCGATGGCGCAGGTCGAGACCGAAACCCCCCTCCCGTCATCCCAGGTAGAGTAGCCCCTCGCCGCGGCGCAGGGCTCGCAGGCAAGGACCTGGAAGGGAAGCCCCCTCTTCCGGGCGATCCTGTCGAGCTCCTCCAGCCCCTCCCCGACGTTCCTGCGCTCGGAGGGCTTCTGGTTGATGTGCCCGGCATGGACCCCGTCGAGATACGCATAGAGGTCGGCGGGCAATCCCTCCTCGAGGGCCCCCTGGAGACACGAGATCGCGAGGCCCGGGTCCCGGTTCATGTAGGGCGATCTCATGAGGAGGTAACCCAGCGCGGTGGCTCCGGGGACGGTCCTCCTCGCAGCCTGGACAAGGCCCCTCCAGAAGGACCGGGGGTGGCTGATCCGCTTCCCGTTCTGGTCAAGGACCGTGCCCGGGTACTTCATCTTCAGGGAGTCGAGCGAGATTCCCCTGAGGTCCATTTCCTCCCGGTCACAGGTGACCCGGACGGACGGGAGGGAGAGGATGCTCTCCCAGAGGCCGTGGGTCTCCCTCTCGGGGAGGCTGTAGAGGGCATCCCCGGTGACGAAGAAGGAGACGGCGGGTTCCTCGCCGGGGCGGGAGCCGCGAAAGGACTCCGGCATCCGGTTCACGAAGCAGATCTTCAGGGAGTCCGCGATCCAGGAGAGGCGCTCGGGGGTGAGGGGGCCCCCGAGGAGGAAGAGGTGAGCGGTCATGGTGAAGGTCTTATGATGAATCTCCTGCCAGCTGCTCCCGGAGCTCGTCGACGTGCATGACCTGGTCGTACCCCTTCCCCATGAGGCAGTACCCGTGCCGGTCCATGGCATAGACCGGCACCTTGGCCAGGTCCTCGGGGACCGGGCGGGCCGTGAGCTTCTGGAAGTTGACGAGGTCCTCCATATGGAGCCCGATTTTCTCGGTGATGTCCCGGAGCTCCCGGAGCCACCCCCTGAGGTCCCGGACATCGTTCCCGTCCCACTTGAAGATCTGGTAGATCTTCATGTATGCGTCCCGCTCGAGAGTGATGTGGCTCGCGGTCTTATCGGACTTCAGGTAGAACTCGAGGAACTGGCGGACGTCCTTCACCTGCTGGGCAAACTCGAAGGCCTGCGCCCTGCACTCCTTCAGGATCCCCCTGAACTCCTCCGGTGGCAGCGATCCCCCGAGCCTGCTCATTTCCTGGGAGAGTTCCTTTAAGTTCACCTCGAGTTCCTTCAGCTCGTTCACCATGTCAGAAAACTTGGCCCCGAGCTCAACCCCGAAAAAAGCCTCCATGTATTCAGATTCCCGGGTCATGCAGAGGTACTGGTGAAGTATTTCTATATCATTTTTGCCAAATGATAACATCTATCAGTTGACACATCCCAGAGGTTACTGCATGTCCCGTCGACTTCCCCTCAACCAGGGCATCTATACCCGCGGCGGGATCATCACCGAGCGGGACCCCGAGTTCTGCATCGTCCGGCTCCGGATGCCGGCCGGCATGGTCACCCCCGCACAGCTGCAGGAGATTGGGGCCATTGCCGAGCGGTACGGCGTTGAGGCCCTCCACCTGACCACACGCCAGACCATGGAGCTCCCCCACGTCGACCCCTCCCGGCTCGAGCCGCTCCTCGCCGAGCTCGAGGCGAACGGGACCCCCCTCGGCGCCGAGCGGGAGGAGGTGGTGAATGTCACCGCCTGCATGGGGACCCGGCACTGCAAGTTCGGGAATATCGACTCGGTCGGTCTCGCGAAGGAGATCGACAGGCGGTTCTTCGGCCGGGATCTGCCCGTGAAGGTCAGGATCGCCATCTCGGCGTGCCCGAACGGGTGCGAGAGCGAGCGCCTCAACGAGATCGGTATCACGGGCATCCGGAAACCCGTCCGCGACCCCGGCCTCTGCACCGGGTGCGGCACCTGCGCGAACTATTGCCGGGAGAAGGCCATCATCATGGAGGACGGCGCCATCGTGCTGGACAAAGGAAAGTGCATGGAGTGCGGGTTCTGCATCATGCCCTGCCCGTTCCAGATCCTGAAAGGGGAGGATCCCGAGTACCGGATAACCGTGGGAGGGCACCGTGGCCGGCACCCGAAGATCGGGCGGCACCTCATCACGGTGAAGACCCCCGAGGATGTCCTCCGGGTCGTTGACAAGATCATCTACTGGATCTACCGGCAGGCCTCGAGCGGGAGCCTCCTCCCCGAGCAGCTCGATGACCTGGAATACGACAGGTTCAGGGAGGCCATCCACACCCTCGTGGAAGGGTGAAGGGAGGACTCTCCACCGAAAGATCTCTTCTCCTCCCCGGAACATGTCCCGGATCGGGACAACCAAAAAAGAAACGTGAGGGGGTGCCGGGCCTACACCTTCATGTAGAACTTCCCGTATACTGTCTCGCCCTTGCGCTTGGGGTGGCGCTCCCCGAGGTCGCCGATGAACTCGTGGAACATCGCCTTCGTCCCGTCGACCTCCATCTCCACGTCCCGGACGTACTTGTAGCCAGGCATCATGACGTCGACGGTGCCGAAGAGGATCACCTCGCCCTTCACCATCTGGCCGCCGATCCTGCGCTTCACGTTCCCCTTGATGATGATCTTCCCGCCCTCGGCATGGGTCGCGATGTGTACGTCGGCGTTCCCCTCGACGATCAGGGTGCCACCGTTCATGAAGGAGCAGATGTCGCTCCCGACGTTGCCCTTCACCCGGATGAGCCCGCCCTGCATGCCGCGCCAGTCGCCGCGGTACGAGGCCCCCAGGTAGTTCCCGGCGTTCCCGTCGATGAGGAACTCGCCGCCCTCCATCCCGAGGCCGCAGAAGGAGTGGACATTCCCCTTCACGTGGAGCTTCCCGCCTTTCATCCAGGCGCCGGCGTACATGTCAGTGTCGCCATTCACGATCACCTCGCCCGCCGTCATCTTGCTCCCGATGTACTTCACCTTCGGGCAGTTACCGGCAATGACGATCTGGGTGTCGGCCGGGGTCGCTCCCGCAGAACCGGTGACCGTGAAGTAATCACCGAGCTTCGTGTCCTCCTTCCCCTGGTACACGGGGAGCTGGGCGATGGCCTCGGCCGTCTTTCCGGCAAAGGCATCGGGGGTAATGCAGTCCGCCTCGAGGATGAGTTCCGGCTGCTTTGTTGGGGTCAGGGTCACAGTCTTCATGGCTTCTCACCTCATGAGGTCGCGTCCAGCGCGATGACGTGCGGGTGGGGCGCGTAGCTGTCCGGAACCATGTAGTTCCCCTCGTTCACGGAGTAGTACTTGAGGAACTTCTCCCTCACGTCGTGCATGACCTGCTTGTTCTCCTTCACCTTCACATCGACCCAGAAGGTCTTCTTCTGGCCATGGTCGATGACCTGGCCGTCCTTTACCACCATCTTCCCGTCCTTGAAGAGGTACGCGACCGCCGAGAAGGCCTTCTCGATGTCCTCCGGGTTCGTGGGGAGTTTCTTCGGGTCCAGGCTGTAAATGGCGATGTCGGCGTTCATGCCGGGCGCGAGCCCGCCGTAGTTTTCCGCGAGACCGAGGGCCTTCGCGGGCCCCGCGCGGGTCATCGCGGCGAGCTCGTAGAGGCTGATCTCCCGGTCCATGCTCGCGATGTTCGTTGCCGAGACCACCTTGTCGCTGTTCTTGAAGGCCTTGATCTGGGTGTCCCGGGCCTTCCGGCTCATGAGCCACTTGATCACCCGCGGGTACCGGGTGAAGGGCCCGGCATTCGGGTGGTCGGTGGTGATGAAGCACCGCATCGGGTCCTTGCAGTAGAGGGCGAGCTCGAGCCCGATGGCCCACTGGATGGCGTTCACCACGATGTTCGGGCTGTAGATGTACGGGACGACCCCTGCCGCGGTCTCGAGCTCCACGTCGACGTTCGCCCACTTCAGGTGGTTGAGCTCGGTCAGGTGGTGCTCGAAGGGCCCGTCGGCGGTCATGGTGGTCGTCTCGTCCAGGGTGACGTTCCCCGTGTCGATGGTGATGTTCTTACTCTTGTTCACGAGGTCCATGATCTCCTTTGCCTTGGACTCGAAGGTTCCCCACCCGTCCCCCCCGTAGGAGTGGAACTGGAGGTGGGTCGCGTGCATCACCTGCTCGCGGCCGAAGCTGTTCTTCGCCTTGTGGCCCTTCGCGAGCTTCAGGGTGTCAAGGGTGACGTTGTAGTTGCCGGGGTTCCCCAGGTTGTTCCCGTGGATGTGCATCGAGTGGGGGAGCCCGAGGTACTCGTTCGTCTCGATGAGACCGGTGATGATCTCGGCAGGAGTGATGTCAAAGTAGGGGACGGGGTCGTTGACAGTGAGGCAGTTTAAGCCCCAGGCCCATGCCTCGGTTCCGCCCGGGTTCACGACCTTGATCCCGTAGCCCTTGGTCTGCCTGAGAAGCCAGGCCGCGTAGGCGGCGGAGTTCTCGATCTCCTTGTTCTTCAGGTACTCCATGACGAACCAGTTATTCCCGAGGACCGGGAGGGCTGCCTCGTCAATGATGGGGGTGTCGTGGATCTCTTCGTGCACATGCCGGGCATAGAGGGGCGGCATCGCCGCCTCCATCGCGAAGGTGTAGCCCATCCGGGCATAGTCGTACCCGGTCTTGAAGACCGTGGGGATGGAGAATCCGCCCTCGATCCGGGTTTCCTTTGAAATCTTGTGGGAATTGAAGAGCTTGTCCTCGGGACGGTACCACCGGCCGACGTTCACCTTCGGGCCGGCCACATGGGCATGGACCTCCATGGCGCCTGCCATGACGGTCATTCCCTTCGCGTCGATGGCCTTTGCGGCGGAGGAGACATCAGAGGCACCGACGATCTTCCCGTCCTTGATCCCGAGGTCCTTCTTATCGCCTTTAATCCCCTGGTGGGGGTCAAAAACATGGCCGTTTTTAATCAGGTATTCCGTCATTTCGCTCCCCCCGTGACTTCTCCGGCCTTATGGGGAGCCTTTGCCGTGGGCCACTGGGCCCGGGTCTCCCCCAGGAGCTCATCGACCCGGTGAAGGATCTTCGTGAGCAGCTCCTCATCGGTGAGCATCCCGTCGGGCGGGTCGACGACCTTCCTCGTCTCGATGGGGACGTTGTCCATCCGGTAGGCGCACCCGCCGGTCTCGACCCCGACCATGGCGACGGGGATGTGCACGTCGGCGAGCTCGGTCGTCGGCGTGATATGGGGGTCCACCGTGACCGAGGGCTTCTTCGAGCTCGCGATCATCGCGTCGATGGGGAAGTGCGCCCCGGGGTCGGTCGCGATGTAGAAGGTGGCCTCCACCTCGTTCCGCATGAGGAGGTCCACCGAGGTGGTCTCGCCCGTCTGGTACCGGGCCTTGTTCCTGCGGGAGAGATCCACGGCGTAGGGAAACCCGTACTGCCAGGAGAGCACCTGGCCGGAGCCCGTGACGTTCCAGTGCCCCCGCATGGCAATGATGCTGAATTTCGTGAACTCGTTCATGTCCCGGGTGAAGCTGATGGCGATGTCGATGTTGTGGTTCCGGCCGAGGGTGTGGGTGAGGCCCATCCCGAAGAAGATGACCCCGAACCGGCCAGTCTTCAGCTCCTCCACGATTTCGTAGACCTTCTCCTTCGGGACCCCGCCGATGAAGTCCGGGAGCGGCTCGCCCC
>DATKKN010000046.1:0-10020 GCA_035542895.1 Methanomicrobiales archaeon | reverse complement strand
TGGGGTGAGGTGTCTCTTGGCCGGTGATCCTGACGAGCGGGGGTTCGACCGGAAGATAGCGGAATTCGGGATCCGGGTCAAGGACGCGGACCAGTGGAAGGTGCAGGACGATGTCTTTGACGAGGTGACCCTCCTCGCCCTCTACCGGCTCGCCCACAAGAAGCATCTCACCACCTTCGGGGGACCCATATCAACGGGGAAGGAGGGGTGCGTCTTCTACGGAGAGAAGGAAGGGAAGCCCATCGCCATCAAGATCTACATGATCCGGACGGCGAACTTCCGGGCCATGACCGAGTACATGGACGGCGACCCCCGGTTCTCCCACGTACGGCGGTCGCGGAAGGAGATCATCTTCGCCTGGACGAGGAAGGAGTTCTCAAACCTGAAGCGGGCACGGAAGGCGGGAATCCCCGTCCCGGAGCCCTACTCCTTCGATCGGAATATCCTGATCATGGAGTTCCTCGGCGATGGGCAGGTCCCCTTCCCCCAGATCCGTGAGGTGACACTCCCGGACCCGGCGGCGACCTACCGGGAGATCCTCGGTTTCATCGAGACCCTCTTCTCCAGGGCGAGGCTCGTTCACGGCGACCTCTCGGAGTACAATATCCTCTTTGGGAGCCGCCCCTACCTCATCGACATGGGGCAGGCGGTGACCCCGGACCATCCCCGGGCCCTCCACTTCCTCGTGAGGGATATCAGGAATATAAACAGGTTTTTCTCGGACAAGTGCGAAGTCATGGGTGAACAGGAGATCTTCCAGCGGATCGCCGGCGAAATGCTTACCGGGCCGTGAGGGCCGGTAAGGTCGCACCGGGCCGTACGGACTGTGAGACATCGCCGGTCCCTGAGGGCTCCTCGTGAGGACAGGATGACGCGTGAGGAGGTCAGGGTTTCCCAGGACCGGATCGGGGTCCTCATCGGGAAGGCAGGGGTGACGAAGAAGAGCCTCGAGGAGAGGACCGGGGCCCGGGTCACCGTGGACAGCAAGGAGGGCGTCGTCGCCGTGGAGGGCGAGGATGCCGAGGGGGTCATCTCCGCGGTCGAGGTGGTCCGGGCCATAAGCCGGGGCTTCTCCCCTGAGCGGGCCTTCATCCTCGTCCAGGACCCGGACCTGATCCTCGACGTCATCGAGCTCTCCGCACTCGCCGACACCCCGCAGCAGATGGACCGGATCCGGGGGCGGGTCATCGGGAAGGACGGGAGATCCCGGGAGCAGATCGAGGACATGACCGGGACGGCCATCTCGGTGCACGGGAAGACCGTGGCCATCATCGGTGGCGTTGAGCAGGTGAAGACCGCCCGGACCGCGGTGGAGATGCTCCTCAACGGCGTCCCTCACGAGGCGGTCTTTGCCTTCCTCGACCGGAAAAAGCGGGAGGCGAAGCAGGATCTCCTCGGGTCGTACTATTAGGGAATGCCCGGGGATGGTTTACCATCCCGACGGCGGAAGGTTTGCCTGGCGGTGGCGTCCCGGGTTGGATGCCTGCCGTCGGGCGGTGGTTCTGGGGTGAGGTGATAATGGTTTATCCGGGGGCCGGGCGGAGATGGAGATAGCCTCCCTTCCCATTCCCCCCCATCTCGCCGAGGCCTACCGGGCACAGGGGATCACCGGCCTCTACCCGCCGCAGGAGGAGTGCATCCGGGCGGGCATCTTCGAGGGGAAAAATCTCCTCCTCGCCATCCCCACGGCGAGCGGGAAGACCCTCGTCGCCGAGATGGCCATGCACCACCACATCGCGAGGGGGGGGAAGTGCCTGTACATCGTCCCGTTAAAGGCCCTCGCAAGCGAGAAGCACGGGGAATTCTCGGGAAAGAAGGTGCGGGTGGGCATCTCCACGGGAGACTATGACCGCCGGGAGGAGTACCTCGGGAGGAACGACATCGTCATCGCGACCTCCGAGAAAGTGGATTCCCTCATGCGGAACAACGCGCCCTGGCTCTCGGAGGTCACCCTCCTCGTCGTGGACGAGGTCCACCTCCTTGACTCGGAGGACCGGGGCGCCACCCTCGAGATGGTCATCACGAAGCTCCGTTCCCGGAACCCGTCGATGCAGATCCTCGGCCTCTCGGCAACCATCGGGAACCCGCGAACCCTGGCCGGGTGGCTCGATGCCACGCCGGTAACCTCCACCTGGAGGCCGGTCCAGCTCAGGGAGGGGGTCTTCTACCGGGGGTCGATCCGGTTCGCCGATGGTGAGCGGAAGGTCGAGGGGGTGTCGAAGTTCGACGACCTGAACCTCTGCCTCGATACGGTGGCCGAGGGCGGGCAGTGCCTGGTCTTCGTCTCCTCCCGGAAGAATGCCGAGGCCTTTGCGAAGCGAGCCGCCGGGGCGCTGAAACGGGCCTCGCCGGCCCTCGCCGCCGCCGCGCGGGATCTCTCCGAGCTCGCCGAAACGGAGATGGAGAGATCCCTCGCCGCCTGCGTCGAGCGGGGCGCCGCCTTCCACCATGCCGGGCTCCGGCGCGAACAGCGGCGTATCGTGGAGGCCGGGTTCCGGGCCGGGGAGATCAGGTGCATCGCCTCGACCCCGACCCTTGCCGCCGGCCTCAACCTCCCGGCGAGGCGGGTCATCATCCGGGACTACCTCCGGTACAGGGCAGGTGAGGGGATGGCCCCCATTCCGGTGCGGGAATACCACCAGATGGCCGGCCGCGCCGGCCGGCCCCGGCTCGATCCCTATGGCGAGGCGGTCCTCATCGCAAAGGACGAGGACGCGGTGCATGACCTCACCTGCAACTACATAGAGGCCCCCCCCGAGGACGTCCATTCGCAGTGCGGGTCTGCAAAGGCCATCTGCAGCCATGTCCTCTCCCTCGTAGCCACGGGCTTTGCGTCGGGCGAGGGGCAGATCCTCGGGTTCCTCGACCGGACCTTCTACGTCCACGAGAACCGGAACCGGCACGGGCTCGAAAAGGTCGTGGAGCGGGCACTCTTGTTCCTCGAAAAATCCGAGATGGTGGTGCGCCTCGGGAGCGAGGTCTCGGCCACCGAGCTCGGGACGCTCGTCTCCCGGCTTTACCTGGACCCGAGGAGCGCGGAGGCCATCACCGCCTGCCTTGCCGGGGTGGAAAAATTTTCTCCCGTCGGACTCCTCCACCTCCTCTGTTCCACGCCCGACATGCCCACCCTTTACCTCAGGCAGGCGGACCTCCCGCGCCTCGAGAAGTTCCTGTACGAGCACGAGGATGCCGTGTGGCTCCCCCTCCCCTCGTTCGGGGAGGAGGAATGCGAGACCTTCTTCCGTGCCCTGAAGACGGCGCTCGTCCTCGCGGACTGGACCGACGAGGTGGGGGAGGCCATGATCTGCGAGCGGTACGGGATCAACCCCGGCGACATCTACTCCTTCGTGGAGAGCGTCCAGTGGCTCGTCCACGCTGCCTCCCGGCTCTCGTCGCGGTTCGCCCCCCACCTCGCCGGCCCGGTCCGGGACATGGAGGTGCGGGTCAGTTCAGGGGTCAAGGCCGAGCTCCTCCCCCTGGTTTCCCTCCGGGGCATCGGGCGCGTCCGGGCGCGGCGGCTCTTCAACAACGGCATTACGTGCCCAGCCATGATCCGCGACGCCGGGATCGACCACATCGCCCCGATACTCGGCCGGGGTATCGCCGAGCAGGTTTTTGCCCAGCTGGGAAAGGGGGAGGCTGACTCCCCGCGGGCCGCCACCGCGGAACAGAAGAACCTCGATCACTTCGGTGAAGGGACATGAAAAGCGAGGAGTGCGACGTGCGCACCGCGGTTTTCCGGGTCCCGGACTGCCCGGGTTTCCTCGCAAGGATCCGCGAAATCGCCGCTGCCCGCGGCACCCATATCATCTGCTTCAATGCCGACCTGATGGCGGGAAGGGCCCATGTCGACGCGGCACTGGGGCGCGCCCTCCGGGCGGTGCGAACGGGTACCGCCATCTCCTCCACCCTCGAGATGGAGGCCCTCCTCTCTGCCGCGGGGAACCGGCAGTGCAGCGTCGCGGAACGGTTCGGGATCCACGAGGGCCTGAACCGGGCCTACGTATGCACCTGCCCGCCGGCGGAGACGGCCTATCGGGATCTCCCGGCCCTCATGGAGTTCGTCGACGAGGACTGGGAGACCCTGCCCGCCGAAAAAGTGGAGCGGCTCATGGAGGCCTTCGGGATCACGCCCCGCGAGATCGAGGCCGCGGGGCCCGGCCGGTTCCGGGACCTGGTGCTCGAGCGGGTTGCCCTGCTCGAGGTCTACCGTTGATCCGGTAATGCGTGCGAGAGGATGTGCCGGATCTCCGGGATGATCAGTTCCTTCGTCGCGAGGGTGACCGCGGAAACGGCGCCGGGGAGGCAGAAGACGGCGCGTCCACCGGATATGCCTGCCAGGGCCCTCGTCAGGATCGCGCGGGTCCCGATCTCCTGGAAGGACCTCCAGCGGAAGATCTCGCCAAATCCCTCCATCTCCTTCTCGAGGAATGGCCTGACCGCCTCGATGGTGAGGTCGTCGGGGGTGAGGCCGGTGCCGCCCGTGAGGATGATGCAGTTCGCATGTTCCAGGGCGATGACGAGGGCGGTTCGGATGTGCTCGATCCGGTCGGGCACGAGGGCATAGTACGCGGTCTCGAGGCCTGCCTCCTCGAGGAGATCCTTGATCACCTGCCCGCTCTCGTCGGTCTCCGGCGTCCGGGTGCTCGAGACCGTGATGACCGCCGCGGATACCGAGACCTGGTGGACATGGTCCGGGTTCATGGCCTGAAGGGAGGGTTGGCTCCGGGAATCATAAAGGGATGCCGAGGGTTATCCCTGCCCGGACCCCCTTATTTCCAGTGGAATGACCCGGGAATCTCCATTGCCGAAATACCAGGGGTCTTTCCCCCGGGGAGATGATGGTGATGGGGTCGGCCGGGTTTCATTCCTCCGGTTCATTTCGATCTGTTTTTATATGATATGAGAGAAAAAAACAACCGGCTATTTTCCAGGAGAATACCGGTTCAGGAAGGCTATTCTCGATACTCCACTGGAAATGAGGGGGGGAGGGGGATGATCCCGTTGCCATGACCGGGGGGAGGAACGGGGATCCCGGGGATCGGAGCGCGGGGAAATTCCTGTTCCCGGTGGAAAAACCCTGTGGAAAGGGCGGGAAACCATGTGGAGTCCCCCCTCCCGGGAAGTCCAAGATACCAGCTTCTTTTGGGAAAAAATTTCGGTATAAAAGGATTTCCACAGGAAGCAATGGGGTTATAAACAGGGTGAAAACGGAGAGCTTAAGAGGGGCCGGAACCATATCACCGGAGCACAATTCTCCCTCTCCACGCATGCCCGAAGAAAACTCGTCCATGGGACTTTTCCAGAAATACCTCGTCAATAAGAATATATTCAAGAATCGGGAGGTGCTCCGCCATTCGTACCGGCCGAACATCCTCCCCCACCGTCAGCCGGAGATCAACACCATCGCCTCCATTCTCGCCGCCTCCCTCAAGGGTGAGACCCCGTCAAACATATTGATCTACGGGAAGACCGGGACAGGGAAGACGGCAAGCGTCCGGTACGTCGCCGACGAGCTCGAGAAGGCGAGCCAGGAAACGGTCATCCCCTGCCACGTCATCCACCTGAACTGCGAGGTCATCGACACCCAGTACCGGGTCCTCGCCCAGATCGCGAAGAACCTCGAGGATCACGACGAACGGCCGAGCGACGGTACGCGCGGCTCCATCCCCTTCACCGGCTGGCCCACGGACCAGGTGTACATGGAGCTGAAGAACCTCCTCGACTCCGTGGGCGGGGTCATCGTCATCGTCCTCGACGAGATCGACAAGCTCGTGAAGAAGAGCGGGGACGAGACCCTCTACAACCTGACCCGGATCAACTCGGACCTCAAGGATTCGAAGGTCTCCATCATTGGTATCTCGAACGACCTGCGGTTCACCGACTTCCTGGACCCGAGGGTCCTCTCCTCCCTCTCCGAGGAGGAGCTGGTCTTCCCGCCGTACAACGCCCCCCAGCTCTGCGACATCCTCCAGCAGCGGAGCGCGGACGCCTTCATGGACGCGGTCATCGACGCCCCCGTTATCCCGCTTTGCGCGGCCCTCGCCGCCCAGGAGCATGGGGATGCCCGCCGCGCCCTCGACCTCCTCCGGGTCTCGGGGGAGCTTGCCGAGCGGGAGGACACCGACCGGGTGCTGGAGAAGCACGTGAAAATGGCGCAGGAAAAGATCGAGACCGACAGCATGATCGAGTGCGTCTCGACCCTCCCGACCCAGTCGAAGGTGGTGCTCTACTCCATGCTTCTCCTCGAGCACATCGGGAAGAAGATCTTCACCTCGGGCGAGGTCCTGCAGGTCTACCGCGAAGTCGCGGGGACGCTCGACGTGGACGTGCTCACGAACCGGCGCATCACCGACCTCGTCTCCGAGCTCTCGATGCTCGGGGTCATCAATACCCGGGTCGTCTCCAAGGGGCGGTACGGCCGGACGAAGGAGATGTGGTTCGACATGATCACGGGCCGCATCTGGGAGGTCCTTTCGAAGGACCAGCGGCTCTCGCGGGATACCCTTATACAATTGGATACCAACCGGTTGAAGGCATTATTGAGGTGATCCCGTGGACGGAAAAGACCTGGAGATCCTCCAGCTGCTCGAGGAGAACGGCCGGATCCCCCTCGGGGAGCTGGCCGCGAGCCTCGGCCTCTCCGAGGGCGAGGCCGGGGAACGCATCCGGGCGCTGGAGGCGGCCCGGATCATCCGCAAGGTGACCGCCGTCATCGACTGGGAAAAGGCAGGGGCCTCGCGGGTATCCGCCATCATCGACCTGAAGATCGCCCCCGAGCGGGACTTCGGGTACGACAAGATCGCCGAGCGGATCGCCCGGTTCCGGCAGGTGGACTCGCTCTACCTGGTCTCCGGGGTCTACGACCTCCAGCTCCTGGTCACGGGGAAGGACATGAACGAGGTCTCCCGGTTCGTCTCCGAGCAGATCGCGCCCATGGACCACATCCGGGAGGCGGCCACCCACATCATCATGAAGATCTACAAGGAGAACGGGAACCAGTTCTTCGAGAAGGAGGGCGGGGAGCGGCTTCCCCTCTCGTTCTAGAGAAGACCATGCGCCAGCAGACCATGCGGGAGCGCGGCTCGGCCCGTGCCCGGGCCATCCCGCCCTCGGGCATCCGGAAGTTCTTCGACCTCCTCCTCACCATGGAGGACGTCATTTCCCTCGGTGTGGGCGAGCCGGACTTCGAGACCCCCTGGAACGTCTCCGAGGCGGGGATCTGGTCCATCGAGCAGGGGCACACCTCGTACACCTCGAACAAGGGCCTCCTCCCCCTCCGGCAGCTCGTGGCAAAAGAGCTCCTCAATCGGTATGGGGTCGGCTACGACCCCGAGGAGGAGATTATCATCACGACCGGGGTCTCGGAGGCGGCGGACATCGCCGTCCGTGCGCTCGTTGACCCGGGGGACGAGGTGCTTGTCGCCGAACCTTCCTATGTCTCCTATTCCCCCTGCGCGACCCTCGCCGGAGGAAAACCGGTCCCTGTGCCCTGCCCGGAGAAGGACGAGTTCCGGCTCACGCCGGACAACCTCGCTGAAAAGGTCACCCGGAAGAGCCGGGTCCTTGTCATGAACTTCCCGAACAACCCCACGGGGGGCGTGATGGGAAAGGCGGACATCGACGCCATCGCCGACCTCGTGGTGGACCATGACCTGATGGTCATCTCCGACGAGGTGTATTCGGAGCTAACCTACGAGGGCCGGCACGTGGCGGTGGCCTCCCATCCCGAGCTCAGGGACCGGACCGTGACCATGAACGGCTTCTCGAAGGCCTATTCCATGACCGGGTGGAGGGTGGGGTACCTCTGTGCCCCGAAGAACATCGCCGAGCTCGCCCTCAAGATCCACCAGTACGTCATGCTCTGCGCCCCCGTGATGGGCCAGATGGCGGCCATCGAGGCCCTGAAGAACGGGGAGCAGGAAAAAGATGCTATGGTCAGGGAGTACCGGCAGAGGAGAAATTTCTTTGTCGAGGGGCTGAACCGGATCGGCCTGCCCTGCCACCTCCCGAAAGGGGCCTTCTATGCCTTCCCCTCCGTCGCCGGGACCGGGCTCACCGACCAGGAGTTCGCCGAGCGGTTCCTCACCGAGAAGCAGGTGGCGGTAGTCCCCGGCTCGGTCTTTGGCGGGAGCGGGGCGGACCACCTCAGGTGCGCCTACGCGGTCTCGAGGGAGGACCTGGGAACGGCCCTGAAACGGATGGAGGAATTCATCTCCGGGCTGGTCCGGGCCTGAACGGCGGGGAAAGCGGCCCGGCCAAACCCCCTTGTTTCCATTGGAGCGCATGGGGCACCCGGATTGGATATCCGGGTTGTTCCTTTGCGATTCCCTGTGAGAGGCGGGGCGGAAACAGGGGCGGGAAAAATCCGAATCGGATGTTTCAAATTTTGAAAGAAGAAGAAAGTATTTATGCCAGAACTGGAAACCGGTGGCGGCCGAACCCCCTTGTTTCCAATGGAGCACATGGAGCCACCGGATCCCGCGTCCGGGGACGAAGAAACGGGATCCACCTGCCGGATCCAACAGGTTCATAGCCCGAAAACCCGGATCAGGCAGGTGCGGGATCTCCCGGGAAAGGAAGGTTTATATCTCACGACGGAATATCAGCGTAATCACCCCTTTGTTTCCATTGGAGTTCACATGACCACCGGATCCGGTATCCGGGGATATTCTACGGGATCCACTGCATCCACCGACGTAGAATCTTCGGTCGTGGGAGAGCGGGCCCGCCCGGACCACCGGGATAAACCGAGTGCAAATCCCTGCCTGGATGCCCGTCCATGCACCACTCTGCATGGCAGTTTCCCATGGCAATAGCTCCAGAGGAAACGGGGCTCCCTTCACCAGAAAAGGCCATCCCTGTCCCGGAATCCCGACGAGGCTCCCGAAGCATGGAATCGGGTGGCTCATGGTTCGCACCCCATTGCTTCCTGTGGAATCCAGCGGGCCGGCAAGCCTGTTTCCTGTGGAAATGGCCGCTCCATCCGATTTCCGATCCATGGAGATCCTTCCGGTGCCCGGGTCCGGGGACGCAGGGACGAGGATTTATTGGCGGAGAGGCCCCGTCTTAGTCTTAGGCAGGGAGGCGGGGCGGATGACAGCAGAGGTATTTTTTGCCGGGCTCCGGGCACGGGGGGACGCGGACAGCAGGGTTGCGAAGCTTCGCAGGCTCTTTGAGTCGGCCGGGATCGACCGGTGCATCCACGAGCGTGACCTCTGCGCCATCAAGGTCCACTTCGGCGAACGCGGCTGTGATACGTACGTGAACCCGGTCCATGTCCGCCAGCTGGTCGATCTCGTGAAGGCCGAAGGCGGCCGGCCGTTCCTCACCGATACGGGGACCCTGTACTCGGGGGGCCGCTCGAACGCCGTCGACCACATCACGACCGCCGTCGGGCACGGCTTCGACTACGCGGTGGTGGGTGCCCCCGTGATCATCGCCGACGGGATCCGGGGCGGGCATATCGTTGAGGTGAAGGCGGGAAGGAAACACTTCGACCGGGTCTTCATCGCCGGGGACATCGCCGCGGCCGACAGCATGGTGGTGGTCTCACATTTCAAGGGCCACATGCTTGCCGGCTTTGGCGGGGCCATAAAGAACCTCGCCATGGGCTGCTCCCCGGCGCGGGGAAAGCGCGAGATGCACCGGGCCCACACCCTGCTCGTGCCTGACCGGTGCCGGGGGTGCGGGAACTGCGTCGACGTCTGCCCGGCGGGGGCTCTCGAGCTCGGGGAAGTGAGGGTGAGCCTCGACAAGGAGAAATGCATCGGCTGCGGCGAATGCATGACCGTCTGCCTCCAGTCTGCGATCGAGTTCGACTGGACGGTGGACATCCCGCCCTTTGTAGAACGGATGGTGGAGTATGCCTGTGGCGCCATGGAGGGAAAGAAGGGCAGGGCAGGCTTCTTCAACTTTCTCCTCTCCATCACCCCCGACTGTGACTGCGTCCCCTGGTCCGACGCCCCCATCGTCCCCGATATCGGGATCCTCGCCTCGCAGGACCCGGTCGCAATCGAT
>DATKKN010000045.1:0-14016 GCA_035542895.1 Methanomicrobiales archaeon | reverse complement strand
ACGGTGTTCGGAGAACAGTGCACCAACCGGTGCGCTGAACAGTTCACTGCTGCGGGCTTTCCGGACGCTTCACTCGGGGCGATAAAGGCAATCCCGGGCGAAAAGGCATCCACCACGCATTGGCTAAGATATAGCATAGCCATAATATTTAAAAGTATTCAAACACCGGTGAACGGGATCGCATTCCCGAAAGAAGGCCGAATCCGAACGGCCGGGGTCGGGAGTTATCCTGGTGAAATCTGCTCTTTTTCATCCTCCTTTTCCCGTTCCACGGGATACCCGGCCTTCTCCCATGCCGCCATGGAACCAAGCACGACGATCACATCCTGGTACCCGGCCTGGAGGAGGAGGCTTGCCGCGATGGAGGACTTGTAGCCCGAATCGCAGAAGCACACAATCCTTCGGTCCTCCGGGACCTTGCAGATGAACGACCTGAACTCGCCGGCATAGACCTGGTGCGCTCCCGGCAGGTGCCCGTGCTTCCGGTAGTTGGGCTCGTCCCGCAGGTCGAGAAGGTAGAGCGTCGGGTCTCCGAGGTATTCCTTCAGGTCGTGAACCGTCCAGGTCTTTACCGTGCCGAGTGGCTCAGCGGCCTTTGCCCAGGCCATGAACCCTCCTCCCCCGAGGCATCCGGCGAAGTTGTCGTACCCGAGCCGCCCGAACTGGCGACGGATCTCGTCGAGATCCTGGTTGAAATCGTCGATGAGAACGATGGGGTCCTCGTAGTTCAGGAAGTAGCCGGCGAAGGCAGAGAGCCCCTCGCGCCAGATGTGGAGGCTCCCAGGGACGTGGCCGCCGGCAAAGGAGGACGGCGACCTGATGTCAACGACCTGGGCGCCCCGCTCCCGCAGGTCCTTCACGGCTGCGACGGTGAGTCCGGGAACGGAGAGGGGGCAGGGGAGGGGGGGCGGCCCGTCGCGGTTGAGCCGCTCCATCATGGAGAAGTAGGGCGGGTAATGGTGCCGTTCGGCAATCTTCCGCCTGATAAAGGCCCCCCGTTCCAGCCGGAGAAGGGGGTTCGTCTCCTTCTCGTACCCGATGGTGGTCAGGGGGAGGTCGCTGATGTCTGCCCCGCAGACCGAGCCCCCGCCATGGGCAGGGCAGACGATGACCCCGTCTCCGAGGGGGAGGATCTTCTGGTGGAGGCTGTGATAGAGCTCCCCCGCCACCTGCTCCGGCCGGTCCGGGTAGAAGTCGGTGCGGCCGACCTCCCCGGCGAAGAGCGCGTCGCCGGTGAAGACCATGAGGGGCATCCCGGAAACCCCGATATCGGAGAGGACGATGGAGATGCTCTCCTCGGTATGCCCCGGTGTCTCCAGGATCCGGAGCTCGAGGCTCCCGACCCGGAAGCTGTCGCCCTCGTGCACGGGCTTCCCGTACCGGAAGTCCAGCCTCGCGCCGTGGTGGATCTCGCAGCCGGTGACCCGGGCGAGCTCCATGGAACCGATCACGTAATCCTCGTTGCGGTGCGTCTCGAAGACCCGGGTAATGCGGAGATCGTTCCTCCTGGCGATCTCAAGGTAGGCATCGATGTCCCGCCGGGGATCGATGACCGCGGCCTCGTCCCCGGCCCCCACCAGGTACGAGTTGTGGGCGAGGCCCCTTGAGACCAGCTTCTCGAAGATCATCCGCGTTCGCTCCCAGTCTACCCCTTGCAGGGGGGAGCGAAAAAGCTAGCGCCCGGTGGCCTCCGGACCCCAGGTCCAGAGGGGCCCCATCCCCCCTGGACGCTCCCGGCTCGGTCCCGAGGGGCCCCACCCACCCCCGGGACAGCCCCGGCTCCTTCGGAGCCGGGTCCCTGCGGGACCCGACATCCCCTATGCGTCCACCCCAAGCAGGACCCGCACGAGGAGCCCCAGGAGGAAGGAGAGGGCGGCGACCCCGAGGCTGATGCCCGCCATCTCGAGGAACCGGCCCCCGAAGTCCAGGTCCCTCGTCACGGCGATATAGAAGGTGAACACCACGATCACGATGATGGCATTCACGATGGTGACCGTGAGGGCGAGGTAATAACTCGCGAAGACGAGGTAGGGGGCGACGAGGAAGAGGACGGTGACAATGTAGGCGATGAACGTGTACGTGGCGGCCTGGAGGGGGTTCCTTGCCTCACCCTCGGACTTCGTGGAGAGGTACTCGGCCGAGCCCATGGAGAGGGCGGCTGCGATCCCGGTGATGAGACCGGCCATAGCGATGACCCTCGTATTCTGGAGGGCGAGGGTGAGGCCCGCGAGCGTCCCGGTGAGCTCCACGAGGGCGTCGTTCAGACCGAGGACGATGGATCCCGTGTACCTGAGCCGCTGCTCATCGACCAGGGAGATGAGGGCCTTCTCGTGCCGCTCCTCGTCGAGGAGCACCTCCTCGAGGCCGGGGACGACCGGGAGGAGGCCCTGGTACACCTTCTGGGCTCTCTTCTCGCCCCGCTCCATGAACTTGAGGGTGAAGGTGATCCCGAAGACGTGGTACATGAGGAGGTACAGAGCGATCCTGATCCGGTCGGGGGGAATGTCGCCGCCCGTCAGGGATCTGAAGAACCCGTAATGACCCTGCTCGACGCTGGCTATCTCCTCGAGGACCTTCCGGTTCCCGGCCTCCGATGCCCTCACGGCAAGAGCCGAGTAGATCCGGTACTCGGTGATCTCCCCCCGCTGCGAGGCGAGGATAGCCTGCCTTGCACCTGCCGGAAGAGCCTGCTCCCGGGTCATTCACCCTCACCGGAATGCATGCCTTTGTTATTCTGGAAGGCCCTGAACCTCTTCACGGAGAGGTCCAGGTACTGTTTCTCACGATCCACACCGATGAACCTGCGCCTGGTCCGGAGGCACGCGAGGCCGGTGGTCGAACTGCCGGTGAAGGGGTCGAGGACGAGGTCTCCCTCCCTCGAGCTCGCGAGGATGATCCGGACGAGGAGGTCGAGGGGCTTCTGGGTCGGGTGCCTCCCTGACCGCTTTTCCCCCGGCCCCGGGGCCGGGATGGACCAGACCGACCGCATCTGCCGGTGGGGCCGCTTCAGGGCATCCCCCTCCCAGGCGCCGTTTTTCACGAGGTCATAGTTGAAGGTATGCCGGCACTCCGGGCTCTTCGAGGCCCAGAGGAGGGTCTCGTGGCTCGCGGTGAAGTACCTGCCCGAGAGGTTCGGGGGGGCGTTCGGCTTGTACCAGCAGATGTCGTTTAACAGGTGGTAGCCGGCGAGCTGGAGGGCATAGCCGCAGGCGTAGATGGAATGATAAGTCCCGCTGATCCAGATGCTCCCCGTGGGGGCGAGGATCCGGTGGCAGGCCCGGATCCAGGCGAGGTGGCCCGCGAAGTCCTCCTCGACCCCCCGGCTCTCGTCCCAGTCCCCTTTGTTCACCGGGACGCGCCTCCCCGAGTGGCAGGTGAAACCGTCGTTCGAGAGGTTGTAGGGCGGATCGGCAAAGATCAGGTCCACACATCCCCCGGGCAGCCCCTCCATGTACTCCACGGAGTCGGAAAGATAGAGCTCGAACCCGTCGGCCGCAAAGTAGGGCTTCACCCGAACCTTCCTCCGCCTGAATAAAGATCTATGGGGCGGGAATATTATTTCTGCCTGCCGGCCCGGAAGCTCCTCAGATCCCGGCATCAGGAAGCATGTGCCGGCGCCCGAAAAAATGTTCTTCCCTTTTCGCGTTCCCGCGATTCCGGAACACGAGTTGGTATCGACCCTAATTATTACAGCAACTATATATATCTTCGCATAAAATAATCCTTTACCAGATCACCTCCCCCAGGCAGAATACCAGCTCTCTCCCCTTGATTCCCGATGGCGACCGAAAGTCAGAACGGGGGGCCGATTCACGAGGCCCCGAAGATCGAGGTTCTCTATGTCGACGATGAACCCGCCCTCCTCGAGCTGACCACCATCTTCCTCGGCCGGGATGCGGATTTCTCCATCGACACCGCCCTCTCCGCACGGCTTGCCCTCGAGAAGCTCCGCCGCGGCTCCTACGACGTCATCGTCGCAGACTACCTGATGCCCGAAATGGACGGCATCGAGTTCCTGAAAGAGCTCCGGGGGACAGGGTACAACATCCCCTTCATCATCTTTACCGGGAAGGGGCGGGAGGATGTTGCCATCGAGGCCCTCAACTCAGGCGCCGATTTCTATCTCCAGAAGGGGGGCGACCCGAGGTCCCAGTTCGCCGAGCTCGCGAACATGATCCGGCAGGCCGCCCGCAAGCGGAGGGCCGAGGAGGCGCTCAGGGAGAACGAGGAGCAGCTCCATGCAATCATCCAGGGCTCGCCCATCCCCCAGTTCGTCATCAACCGCGACCACCGGGTCGTCCACTGGAACCGGGCCCTGGAGGAGCGCACCGGCGTCCCCGCCTCCGAGATCATCGGGGGGAGGGCACCGTGGAGGGCATTCTATGCCACCGAGCGGCCCTGCCTCTGCGATCTCCTCGTGGATGACAAGGCCGGCGAGCTCTCCCGCTGGTACGGGGAAAAGGCGGTCCCTTCCCGGTACGTCGAGGGGGCATACGAGGTCACGGACTTCTTCCCCGACCTGGGCGGGCGGGGGAGGTGGCTCTTCTTCACCGCGGTGGCCATCCGGGACACCTCCGGGGAGATCATCGGCGCCCTCGAGACCCTCGAGGACATCACCGACCGGGTGACCACCGAGGGAAGCCTCAGGGAACGGGCCCGGGAGCTCGAGGAGGCCCATGCCCAGCTCGAGGCCATCTTCCAGGCATTCCCAGACGTGTACCTCAGGCTCGACCCCGACGGCACCATCCTGGAACTCCGTGCCCGGGACCCTCCACCCCTCTTCCTCCCCTATGACCAGCTCCTCACCCGGAGGATCCGGGACCTCCTCTCGCCTTCGGAGGGGGCGCTTGTGGAGGAGACCATCCGGGAGGCACACGAGAGCGGGAGGATGCAGATCGCCGAGATCACCCACGAGCAGGAGAACGCGAGGCACTCCTATGAGTGCCGGTTCATTCCCCTCCCCGGCCCGCAGGTCATCGGCATCCTCCGGGATGTCACCGGGCGGAAGGAGGGCGAGACCGCCCTCATGAAGGCGAACCGGAAGCTCCAGCTTCTCTCGGATATCACCCGCCACGACATCCTGAATGCCCTCACCGCCCTATCAGCGTACCAGCAGCTTGCCATGGAGGCATCGGGGGATCCCCTCATGCTCGGTTATCTTGAGAAGCAGGACTCCATCACCCGGCAGATCCACTCCATCATCGATTTCACCCGGTTCTACCAGAGCATCGGAGTTGCGGCGCCCGCCTGGCAGGACGTCCACGGGGTCCTCGGCCGCATCACCGGGCAACTCGACACCTCGGGGATCCCGGTCCTCTCCGACCTCGAGGGGCTCGAGATCTACGCCGATCCCCTCCTCGAACGGGCCTTCGAAACCCTGATCGAGAACGCAGTGCGGCACGGGGAACGGGTGACCCGGGTCAGGTTCGGGTTCGAGGAGGGCCACCCGGGGCTCACCCTGACCTGCGAGGACGACGGGGCCGGGATCGCCCCCGAAGAGAAGGAGGCCATCTTCACCCGGGGCTTCGGGAAGCACACCGGCCTCGGCCTCTTCCTCGTGCGGGAGATCCTCGCCATCACCGGACTCTCCATCCGCGAGACCGGGGAGCATGGCAGGGGGGCACGGTTCGAGATCTCCGTCCCGCCGGGGAATTACCGGATCTCAGGAGCGCCTGGAAGGGCCCTCCCCGGGACCACGCCGGAGGGCGCGGGACTTCCTGCTCCACCGACGGAGCGGTGACATCCGCGGTGCTCCATCCGGGGCATGGATAAGAACGGACAGGCCCTCCCGGAACGCCGCATGGGACGCGAGGATCCGGAAAGGAGCTCTCCTTTATTTTCCGCCCGTCCACTTTCGATAGTTCAAGAGAAGCGGTTATTCATTCCTCCAAATGTATATCTTTTTCCTTCTGGAAAAACCACGGAAAATTGTTATTTTGTTAAATTATAACGTTAATAAAATTCAAATGGATGAAATACTAATATAGGGGAGGGACCCAAGAACTTGAAGAGGCATTCCCCCGGCCCGGTCGTGTGTCCATGGCTGCCCCCCCCGACCCCTCCCCCTTCGGCGAGTACATGAGCAGGGTCTCAAACATCATCGCCCTCCAGGCGATTTTCGGGGCCATCCTCATCCTCACCCGGTACCTCCCCGACCGGTCCCTGGTCCTTTCTGTCCACGGGCAGGAGACCATCACCCTTCTCGACGTGAACTCCCTCACGGTCTTCGCCCTCTTCCTCATCCTCACCATCGCGGTCTTCCGGCAGGAATCGGACGGGTCCCTCCGGGAGGGTGACCCCTTCCGCCGGGTCCTCGAGGGGTACGGGACCCCCTCAGGCTCGACCCTCCTCTTCAGGGTCGTCCATGCCATCTTCTCGGTGCTCACCATCCTCGTGTACCTCACCGCGTACCCGACGGTGTCCCCCCTCACCCCCTCCATCCACTCGGTGGCGGGGATTGTGGTCCTGTTCAGCACCGTGATCCTCTCCTCCTCCGTGGTCTCGGCGGCCCTTTCCCGCCTCCTTGACCGCACGACGGGAGGCCTCCAGCGGACCTTCGCCTGTCTCGTCTATCTCCTCGGCCTGGGGCTCATCTTCGCCGGAGCCATCCTCGGCAACCAGAACCTCCTCATCGCCGGGATGGCCTTCATCTCCTTCGAGATCCTCTACGTGGTCATCCGGGAGGACCGCCGGGTCCGGGCTGTAGAATCAGCCCGGGACGGCTGAATCGGAAAATAAGTATGGTATTTTGAGCCTGTGGGGGAGGTGGGCCGGTAGCAAAGGTGCATCGAACGTGAGGCAGTCCCCAAACCCTGTCGGATGCCACCAGTCCCGATAAGCGTTTTTCCATTTCCCGATATAAATTATCTCACTAGATTTTGTGGTGCCCTCTATAGTTCAAAATAGAGAATATACTTCAATAGAGATTCAAACTGGACCCCCTTGTTTCCACTGGAAAAGCAATATGAACGTACCTATCTCATTACTTGAATTCTTTCAAAAATGTCCCTGATGATATATAAAAATCAGTCATGACGGTTCCCGGGGATATAGCCCTTCAGCTCATGATGGGGAAACATGATGCCGAGGAATTTTCCAAAGAGCTTCTCCTCCGGTTAAAAGATGCCGGGGAGGTGGTGCGCTTAAGCCCTAAGAATCCGAAGATATTTGAATCTTTTTGAACCGGTAAGTGGGAACGGACAGTGGATATCCACCATAAAGCCGAACCACCGGAGAATTACCTGCCACTCTTTCCGCCGATGAATATACCTTTCGGGCAAGGGCATCGGCGAACGAGGATACAATCGCTTGTCGACGCCCTGGATTTTTTTAAAATTCTGAGTTGTTCGGTAGAACTCGCCAAACAAAACAATCCTCATGATAGAGCAATAAGAGAAACTGAATGGTTAATTGCCAAATATAAGGATATTTATTCGGATGCAATACATTTTGAAAGATCGGAGTTTAGAGAAAGGTAGCGTTCCGATTATTGGGCCGACCCGCAGGATGGCGAGGAACGTGAGAGTTTCGTTGACAAAACTCAGAGTTTAAACATGGGTGACCGGTTGGGTCCCGGGGGTTGTTTCCGGTATTCCTTTGAAGAGAGGATCCGTGACCGCGGGATCACCGGGTGAGGTGCTATTGCATCGAATTGTATGATTAACTCCTGAACTTCCTCAGGAAGGTTAGGCTCAACCTCGCTCGTGCTGAGGTTCATCTTGATTCTTCCGTCGGAAATGATCAAGTCCCCGTTCGCATCAATCCCGATATCGTCACAGCTGAGCGTGGCGACGTCTTCCATGATGGACAGGAGAGCTAGTTCCTGGACTTTCCTGATTGCCCGGATATATCCTCGTAACTCTGCCTGTCCAAGCATGTTGATCCGGCCACCGATTCCCTCATGTATCAAACGTTCATTCAGGATTTCCTGCTCACACACACCAAGAAGCCAGTCCATATTCACGAACGATGTGATTGTGTGTGAAAGGTTGTGGCTCATTTCTGTCATTCCATCGATAACACTTACAGCTCCGGTCTTCGCGTGGGGGATGACAACACCACGGCCTGATTCGTCGGGTAGGATAGTCGTCTTATGACACCATAACTGTTCCGAAATGCGCAGCAGGAGCAATATATCTCTATATATTACACAGGGAATCTCCATATGCCGCCGCCAACGGGTTATCCGGGGCTATGGCCTCCTTACCAGAACTTTCGCTGGCTCCCCGGTCAACCATGGTAGAGCGACTCTCAAAGGTGTGGCTGTTGATCTGGCACCAGTACACGAGGGATTGACGGGGTTACCCTTCGTAAGTGGCGGCTGTAACCCGCCTGACAGACTCAATTCGAACGGTTGCCAGGACCAACAAACACGCGGTTGCATACCTCCATGGGTTGAAAAGGGATCCGCGCTATAAAGAGTATCTCCGTGAATTCAATGGATAAAAATGGTGAGGCGTAGGAGCCCGCTCCTCCTTAAAATGGCCGAATGATAAGTTATAATACTTTTCTCCTCAACATTCCATGAAGGCACCCTGATACACTGCCTAAAGGTGTAGAAGCCAGATTAACGGTACAAAGGAGGAGCATGGAGGAGCACCCGGTCCAGGACATGATGCGGTTCATGGCCTCGAAGGTGAGGGCCATCGCAAACGACATCTCGGACGAGGAGGTGGAGGGCCTTATCAGCGAGATCCTCGGGGCAAAACGGATCTATGTCATGGGGGCCGGGCGTTCGGGGCTCGTCGCGAAGGCCTTTGCCATGCGCCTGATGCACCTCGGCCTCACCTCCTACGTCGTGGGCGAGACCGTAACCCCGGCGATGGATCCGAAGGATCTCATGGTGGTCTTCTCGGGGTCCGGGGAAACGAAGACCGTCGCCGACATCGCCGAGTCGGCAAAGGCCATCGGGGCGAGACTCTGCCTGATCACGAGCAAAAAGGCCTCCCGGATCGGCCGGATTGCCGATTGCTGTGTGGTCATCGAGAGCCAGCGGGATACCGTCGGGGACGAGCACGCGGAATTCGAGATCCGGCAGATGATGGGGAAACACAAGTCCTTTGCCCCCCTGGGCACCCTTTTCGAGACGGCCTCGGTGATCTTCGCCGATGCGGTCATCTCCCGGCTCATGGAGATCAAGGAGATAAACGTCGAAACCCTGAAGGGGAGACACGTGAACATCGAGTGAAGAACGGGGAGGGGATGAAGGAATGAGGTTTTCCGAGAAGGTTCAGAGCATCGAGATGTCGGGCATCCGGAGGATCTTCGAGGGGGCAGGACCGGGGTCCATCAACCTCGGCCTCGGCCAGCCGGACTTCGACACCCCGCAGCACATCAAGGACGCCGCGGTGAAGGCCATCAGGGAAGGAAAGACCGGCTACACGGTGAACGCCGGTATCCCCGAACTCCGGGCTGCCATCTGCGAGAAGCTCCGCCGGGAGAATGCCCTCACCTTCCAGCCCGGGCAGGTCATCGTGACCGCGGGCGCGAGCGAGGCGCTCCACATCGTGATCCAGTCCCTCACGAACCCCGGGGACCGGGTCCTCGTCCCGGATCCAGGGTTCGTTTCGTATGCGGCCCTCTCCACCATAGCAGGCGCGAGGGTGGAGGGGATCCCCCTCACCTCGACCCTCCACATCGACGTCGATGCCGCGGTGGAGCAGATGGAGGGCGCCCGGCTCCTCTTCCTGAACAGCCCCGGGAACCCGACCGGGGCCGTCGAGAGCCCGGAGTCCATCTGCGCCCTCGTCGAATCGGCGGAGGACGCCGGGGTGACCGTGGTCTCCGACGAGTGTTACGAGCACTTCACCTACGGGCGGCCCCATGTGAGCGCCGCCTGCTACGGGGACAATGTCGTCACGGTGAACGCGGCCTCAAAGACCTATGCCATGACCGGGTGGCGGATCGGCTACCTCGCGGCCGACGAGAATGTCATCGGCCAGTGCATCAAGGTCCACCAGTACTGCCAGGCCTGCGCCACCTCCATCAGCCAGTACGCCGCACTCGCGGCCTATACCGGCGACCAGTCCGCGGTGGGGATGATGCGCCGGGAGTACCAGGCCCGCCGTGACCTTCTCTACGAAGGGCTCTACCGGCTCGGTTTCCGGTTCCCGCTTCCCGAGGGCGCCTTCTACACCTTCGTCCCGATGGGGAGGGACCTCATCGAGAAGATCCTCTCGAAGGGGGTCATCATCGTCCCAGGCGATTCCTTCGGCAGGAACGCAAAGGAGTACGCCCGGCTCACCTATGCCACCTCCCGGGAGAACATCGCCGAGGCCCTGAAGAGGATCGCTGCCGCCGTGGGGGAGTAAACGTGCGGGAGACCCTCGAAAGGCTCTCGAACGCCCACGGCGTCTCGGGGAGCGAGGGGAGCGTGCACGACATCATCCGTGCCGAGCTCCAGGGATCGGTCGACGAGATCCGGGAGGATGCCTTGGGGAACCTCATCGCCGTAAAGAAGGGGGGCCGGCTGAAGGTTATGATTGCCTCCCACATGGACGAGATCGGCCTCATGGTGAACTATATCGATGAGAAGGGCTTCATCCGGTTCGTAACCTTCGGCGGCTGGTACGCCCCGACTCTCTACTCCCAGCGGGTCATCCTCCACGGGACGAAGGGACCGGTTATCGGGGTCGTCGGCGGGAAGCCGCCCCACGTCATGGACGAGGAAGAGCGGAAGAAGGGCGTAAAGGCAGAAAATATGTTCATCGACGTAGGGGCATCCTCGCTCAAGGAGGTAAACAGGCTCGGGATCGAGATCGGGACCCCAGTCACCGTCGATCGTGAGCTCGCCGGCCTCGCCGGGAGGCGGGTCACGGGAAAGGCCTTCGACAACCGGGTCGGGTGCGCCGTCCTCATACAGGTGCTGAAAAAGCTCAAATCCCCGCACACCGTCTACGGGGTCTTCACCGTCCAGGAGGAGGTGGGGACGAAGGGCGCAAAGACGAGCTCCTTCGCCCTCGATCCGGACTGCGCCATCGCCCTCGATTCCACCTTCCCCGGCGACCACCCGGACATCGACAAGAAGGACTCCTGCCTGGAGATGGGGAAGGGCCCGGCCATCACCGTTTCGGACGCGAACGGGCGGGGACTGATCGCAGATCGCCGGATGGTGAACTGGCTCCGGAAGGTCGCGGACGCGAAGAAGATCCCGTACCAGCTCGAGGTCGGCCACGGGGGGACCACGGATGCCTCGTCAATCCACCTCTCCCGGTCCGGGATCCCCTCCACGGTCATCAGCGTGCCCGTCCGGTACATCCACTCGCCGGTCGAGGTCGCGGACCTCAGGGACATGGAGGCCTCGGCGAAGCTCCTCCTCGAGGCCCTGAAGGGGAAGCCGGGGCTGTAGCCTCCTTTTTCCTGCCATGTGGCACCCGCGGAGGGAATGTTCCTGCAGGGGACACCTGATTCCTTTTGAAAATATGGAGATTATTCGACGGCTCAGGAATTGATCACGGTGGCCTTCACGATTCTCACCGGCGTCACCGGCCGGTCGTTCGAGTCGGTCTGCACCTTCCCGATCCGGTCGACGACATCCATCCCCTCGACGACCTTCCCGAAGACCGGGTGCTTGGAGTCCAGGAAGGTGTTGTCCACGAGGTTGATGAAGAACTGGCTCCCGCCGGTGTTCGGGCCGGCGTTCGCCATGGCTATGGTGCCCCGGACATTGTGATTGTTCCTGGTGAACTCGTCCTTTATCACGTAGCCCGGCCCGCCCCGCCCGGTGCCCGTGGGGTCACCACCCTGGATCATGAAGCCGTCGATGACCCGGTGGAAGATGACCCCGTCGTAGTAGCCCTGCTTTACGAGCTTTTCGAAATTCCCTGCCGTGATCGGCATATCCGGCCGGAGCTCGAGGGTGATGTTCCCCATGGTGGTCTCGAGTTTCACCAGTGTTGCCTGGGTTGCGGTGGTAGGTGTCGTCATGGATGCTGCCCCGTTCGGTGCTTCGCTGCAGCCTGCGATGATGGCCAGCACCCCGATGAGTAGAAACGCTGGCAGGAACCCGGACTGCATGGCCGGAATCTATGATCTTGCGGGGATAAGAGGCTTGGGATACCCGCTCCCCGGCCGGCTCCGGCGAATCGCCGGAGATATCTTACGATGACTGGAGTCGGGAGCTCCCGGATAGACCGACCAGGCGTGAGGCCCATCAGGGCCCTCGCCGGCCGGCCCAGAGGAGCCCTGTCGCTGCCGCGGCGATGGCTGCGAACGGCGGGATCGGCACCGCCCGGGCAGGGATCGTCTCGGCCGGGGTTTCCATGGGCACGGGGGCGATGGTCGGGGCCGTCGTTAGGATGGTGACGGGGGGAACCGGCGTCCCGGTAGCGGGAGTAACCGTGACCGGCATAAACGGGGTTTCCATCGTTGTCGGCAGGGGCAGGGGCATCACCGGGGTCGGGGGCGGCGTCGGGATTCCCCCGAGAACCACCTGGACGTCCTCCCCGGGGTCCGCAGGGTTTTCTGCCACGATATGGAACTGCCTGCCGGTGGCGGTGTTGTGCGAGGTCTGGAACAGGACGACCCCGTACCCGCTCACGTCTGTGGTCACTTCCGCATAGTAGACGGTGGCCGACGTGGTGGACGAGTCGGGGGGGACATCACCGAGGATCGTCCTCCCGCCGCCGATGGGATGGTTCCCGATCACGTACGGGCCACCGGCGGGGTCCTGGACGACGCCGACCTGCCCGGCGACGATGATCGGGGGCTGGTCGCCCGGTTCCCCGGTCATATCATGAGTCCCGCTCGGCCAGATGTCATAGGCGGTCCTCGGGCTCCCGACGACAGTCACCGTGAAGGTGTTCCCCCGGGTGACCTGGGCCCCCGACGCGGTGATGAAGAGGAGGAGAACGAGGATCGACCCCGCAATGATGTGACTTCCTGCCATAGGGCTTACATCCCGATACGCTGGTACGGCAACCGTATCTCCGGTTCGGGACAAAAAATGTGCGGATGAGGACGACATTCCCGTAGAGTGAGTGGGCCGGGAAGAAAGAGGGCAAGAAGAGTGTTTTGGAAGGGGTCTACCCTCCATTATTTCACGATGACCTTTCCCCATATCGCGGGGTGGAGGTTGTCATGGTACACCCAGCTGCCGGTCGTATTGAAGGTGGAGGAGTAGCTCTGTCCGGGTTCAAGAGGCTTGCTCCTGAATAGCTCACCCAGTGCGTAGTCTCCATATGGATCGCTGACAATCTGGTGCTGCGTTTGATCCTGGTTCGTCCAGGTGATCGTCGTCCCTCTCGAGACGGTGACGAGCTGGATGCTGAAGGCATAGTTCCTGATGGCGATGGCGACATTGGTCTGGTTGAGCATGGTGGCAGTTATCTGGGGCGTGGGGACAGTCGTCATCGCGGTTGCGGCAGGGGTTGTCGCTGCGGTTGTTGGAGCAGTTGTCGCTGTTGTAGCCTGGGTCGTTGTCGGCGCGGGTGCGTAGGGCGATCCTGTGCAGCCAGCGATCATCACGGCCAGCAGGATTGCTGCGCCGAGAACCGGAAGCCATCTCCGTGAAATGTCAGGGCTCATCGGTATTCCTCATGAGATAATCTCCTTTCGGTGGGATTAATCTAATCTCATTCTATTCTGATGCGTTTCCTGTTGATGGCTCATTTTTTGCCTCGTTTGCGCCGACCAGGAATAACCGTTTTTGAAAAGGGTGACCTGAAAAACGGAAAACGCCCCGGCCGGGACTTGAACCCGGGTCAAAAGCTCCGCAGGCTTCTAGGATGTCCACTACCCCACCGGGACGCGATGAGAAATTACCTGAAAGGGATTGTCGTGCAGCCTTAAAACGGTTGCTCATGCACCCCGGGTTTCCCGCGTGAAACGAACATTCAGCAACACGTATAACTGCCGCCGACAAGGTAGAAAAAGAGATCATGCCCCATCGCCGTTTCATGGTTGACGATCCCGAGCGGAGACGCTGGCAGAATCCCGAGGAGATCCTTTCCGTTATCGGCCTCCGGGACGGGATGACCCTCGTCGACGTTGGCTGCGGCGAGGGGTTCTTCGCCATCC
>DATKKN010000044.1:0-8933 GCA_035542895.1 Methanomicrobiales archaeon | reverse complement strand
TCTGCCATGAACTTCTCGCAGCAGGGGCTTCCCCCGATGACCGCCGCCCCGATTTCCCCGGCGACCTCGAGTGCCTTCTCCATGTCGCCCTCCGGGATCCCCCGGGCCCGCTTTACCAGGGTTTTCACGTCCTTCTCATATCCCCCGTCCACGAACCTCCGGCAGGCGGAGAAGAGGACGAGGAGGGAGAGCTGGAGGGACTCGAGGACGTCCCCTACCTCGCCATCCCTGACCCCGGACATGACGATGGCCTCCACCTCCCGCATCCTCTGGAGCGACTCCTCCTTCGTGAAACGCCCGTTCTGGAAGAGCTTCAGGATCTTGAGCACCTCGATGGTGATGTCCTCTGCAAACCGGGACAGGGTAAGGAGACCTTCGGGAGGTTCGTCCGACGAAGGATCGGCCGTGAAGCTCGACTCCTCCAGGGTCCTGATCCAGTTCTCCATCCGTTCCCTGCTGTAGAAGATGTAGAAGAGCTTGAGGGGCGCTTCTTCCGGGGTGCCCTTCTTCCTCGGCATTCACTAACCGTATCATCTCCGGATAATTAAAGGATTCTCCCGATTCCTCCCCGTATTTTTAATTTTTTCGGTTCCCTGTTCACGAAAAATCATTGATACATTTATATAGAACCCCTCCTATATCATCCCGGTGATGAAACCGAGGCGATCCCTGATCAAGCTCCTCATCGGCTCAATCATCGCGGGGATCATCATCAAGTACGCTGCCCAGATCGCCGGGCCGGACACAGACCCGGTTCCGCTGATAGGGCAGTTTTTCCAAGACCTCATCGTGAACCAGACCCTGACGCGGATCCCGTACAACTTCTTCAACGTGAACACTCTTCTCTGGCTCATCATTTTCCTCCTCATCGCGCTCGTGCCCTTCATGTTCGCCCTCTTTTCGGGAATCTGGGGTTTTCTTACCTACCTCTCCGGCTTTCTCGGCGGGTACCTCCTCGTGAGCGGCTACCTCTTCACCCCCGATTTCCTCACCCTGATCGCGGGAATCTTCTGCGTCGTGCTCGGCATCATGGCAGCCCTCTACGGCGATTTCATCAAAACTTAGCACTGCCGCCGGCAGGGGCCCGGGATCACATCTGGAAACCCTTATGACCCTCCCCGGCAAACTGTTGAAAACCCGATCCGGCAGGGGTTGTCATGCGTTTCTGGAGAAGGAGATCCATCGTCTGGACGGTATTTTCAACCCTCTTCGGGATCTTCGCCTTCTACCTCCTCCTCGCGGCACTCAATGCCTTCATCCCCTCTGATCACGAGATCATTCACGGCCTCGTGGTCCTCCTCAACAACAACCTTCCCCTCTTCATCGTTATCGCCCTGCTCCTCATGACCGGGGTGATCTTCGACCAGTTCACCTTCCCCCTCAACCTCCCCGCACCCCTGTTCCATGCCCTGGCGAGTGTCTTCCTCGTCCTCTTCATCTTCAACATCTTCGAGTTCCTGGACACCATCACCCATGCCGGCATCTACCGGAACCTGGAGATCCTCCGGATACTTCTCTCGATCCTGATCTTCCTCATCGTCTTTACCGGCGGCTACTTCAAGATCTTCGGCGACCTCCTCAGGGGGGGGAGGCAGCGGGAGCTCCAGGGGGAGCCGCAGGCGTCATCCCAGGGGGTGAAGACCTGGGCCGACATCGGGAACGAGTTCCGCCAGCTTGTCTTCGATGTCCTCCAGAGGTTGAGGCAGGAAATGCGGGAAAACGACGAGGACTGAACAGAGGACCGTTCAAAGACCGAACGGGAAACCGTTCAGAGACTGAAAGGTTATCCCTTCGCCTGCAGATGGATTATTCCTTCCGCAACGGGAGGTCTTCCCTTCAGGATATCTTACCCCACACGTAGAAGAACCGCTGGATGGCCGTCGCGTGGCCGAAGAACCCGAAGACCGCGAGGAGCCACCCGAGGAAGGTGACGCCCGCGAGCCCGGCCGGCACGAGGATGGTGAGGAGACCCGCGACCATGATGAGGATCAGCCGGTCGGCCCGGCCGAGGGTGCCCCCGTAGTACCTCCCCACGCCTACGGCCTGCGCCTGGGTGCCCAGGTACGAGGACATGAGGACGCCGGTGAGGCCGAAGACCCCGAGGTACCAGGGAGCCGCCCCGCCCGCGAAGATGCCGGTGATGATGAAGATATCGGCGTACCGGTCCAGGACATGGTCAAGGAAGTCCCCCCGGGTGCTCGCGAGCTCCATCTCCCGGGCCATGACCCCGTCGAGGGCATCGAAGAGGGCGTTCACCGCGACGAGGGCCGTTGCAGCGGGGACATTGCCCGAAAAGAAGGCGAACCCGGCGGCGACGGAGGCGAGGAAGGCAACGACCGAGATGCCGTTCGGGGTGAGGCCGGCCCGGATGCAGAGCCGGGCGAGTGGCCGGAGAAGGTTCGCCGCAAAGGGCCTGAACTGTTCCAGGGTCATTCCGCCCCCGCAAGGAACCCGGACCAGTCGATCCGGCCATGGGACGGGGGTATCCTCCCCTTGAGGAAATCCTCGATGAGGTCTGCAACCGCCCCGGGAGACAATGCCGTCGTGTCCAGCTCGAGGACATGTTCCGGCCCATGCACCTCCAGGGTCTCCACGAGGCAGACGTCCAGGGCCTCTGCCTCGGCATTCTCGAGGCACTTCGCCCCGCCGTACCCCCTGGCATGCAGCCGTTCGAGGAGGCGATCCGGGCTGCACCGGAGGATCACCACCCGGTCGCAGGGGAGGAGGTGGGCGAGGTGCCCTTCAACGAAACCCTCGACGGGGACGAACTCGCGCGCCCAGCGGTCCTCGTCGATGACGAGCGTATCCCGCTCCGGGTCCCTGCCGGTGATATACGCCCGGACCGTCCCTGCGAGGTGGATAACCGGGTGCCCACGCCTGGCGAGCTCATCGGCCGCCGTCGATTTTCCTGTCCCGGGGGTCCCGGTGATCCCGCACATCATAGCCGGTTGATCTCGGAGATGAGTCGTTCGTTCTCCCAGTCCTCGCCGATGCTCACCCGGATGAAGTGGTCCTCCAGGTCGGGGAAGCTCCGGCAGGACCGGACCACCACCCCGCGCGATGCCAGGGCCTCGGTTACCTCGTCGCTCCGGTAGGGGGCGACGTCCACGAGGACGAAGTTTGCCTGGGAGGGGTACACCCGGTGCCCGATCTCCCGGGAATACCGCGCCCGCCAGGTCCGGACATGGTCCCGGTACGCGTCCGACCACTCCTGCTCCCCGAGGGCTGCCACGGCGGCCGCGGTCGCGACGGCGGTCACGGCGAAGGGTGTCTGGGCGCTGCGGTACGGCTCCTCGAGCCATTCGGGCAGGAAGGCGTACCCGATCCGGAGGCCGGCGAGGGCCGAAATCTTCGACATGGTCCGGCCGATGACCAGGTTGTCGTACCTCTTCATGAGCGGCCGGTAATCCTCATCCGAGAAGTCCACGTAGGCATTGTCGAGGAAGAGGACCCCGTCCATCCGGTCCAGAAGGGAGGCAATATCCGCGGGCGATGTCGCATTCCCCGTCGGGTTGTTCGGGCTGCAGATGAACCCGAGCGGCGCCCCCTCCATTGCCCGGCGAAAGGCCTCCAGGTCGACCGAGAAGTCCTTCGCCCTCTTCACCGGGACCACCTCTGCGCCCTGCCCCCTCGCCGCAAGACCGTAGAAGGAGAAGGTCGGGGTCGCCACCACCACCCTTTCTCCCGGGTCCACGAGGATCCGGAGGACGGTCTCCATCACGCCGTCCATGCCCGCCCCCGCCGCGAAGTGGTAATCCCCGTGATACTTCTTCAGGGCATCGAGGAAGGAACATGGTACCTCGGGAGGATACCGGTTCACGCCCCCCAGCGCGAGGATGGCGGCGTCGAGCACCACGGGGGGCAGGGGAAAGGGGTTCTCGTTGCTCGCGAGGTACGCAACGGGCTCGATGCCCGACCTCCGGGCGATCTCCGCGGCTCCGGTTGCGTAGACGTACCCCCCTCCGGTGAAGCACGGCCTAACCGAGCGCCTCATGGATGACCTCAATGGACGCATCGATCTCATCGTCCCGGATGACGAGGGGCGGGACGAGCCGGATGTTCCCGTCCGCGGCGCAGTTGACGAGGACACCCCGGGCGGCGCAGCGCCTCTGGACCTCGGGGCACTTTTCCCCGACGGTAATCCCGATCATGAGCCCCCTCACCCGGGGGTTGAAGAGAGAGAGACCCTTCCGGAACCGCTCGCCCTTCGGGATCACCGCCGGGAGAATCTCCCGGATGACCCCTATCGTGGCAAGCCCCGCTGCGCAGGCGATGGGGCCGCCGGCGAAGGTGGATCCATGCTCGCCCTTCTTAAATTCGAGCCCCTCCCGGGCCACGAGGGCCCCCATGGGGAAGCCGCTCCCGATCCCCTTTGCCAGGGTGACGATGTCGGGGGTGACGCCCTCGTACTCGATGGCGAGCCATTTCCCCGTGCGCCCCATGCCGGCCTGGACCTCGTCGTCGATGAAGAGGGCTCCCGTGGCATCGCATATCTCCCGGACCCCTGCCATGAAGCCCTCAGGTGGAATGATGATTCCTGCCTCGCCCTGGATCGGTTCGACGAAGACCCCCGCGGTGTCCCGGGTGACCGCCTTCCGGAGCCCCTCGAGGTCGCCATAGTCGACGAAGGTGCACTTCGGCTCGAGGGGGAGGAAGGGCTCGCGGATGCCCGGCTTGTGGGTGACCGCGAGGGCCCCGGTCGTCCGGCCGTGGAACCCGTGGGTGAAGGCCACGAAATCCTTCCTCCCGGTCCTTACCCGGGCGAGCTTGATGGCCGCCTCGGTGGCCTCGGTGCCGGAGTTCGTGAGGAAGACCTTCGAAAGACCGGTGATCCCGGAGAGCTGCTGTGCGAGCTCGAGCTGGTGGGGGACGTAGTAGAGGTTCGAGCAGTGGATGAGTTCCCCGGCCTGTTGGCAGATGGCCCGGACCACGGCCGGGTGGCAGTGGCCGGTGCTCACGACCGCGATCCCGGCGACCAGGTCGATGTACTCGTTCCCCTCTGCGTCCCAGACCTTTGCCCCCGCCCCCCGGACGATCTTCATGTCCCGGGTGAAGACCGGCTGGTAGTAACGGGCCTCAAGCTCCTTCTCGTGTTCAATTCCTTCCATGGTCATCTCCTCACTCGTACTCGATGGTTGCAGGTGGCTTCGGCGTGATGTCGTACACCACCCGGGCGACGGAGGGTATCTCCGAGGTTATCCTTGATCCGATGCGCACCAGGTCCGCGAAGGGGATCTCGAGGGGGTCGGCGGTCATGCCATCCCGCGAGTTCACCGCCCGCACCGCGATCACCCAGCCATGGATCCGCACGTCCCCCTTCACCCCGGTCCCCTTGCCCAGGAGGGCGGCCAGGCACTGCCATGGCCGGTACCGCTCCACGAGCTCCTCCTCCACGATGGCATTCGCCTCCCGGACCGCCGCGATCTTCTCTTTCGTGACCTCGCCGATGACCCGCACGGCGAGGCCGGGCCCGGGGAAGGGCATCCGGTGCTGGATCTCCGGAGGGAGCCCGAGGGCCCCGGCCACCTCCCTCACCTCGTCCTTGTACAGGTCCCTGATGGGCTCGATGATCCGGGAGAAGGCGATGGAGAGGGGCATCCCGCCGACGTTGTGGTGGCTCTTGATCCCCCCCTGGCTCTCGATCCGGTCCGGGTAGATGGTCCCCTGGAGGAGGTACCGGGCGTTCACCGACCGGGCCTCCTTCTCGAAGACCCGGATGAACTGCTCCCCGATCCGCTTCCTCTTCTCCTCCGGGTCCCCGACACCCACCAATGCTGCGAGGAACCGGTCCCCGGCCCGGACGATGCGGAGGGGGAGGTTCCCGAAGAGCCCGGAGATTCGCTCGGTCTCCCCCTTCCGCATGAGCCCGGTGTCCACGTAGATGGGAATAAGCCGGTCTCCGATGGCACGGCTGGCGAGGGCTGCGCAGACCGAGCTGTCCACCCCGCCCGAGAGGGCCATGACCACCTTCCCGCCGCCGGCCTGCTCCCGGATCTCCTCGACGGCCTTCCCGATGAACTTCTCCGCGTTCATCCCTTGCGCTCCCGGTTGGAACCGCCCCGGTGCCTTTCCCTGCAGGCGGTGACAAATCCGAGGAATGGCGGGGAGGGCCGGGCCGGGCGGGAGTTGAACTCGGGATGGAACTGGGTCGCGAGGAAGAACGGGTGGCCGGGGAGCTCGCAGACCTCCATCCTGACGCCGTTCGTACCCGAAAAGACGAGGCCCGCCTTCTCGAGGGCGGGGATATACCGGGGGTTCACCTCGTACCGGTGACGGTGCCGCTCCATGATGTCGGTCCTGCCATAGAGCCGTTCGGCGAGGGTGCCCGGCTTGAGCATGACCGGGTAGTTCCCGAGGTGCATCGTTCCCCCGAGCTGGCCGAGCTCCTTCTGCCCGGGGAGGATGGCCACGACGAAGGTCCCCGACCCGAACTCCTCGCTCGCGGCGTCGGCGATGCCGAGCACGCCGCGGGCATACTCGACCACGGCGAGCTGGAACCCGAAGCAGAGCCCCAGGAAGGGGAGGCCGTTCTCCCGGGCATGGGTGATGGCCCGGATCTTGCCCTCGATCCCCCGGCTCCCGAACCCCCCGGGAATGACGACCCCGTCCACCTCTCCGATGTCCTTTGCCGTATAGTGCTCGGCGTCGATCCACCGGATCTGCACCTCGGTCGAGAGGGCCCGGCCCGCGTGCTTCAGGGCTTCCTTGATGCTTATGTACACGTCCTCGATCCCGTACTTGCTCACAATCCCGACGGTTACCAGGCCGGAGTATCCCTTCATGGCCTTCGTGTACCACGAGCTGTCCGCCTCCCGCCGCTCGAGGCCGAGGTGGTCGGTGAGGACATCGGCGAGCCCCTCCCGCTCGAGCTCGAGGGGCACCTGGTAGATGTCGGGCATCGTGGCCGCCGAGATCACCCCCCGCTGCTTCACGTCGCAGAAGGCCGAGATCTTCCTCTTCGTCCCCTCCCCCAGGGGACGCTCCCCCCGGGCCACGATGATATCGGGGGCGAGGCCGAGCTCCCGCAGGGCCTTCACCGAGTGCTGGGTCGGCTTGGTCTTCATGTCCCCCATGGTGTCGACGGGCACCAGGGTCACGTGGATGAGGGCGATGTCCTGCGGGGGCAGCTCCCCCCGCATCTGCCGGACCGCTTCGAGAAAGGGCATGCTCTCGATGTCACCGACGGTGCCTCCCACCTCCACCATGCAGATGTCCGCGGTCCCGTGGTCCACCGGTTTCCCCGCCGCTCTCCCGATGGAAGCCTTGATCTCGTCGGTGATATGGGGGATGATCTGGACCGTGGACCCGAGGAAGTCCCCCCGCCGTTCCTTCTCGATGACCGTGCGGTAGACCTTTCCCGTGGTGATGTTATGATCCGAGGAGAGCTCGATGTCCAGGAACCGCTCGTAGTTTCCCAGGTCGAGGTCCACCTCGCCCCCGTCGGAGAGGACGTAGACCTCGCCGTGCTGGGCCGGGTTCATGGTACCGGCATCGATGTTTAAGTAAGGATCGATCTTCACCGCCGTGACCGAGTAGCCCCGGCTCTTCAGGATCCGGCCGATAGAGGCCGTCGTGATCCCCTTCCCGAGCCCGCTCATCACCCCCCCTGTCACCACGATATACTTCACGGAGCACTCACCCGCTGGAGATCAGGTTGTTGGGAGATGTATTATACCTACGGCATCGCCCTCGATCCGAAGAGGAGGGCGGGCACTCGCCCTTGGTGTGAATGAGGGCGTGAGCAGTGCGGGCGATCCAGGTTCCGAAATGCTCGGGATCCCGGACAGGGTGTGATGAAAGCTCTATTATATATTATATTAATGTCTGAATATTTTATGATACTCAGAAAGTTATTATAATGCCTTACTTTAGTTTGAAAGCCCCTATAATGCTTAATATGTTTTTTAGATATATTTATATACAATTGATGGCTCGATCTAGTAATTGTTCAGAAGCCCCCACCCCGGACGCTGGTTGCCGATTCGGGGAGCTCAAGGGAGGTTTCCTGGCAGATCGGGCTGCCGCCCGGGCGAGAGAGCATGAAGAGATTTGGTATCAACCCGACACGGTTCCTCAGGAGCAGGCTCCTCATGTTCCTCGCGAGCCAGCCGAAGGCAGGGTTCACGGCCTTTCCGAGGGCAGGAGAGGCTCCTCTCGCCGTCTCCTTCCTGGATCTCTCCTGTGGACACCCCACCTCCCGTGCCTGGGATTTCGGGGACGGGGACGTCTCTACCGACACGAACCCGGTCCACATCTA
Organism: Methanomicrobiales archaeon; assembly: GCA_035542895.1. Classification (GTDB taxonomy): domain Archaea; phylum Halobacteriota; class Methanomicrobia; order Methanomicrobiales; family JACTUA01; genus JACTUA01. The sequence continues at coordinate 676 of DATKKN010000044.1, read as the reverse complement.
CCACAGGCCCGGGATTTACCAGGTGATCCTGACCGTGACCAACGACGCCTGGTCCACGATCGGCATCTGCAAGAGCCTGATCACCGTCACGGCAGCCGCGCCGGGAGGCTCTCCCCGGTAAGAGCTCGCGATCCCCGCCGGCACAGAGGGGGAACCGGACATAAAGGCCCCGGTGCGGGAACCGGCATTCGGGCTCCCGCGTGTGCCGCCTGGATCACAGGATGGCAAATGCCGCTGCGCACCGTGCGAGGATCTCGCCCTCGGTGCTCCCCTTCCTGACGTCGCCCTCGGTGAAGGCGACCCGGCGGCCCTTCCTTACCACCCGGCCTGTCGCCACGATGACGCCGTCCTTCGCACCCCTGAGAAACGCGGTGGTCTCGGAGATGGTCGCGATCCGTTCTCCCGGTGCGACCGCCGTGTAGAGGGCAAGGGCCATGGCCTCGTCTGCGAGGGCGGTGAAGATCCCCCCCTGCATCCAGCCCACCCCGTTATGCATGCCGGGCCTGACCCCCATCGAGAGCTGCGCCGTCCCCTGCCCGATGGAGTCCACGTTTATCCCCATCAATACGAAGAAGGGGTTTACCTCCCTGCCGCGCCGCTTCAGCTCCTCGAAGTAGCTCATGCTTCTCTCACTCCTCTCTGAACGCCATGAGAAAAGGGTTGCGAAAACCGGGCA
>DATKKN010000043.1:0-5785 GCA_035542895.1 Methanomicrobiales archaeon | reverse complement strand
TGAAGTTCGTGATGGCGCTCGTCATGGAGGAGATCTGGGAGATCCGTTGCGGGCCGAAGACCTCGACGTCCCGGCACCAGGCCGTCGCGGCTCCGGCCGCGGCCGGCGCGAGGTCGGCGATGGCCGCCTCCACGGCCTTCCGGGTGTAGGGGGCGATCTCCTCCGGCGGCACCCGGAGCCCGACGGGGTTCTTTCCCGTGATGGTATTCACGACGTGCGAGTCGGTGGTCATGACCTCACATTCGTCCACGAGGTCCCGGACGCCCCCGAGAAGGACCTCCCGGCCGCCCTTCACGATATTGTTCCCGTCGATGAGGACGTAGGCGGTCCGCTGCCCGGAGACGTCGATGACGAGGGCCTGCACCCCCAGGTCACCGATCCCCTCCTCCCGGGTGAAGGGGAGGGGGATCCGGGCGGCCCCTGCCTGGAAGGGGAGGAGCTCCTGCGACCTCCCCTCTTCCATGGCCCGGAGGCTGCCGGCGAGGTACTCCCCGGCCACCCGGCTCCCGAGGTAGGTCGCCCCGCTCACCTCGGTCATGCTGTTATGGGCCTCCACGAAGGCCACCTGCCCGTAGAGCCTGTGCCCCTCGGCCAGGATGACCCATCCGACGGCCGGGTCGAGGTCCTCGGTCCGCTCGGGGGCCCGGGTCCCGACGAGGAGGAGGGAATCGGCGAACCGCTGGGCGAGGAGGTTCGCGCCCCCCTCGTGGATCCGAACCGACCTGCCCGCGGCAGGGGCGGGGGTGATGTTCACGAGGGATACCTTCACCGCCTCAACGACCTTCGCGACCTCCTCTTCCCGGGTCAGGTTGTAATCGTGGGTGGAACACCCGTGGGCTGTCAGCACCTCGCCGTCGAAGGACCCATTGAGGATGTGGGGGAGCCTCCCGCCCCCGATGTCCCCGAGAGGGCCGGGGTGGACGTTCGGGACGGTGAGGAGGATGTCCTTCTTCCCCGCCCGGCGGAAGAGGAAGGATACCTGGGGGAGCGTGATCCCCTCGCCCAGTGCCGAGAAGAAGCTCTCCATGCCCCGGGAGCCGTCAGTCAGGTGGGCGAGGAAGGCATTCAGGAAGTGGAATATGTGGATGTGGAAGATCCGCCGGAGCGGGCGATCGATCAGGGCGATGAGGACGAGTGCCGCAGCTCCGACGGTGACGAGGGCAACCAGGGCCGAGCCGGTGAATGGGCCGGGGAGGAGGAACCAGCCGGCGATGAGCCCCCAGATGCTCTGGGAGAGGGCCGCGGGGAACATCCTCGACGGCCGGTAGTCGGCGGTGGCGACGAGGACGAGGAGCCTTACCCCGAGGATGAGGCCGAGGGAGAAGGCAAAGAGGAAGGTGAAGAGACCCGGGTAGGGGAGGAGGAGGCCCGGGAGGGTGGTGCAGACGGCGAAGATCAGGCAGGCAAGGGCCAGGGCTGCCGAGCGGTTCCAGGTGGTGAATGACCCGGCGAGATCCACGAGGGGCTTCGTGGTGATGAGGGCGAGGAGTCCCGGGAGCGCGAAGGCAAGGACGCCGAGACTGAAGGGGCCGGGGATCGCACCCCGGGCGAGGTCCAGGGCGATGCCCGCGAGCACGATGGCCAGGGCCGAAACATACCAGGGGGGGGCCGTGAAGAGGAACCGGGTGAGGTGCTCCATCCTCGCGTCGGGGCTCAGGGTCATGGTTCACCTCCTCCGGTGAACCTGGGGCCCTCACGCGACGAGGGCCGGCCTATCGGATTCACCCGGGCTCACCCCGGGGATGCGGGAGGTCGCCAAAGTGGCTCGAGTACCTCGCCGTCATCTGGGTCCAGTCAGGGAGATTCGTCTGGCAGCCGGCCTTCTCGACGGCAAACGAGGCGGTGGTCGCCCCGACCCTGCAGGCGGTGAGGGAGGAATGCCCCTTGCTGTACGCCGCGAGGAACCCAGCCCGGTACGCGTCGCCGGCTCCGGTAGGGTCCACCGCCTGGACGGGGACGATGGGGATCCGGTGCTCCTTCCCTCCTTCATAGAGGATGCTTCCCTCCGTGTCCATGGTGACCACGACGACCGGGACCCTGGCGATGATCTCCTCCCCCGGGATCTCCAGGATCCGGCCCAGGTGGGCCATTTCGTGCCGGTTCGCGAAGAGGATCCTGATCCGAGCGAGTATCCGCCTGATCTGTTCCGCCGTGTACCAGATGATATCCTGGCCCGGGTCGAAGGACACGAACCTGCCCTTCCCGGCGACCCGGACATTGAAGCCGGGATCCGCCGTCGCGAGGTGGACGAAGTCGAGGGCGGGGGCCTCCCGCCCCGCAAAGGTCTCCGAGGCGCCCCACTCGAAGTAGGTGACCTGGTCGCCGGCATCGTCGGTGAAGACAAAGGCGGTGGGGGTCCTCTTCCCCGGCGCGACGACCAGGTTCGTTACGACTCCCAGGTCCGAAAGCCAGCGCTCGTAGTCGCTCCCGGCGAACTCGGGCCCCACGGCGGATACGAGGGTCGCCGGCACATTGAGCCGGGCGATCCCGGTGGCGATGTTCGCGGCGCCGCCACCGAAGAAGACCTGGTGATCCGATATGAAGGTGGAGCCGTTCCGGGCAGGGAACCGGGGGACGCGGAGGATGTGGTCAAGGGCAGTGTGGCCGACGACGTGGATCACAGGGGCGTCACCTTCGGTGCCTTTCCGTGATTCCTCCCTGCGGTCGGAATCACAGGGGCGTCACCTCGAGGACCGAGAGGGGGACGTCCCGGATGGCCTTCCCGATGACCGATCTCGCGATCCGGGTGGCATGCTCGGCCGACTCGGCCCGGAAGACCTTCATCTGGAGGAGGAGGCCGACGAGGGCCGTGCCTGCGACGAGGAGGGTGCAGGAAAGGTCCTTCCCGCAGAAGGGGCAGGGGAGGTGGCCGGCCTCGATCTCGACGAACTTGGCCGTGGGATTGAGGCGCTTCCCCGCCTCGGCGATGGCGATCCCGAGCGCATCGTCGAGGGACTTCGCGTCCTTCACGATCCATGCCGATTCCAGGGTCACCACGTAGTCCGGCATGATCTTCCTTTCACCAGCAGTCCCGGTGGAGGTGCTCGGAGAGGTCCATCCTCCCGGTGCGTTCCGCGGGTACCTTCCCCCTTCCCACGGCGAGGAGGGCGATGGGCCGGATGTGCTCGGGGAGGCCGAGGACCTCCCGCACCTCTCCCTCGTCGAAGGCGCCGGTCCAGCAGCAAGCGAGGCCGGCGGCATGGGCAGCGAGCATCATGATGGTGCAGGCGATGGTCGCGTCCTGGATGGCGTAGAGGATCCCCCGTTCGCCGTAGCGGGACATGGACCTGACATAGTTTGCGCAGACCGCGAGGACGCAGGGGGCCTCCTTCACATGTATCTGGGAGAGGGCCGCCTCGGCGAGGGCCTCCCGCACCTCCCCGTCGGTCACCGCCACCACGTCCCAGGCCTCGCGGTTCCCCGCAGAGGGCGAAGTCCGGGCCGCCCGGAGGATCCCATCGATCTCGGCCTCCATGAGAGGTTCGGTGGCGAAGTCCCGGATCGAGGCCCGCGACGAGAGGAAGGCGAGGAACTCAGAGGAGTCCATGTCCCGAGAGTACCTGCCATGCCTGCTGGGCGGCGGTGGTTGCGTCCGAGATGGCCTCGGCGACCCTGAGCGTTGCGGGACCGGGCTGGCCGCTCTCCACGAGACTGATTGCCTCGTTCAGGTGGTTGATGGCCTTCTGGAAGTCCCCGGCACCGGTCGCCCTCAGGGCGAATTCGAGCTCGGTGCGGACCCCCTCCATGTAGGTGAGGAGGATCCGCTTCCCCCCGGCGAACTCCCTGTCCTTCAGCTCGCCGAGGACCGCGAGGAGCTGGGAGACGAGGATCAGCTCGGACTTGGCCCGCTCCCCGAACTGGTACGCCTTCACCGCCGTCTTGTCATCCATACGTATCACTATGGGGGAACCGCGATTAAAAAAGGGTTTGGTATGGATGCAGGGTTATTTCTTGGCCTTGGACTTGGCGCCCATGATCGCCGACTTGGAGCGCCGGATGCGCCTTCGGAGCCTCGGGTCCTTCTCGCGTCCGCCCCGTCCCCGGCCTCCCCGGCGGCCCCCCTGGGCCCCCTGCCTGGCCATCTCCTCCTCGGCCTTCTTGAACCGGGTCCCCGCGTTCGGCTTAAACCGCTGGTTCGGACCGGGCTTCTTGACCTCCCCGTCCTTCTGGGGGACGAGCCGGACCTGCCCCTTCACTCCTTTTACCTGCATCCAGTTGACGCTCCCTGTTTTTCCCATGGATAAGGCTCCCACAGAATGTGCACGAAAAGAGAGATAAAGATATTCCTCTAGGAGAACCGCTCCAGTTCCCGCCTGAGGGCCTCGCTCACGAGCTTCCCGTCCACCTTCCCCCGGACCTCCTGCATCACGAGGCCCATGAGCGGCCCGAGCGCTGCCATCTTCTTCTGCGCGACGAAGTCCTTCCGCTCCCCGATGATCCGCCGGACGATGCGGGTGAGCTCCTCGGGGGTGACCGAGGATCCGAGGGATGCGATGGCCTGCCCGGGCGTCATTCCCGAGGATATTGCGGTCAGGATATCCGGAATGGCCTCCTTCGCCACCCGGTCCTCCCCGACCGCCGCGAGGATGGCGAGGTAATCCTCTTCCTTCACTTTCCCCGTGTCGATGCCCTTTCGTGAGAGCTCCGTTGGCGCCGATATGATGGCCCGGTAGGCGAGGGTGGGCTTTATCCCCTCCCGTATCGCTTCCTCGAAGACCGAAAGGTTCTCCGAGGTCGCAACCTGGTACGCGGATGCAGGGTCGAGCCCCAGTTCCCGCCCGAACCGCTTCGCCTTCTCGGTCAGGAGCTCCGGGACGGCGATCCCGTCCCAGAACTCCTTTTTGACGGTGACCGGGAAGATGTCCGTCTCCGGGTACATCCGTGCCGCACCTGGGAGAGGCCGCATGTACGCCGTGGATCCCTCCTCGAGCATCCTCCTCGTCTCCTCGGGTACTCCCGAGAGGGCCATCTCCGCCCGGCGGATCACCTGTTTTGCGGCACACCCTGCCTCTTCCCGGGTTCCCGCAACGAGGACGACGGCGTCCCCTTCGGCTGCCTCCACCCGATCCCGGAGAGAGGTAACTTCATCCGCGGTGATCCCGTAAGCCGGGAGCTCGTCGGTATGGAATATCCCTCCCACGCCGCACCGCTTTGCATAGTCCGAGAGCTCGCTCCCGAGCCTCCTTCCCGGCTGGATCTCCTTCCCCACGAGGCCCGTGTACCCTTTCAGCCGCACGGCGAGGATAACCTTCGCCTTCCCGAGGATCGATGACTTCGTCCCCTTGAAGAGAGTGGTCACATCGATCGGGTTTTCATCGGGACAGGCGCTCCGGCCCTTCAACTCGTCCCTGATGGCGATGAGGTTCTCCTGCCGGTTCATTTCGCGCCGGACCACCTCGGCGATGAGCCCGAGTTCCTGAACCCCCTTGATCTCGACGCGGGCACCGCCGGGGATGGAGATATTGATATCCTGGCGGATGGTCCCTTTGCCCCTCTTGACCCTGCCCGTCGAACGGAGCACCATGCCGATGTACTCGGCGACCTCCCCGACCTCCTCGGGGCTCCGGAGATCCGGCCCGGTGGTTATCTCCACGAGGGGGATGCCCAGCCGGTCCAGTGAGAATACCCGGTCGGTAACCCTCTGGGCGGCGTCCTCTTCGAGGCAGATGGTCTCGATCCGGGCCCCCCCGGGAAGGGAACCTCCGACGGCGACGAGGGCGGTGCGCTGGAACCCGCAGGTGTTGGAGCCGTCGATGACGATCTTCCGCATGGTGTGGACCTGGTC
>DATKKN010000042.1:0-3351 GCA_035542895.1 Methanomicrobiales archaeon | reverse complement strand
CGGCGGAACATGCCGCCGTTTGCCATGGCCACGAACCCGGCACGGTCCATGAGGGCCTTCATCCCGGAGCTCACGTCGGCGAAGTAGGTCGGGGAGGCGAGGATGATGCCGTCGGCCTCGTCCATCTTCCCGATGCACTCGTTCACGATGTCGTCCTCGACGGCACAGCGCCGGTTCTGCTCCTTTCCGCACCGGTAGCAGGCATCGCAACCCCTGACCGGTTTTCCCGCAAGCTGGACGAGCTCGGTTTGTATGCCCTCTTTCTCGAGCACCGAGAAGACCTGGCGGACGAGGATGGCGGTATTCCCGTCCTTCCGGGCGCTCCCGTTGATGCCAACGACCTTCATGGCGAGTATCCTCCCCACCCGATTGGCCCCTCACCTTAATAACCCCTGTCCCGGTCCAGGACCCGGGGTGAACAGGCGGGGCATATAATTACCTGCCAGCCATACGACTGAATGATACCAATGACGAGGATTTGAAGATGATCATAAGAAATGAAATGCCTTCAGATATTGATGCGATTGCAGAGGTCACACGAGCTGCGTTCAGGACCCTCCCCATCATCAGGAACACAGGGAGTTTATAATACATGCATTGCGCAATGCACATGCCCTGACCATTTGAAGGTATCCCGCAAGAGGTTTTCCTCACACTGCCATTCATCGAAAAGGTTCCACAAGGAATTGTTGTGTTTCCACGAAGGATTCCTGGCGAGCGAACGGAAAGATTAGAGAGGGATCTGCATACCCGGTGCCCGGCCGGAACGGAGTGGCCGGCTGTCCCCGGGGGGAGAAGGGTATTATACCATGAAATAATGTTCATTTAATTTTTCTGATTGAGATATTTCATATTTTCGAATAAGAAAGATTAAATATAATTTGAATAAAATGTAATGTGAGGCGCGCGCCCCCACCCCCGGGAAGGCACGGGACCCCCGATGATCGTAACACAGGACCGGCACCACTGGAGCTTCTGGGATTATGTCCTCATCGGCCTCGTACTCCTCTCGGTCTTCATCGCGAACATCTTCATCTACTACCTCTACCAGGGGACCGTCTTCGTCCTGACGAACTTCTTCTACATACCGGTCATTTTCGCCGCCTTTCAGTACCCGAAACGGGGTATCTTCGTCTCCTCCTCGCTCGCCCTCCTGTACTTCGGGGTGATCTACTCGGTCCTCTCCAAGGACCCCGCGGCCATCACCTCGGGGACCATGCAGTTCTATGTTTTCGTCGCCGTCGGGACCATGGTATCCCACCTCTCGAACGAGCTCAGGGAGCAGGAGCTCAGGTACCGGGGCATCTTCGACCATTCCGAGGCCGGGGTCTTCCTCATCGACCGCAAGGATCACCTGATCGTGGAGGCGAACGAGCAGTCCGCGAACCTGGTCGGCTATCCCCGGGGCGAACTTGCCGGTAAAAGCATCTCAATGGTCTGGTTCGATCCCTCTGATATGGAGAACTTCTTCGGCCGGCTGAAGAAGGAGTACGCGATCTCCGGCTACGAGACCCGGTTCCAGACCAGGGATGGCGTGGCCCGCTGGGTGCTCCTCTCGGCCTCGATCCTCGAGGACTGGGAGATCGTCTGCACCGTGGTGGACATCTCGGAGCGGAAACAGACGGAAAGGGAGATTATCAGAAGGAACAAGGAGCTCGCCATCATCAACCAGATCGGGACTGCCATCTCCACGGCAACGACCCTCCCGGACCTCCAGAAGGTCGCCCTCGATAAGACCCTCGGGTTCATGGACTTTGACACCGGGGCGATCTACCTCCTCCAGAACGGGACCGCCGAGCTCTCCCACCAGCATGGAATACCGGGTGAGAAGCTCCCGGGAGCCAGGGAGCTCCCCGCCGGCGCCCACCAGTACGCCCGCACCTTCCTCGACGGGGTCCCCCAGTTCTTCAAGGATACTGCAGCCGCCGGTATGAACTGGGTCCGCCCCCCGGTTGTCTCCCTCGCCATGGTCCCCCTCGTGACCAATGCGGGGGTCGTCGGGGCCATGTTCCTCGGGAACACCGAGACCTATTCCTTCCACGAGGGCGACGCGGCCATTCTCGAGCACATAGGGAAGGAGGTGGGGAATGCCATCGTTAAGGCCCGGCTCCAGCTCCAGCTCCAGGAGAAGATTGACGAGGCGAACCTGTACATCGACATCATGACCCATGATATCCACAACGCGAACACCATCTCCATGGGGTACGCCGAGATCCTGACCGAGATCCTGGAGAACGAGCCAAAGACCTTCGCAAACAAGCTCCTCTCGAGCGTGCTCCAGAGCTCCTCCATCATCGACAATGTCGCGACCATCCGGAGGATCCATGCCGAGCGCCCGGTGCTCAGGATCAAGAACCTCGACGAGATCATCAGGGAGGAGATCCTCCACTATCCCGGGGCGGAGATCTCGTACCGGCCGTCCGGGTTCTCGGTCCTCGCCGATGACCTCATCCCGGTCATCTTCCGGAACCTCATCTCGAATGCCATCAAGTTCGGGGAGCAGCGTGCGAGGGTCGAGATCACCGCGACAGCCATCGGCCGGGACGAGGTGGAGGTCGCCGTGGCCGACACGGGGCCCGGCATATCGGACGACTTGAAGAAGGTCATCTTCGAGCGGTTCCAGCGCGGGAAGGGAAAGAAGAGCGGGAAGGGCCTGGGGCTCTACATCACCCGGATCATCGTCGAGCGATACGGCGGCCGGATCTGGGCCGAGGACCGGGTCCCAGGCCAGCCGGCGCAGGGTGCCGTGATCCGGTTCCGGTTGAGAAGGCCGGCATAGGGACAACCCATCCGTCCTTATTGCCTTTCCTTCGCCGACCATAAACCGGAGAACAATCCGGGACGCTCTTGGGAGCTTCGCCCCCGCCGCTCTGGCACCCCCCCGGATTGCGATATGCCGGTACACAGTTACCAATAATGTTAGGTCGCCGGCTCCCGGTCAGGCCTATCCTGATTGGGAGACGCCGTAGCGGCGGGGGCATACGAGGGGATGCATTTCCCCGAGTATTGAGCACCCATCGGGGTGCGATGAACCGACGGCGAAGCCGGGGTCGGAGCCCCCAGGACCGTCCATCATGTCACCGTAACCGTCTCGACTGCCCAGGACGTTTACCTGGGGGCGGATCCTCCCACCCAGTAATCATACCGGGGAATTCCGGATTTTCGGAGAAAATCGGGTGCAATCACTTCGCGAGGAAGCCCAGGGCAAGCTCCACGATAGCCGCGAGCTGCTCACCCGACCAGAGCTCCGAGTTCATGGCAAGGTGGTAGGGGGTCAGGTCGTCGATCTCGATGTTATAATAATTCCGGTACCTCGTCCGCTCGCTCTCCTCCCTCTGGAGGGTGAGCTCC
>DATKKN010000041.1:0-3971 GCA_035542895.1 Methanomicrobiales archaeon | reverse complement strand
CTCCTTCCCCCCCATCATCAACGGGGAGCTCACCCGGGTAACGGGGCGGACGAAGAATATCCTGCTCGACACCACCGGCACCGACAAAAAGGCGGTCATGACCGCGGTCCGGATCCTCTGCACCGCCCTCGCCGAGACCGGGGCGACCATCGAGAGCGTCACCATCGACGGCACCCCCTGCCCGGACCTCTCCCCCGCCGAGAGGGTGGTCTCGGCGGCGGCCTGCTCGCGGCTCATCGGCATCCCCTTCACCCCCGCGTCGATGGCGGAGCTCCTCGGGAAGATGCGCTTCGGGGCGATACCCCTCGATGGTGGCCAGGTCCGGGTCCGGGTTCCCTGCTACCGGTCGGACATCATGCATGACTGGGATATTTACGAGGACGTGGCCATCGCCTACGGGTACGACCGGTTCACCCCCTCGCTTCCCCGGGTCTTCACCATCGGGGCAAAGCACCCGGTCACGGCCCTCGGCGAGGTGGTGCGGAGTATCCTTACCGGCCTCGGGTACCTGGAGGTGATCCCCTTCACCCTCACGAATGAAAGGGTTCTCTTCACGCAAATGCAGAGGACCCCGCGACCGTCGGCGCTCAGGGTAAAGTACCCCATCAGCGAGGAGCATACCGTCATTCGCACCGCCATCCTCCCCCTCCTCCTCGAGACCCTCCAGGCCAACCGCCACCGGGAGCTCCCGCAGCGCATCTTCGCCGTCGGTGACGTGGTGGAGGGGAAGGAGACCTACCCGAGGGTGGCCGCGGCCTCGATCCATCCTGCGGCCGATTTCTCCGAGGCCTATGCGGCGACCGATGCCCTGCTCCGGGAGCTCGGGCTCGCCTGCGAGGTTGCAGAGTCGGCGGACCCTGCCTTCATCGACGGGCGCAGGGGGGATGTCCTCGCGGGAGGTACCGCGCGCGGCTCCTTTGGCGAGATCCACCCGGCGGTCCTCGCCGGCTTCGAGCTCGAGCACCCGGTGGCTGCACTGGAGCTCGATCTCAGAGCCGTACCGGTACCCCGCGGGCCGCGAGGAACTCCTTCACCTGCCGGACCGTGAATTCGCAGTAGTGAAACACCGATGCCGCGAGGCAGGCATCGGCCTTCCCTGCGGTGAACCCCTCCGCGAAGTGCGCGAGGGTCCCGACCCCGCCGCTTGCGATCACGGGGATCCCGACGGCCTCCGAGATAGCCCTCGTGATCGGGATATCGAACCCTGCCCTCGTCCCGTCGGTTTCCATGGAGGTGAGGAGGATCTCGCCCGCCCCCCGCTCCTCGGCCTCCCGCGCCCACTTCATGGCATCGATGCCGGTGGGCCGGCTCCCGCCGTAGGTCACGACCTCGTACCAGCAGGCCCCGCCGTCCGGGAGGGGCACGGGGATCTTGCCTGCAGGGTCGTCGGTCCGGCGCCGGACGTCCATCGCGACCACGATGCACTGGGTCCCGAACCGGGCGGCGGAACGGTTGATCAGCGGCGGGTCGTTCACCGCGCTCGTGTTGACGGAGACCTTGTCGGCCCCTGCGCGGAGGATCTGCTGGATGTCCTCCAGGGAACGGATCCCGCCCCCGACGGTCAGGGGGAGGAAGAGCTGGTCGGCTGCGCGCCGGATCAGCTCGAGGATGATGCCCCGGTTCTCCCGGGAGGCGGTGATGTCCAGGAACACCACCTCGTCGGCCCCCTGCTCGTTGTACCGCTGGGCGAGGGCGACCGGGTCCCCGGCGTCCCGGAGATCGACGAAGTGGCAGCCCTTCACGACCCGGCCGTCCTTCAGGTCGAGGCAGGGGATGATCCGCTTGGTAAGCACCATGTACAGGAATGTGAAACGCTCTATTAAAAACCGTGGGGACTTTTAAAGGGAGAAAAAAGGGTGATCGACGCCCTGTCCCGGATCCGGGACGAGGAACCCCTCCCGCATGAGTTCATGTAGGATGAAACGCAAAGTTTACCCGTGGTGAGAGGATGGACAGAACGCTGTCGGCCGTGCTCGTGGTCCTGGTCGTGGTTTCCGCGGCATTCCTTGTGGTCATCTCCCTGACCGCATATATCGGGATCACGTACCGGGGCACGCTCTCGAGCACCTACGAGTACCGGGTGAGCATAGCCCCGGATGCGGCCATCGGGAATGTGACCCTCTATCTCCCGATACCATCGAGGGGTGCCGGGAACTCGGCGATCCTCGGGGAGATCGGGGCAGGGAACCTCCGGGGGCTGCCCCCGGGATGGAACATGTCCCTCATCGGGACAGAGAAGTTCACCATGCTCGAGATCACCGCCCGGGAGATCGCCCCTGCCCCCGTCGGCGAGCCGTACCTCCTCACGGTGAGGGCGCGGGTGCCGGGCCCGATCGAAACGAGAAATGCGGGCTCGGCGGACCTGGTGCTCGCGCCGACGGCCGCGGGGAGGCCCTCGACCTGCGGGGACACGGGCCCCCAGGTCTCGCCCGAGGTCCACTGCGAGGCCTACGAGGCGCCCGTGTACGCCGATTACACGGCCGGAAGTCCCGTGCGCCTCTCGATCTTCCTGTTCCTCGACGGGAAGAACGGCTGGGACGTCTTCGGCCCGTCCTCGAACGAGTACCAGGACGGGCTGCAGGTCACCTGGTCCGGCGGGGCCCGGGGATGGCAGCCGGGGAAGGGCCTCCTCGTCACGGGAATCGGCGACTACGGCCTTGACTTCTGGGTGCAGGGCCCTGGCGGCGTCACCCCCCACCCCGGCGGGTCCCGGCTACCGGCCAGGTGGACTCCGGGGCCGGGAGGGGAGATCGCGTGAACCCTGGATCAGGCAGTGGGACTCCGGGCCGGCTGAAGATCGAGTGGGCGCGGCAGTACATGCCAGTCCTCTCCTCCATCAGGAAGGAGTTCGAGGAGGAGCGCCCCCTCCGCGGTCTCACGATCGGGATGGCCCTTCACGTCGAGGCCAAGACCGCGGTCCTCGTCGAGACCCTTGCGGCGGCGGGGGCCGAGGTCCACATCACGGGCTGCAACCCCCTCTCGACCCAGGACGATGTCGCGGCGGCATTGAACGAGGTCCCCCATGTTCACTGCTATGCAAAACGGGGGGCCACGATCGAGGAGTATTACCGGGCCATTGACCGGGTCCTCGACGCACGGCCCCGGATCACCATTGACGACGGGATGGACCTGATCCACGTCCTCCACACGAAGCGCCGGGACCTCCTCGACGGGGTCATCGGCGGCTGCGAGGAGACCACCACCGGCGTCCACCGGCTGCGTGCGATGGCCGCGGCCGGTGCCCTCGCCTTCCCGGTCCTCGCCGTGAACGATACCCCCATGAAGCGGTACTTTGACAACTTCCACGGCACCGGCGAGAGCGCGCTCGCCGCGATCATGATAACGACGAACGTGCTCATGGCGGGGAGGAACCTGGTTATCGCCGGCTACGGCTTCTGCGGGAAGGGAATCGCGAGGAAGGCCGCCGGCCTCGGGGCCCGGGTCATCGTTACCGAGGTCGACCCGAGGGCCGCACTCCAGGCCCACATGGACGGCTTTTCCGTGATGACCATGGACGAGGCCGCCCCCCGGGGGCAGATCTTCATAACCACGACGGGGAACATCGGGGTGATCACCGAACGGCACTTCCGGCTCATGCGCGACGGGGCGATCCTCGCGAACGCGGGGCATTTCAACGTCGAGATCGACGGGAAGTGGCTCGCGGAGCATGCAGGGGAGATCACCCGCCGGGACGGCATCGACACGTACCGGTTCGGGAACCGGTCCCTCCACCTGCTCGCCGAGGGAAGGCTCGTGAACCTGGCGACCCCGAAGGGGATGGGCCACCCCGCCGAGGTGATGGACCTCTCCTTCTCCCTCCAGGCCCTCTCGGTCCGTTACATCGCCCGGAAGGGGAAGGACCTTGCGCCCGGGGTATACGAGGTGCCCCCGGATATCGACGAGACCGTCGCCCGGAGGAAGCTCGCCACCCTCGGCATCTCCATCGACCGGATCACCGACGAGCAGGCCGG
>DATKKN010000040.1:0-3917 GCA_035542895.1 Methanomicrobiales archaeon | reverse complement strand
CCGGTCCACCGGCCGCAGCCCCGGAAGACCGCTGCCGGGATCCCCTGGTGGCTCTCTCCCATGACGAAGTTCGCAAAGCCCGCGATCTCGTCAACCACCGCCTCCTCGGTGATCAGGAGGACGTGCCCGAAGAGGTCGGTGTCGTTCCGGTAATCCCGGATGGCGGGGAACCCGGCCCACCCGATGGCATTCCCCGTCTGGCCCCTGCGGAACGCCCGGCCGCAGGTGTCCGTGATGATGACCCCGACTTCCTTCCCGGTCCGGGCGCGGATCGCCTCCCGGATCTCCCGCGCCCCGCCCATCGGATCCGGGGGGAGGAGGATGACCATCCCGTCCTCGATGTTGGACCGGTCCACCCCGGACCTGACCCCTATGTGGCCGAAGGGGAGCTCCGAGAGGATGAAGGGGTGTTCGAGGAGGACGTCCTTTGCCTCGTCAAGGACCGACTGGACGAACCGGGGGTCCTCCCTGTCCCTCCTCGCGATCCGCAAGGCCGTTTCCGAAGGGGTAATATCGGCGAGATTCCGGGTATATCCCTTCGCCTTCGAGTAGATGGTCGAGGCGAGGACGAGGATGTCCTCGTCCTGGAAGGCGATTCGGTCGCAGACGAGGGCGGGGATGTCGTCCCCTTTCCGGATCAGGGGGAGCCCCTCCACGGGGATCACCTGGATGGTCATGGATGGAGGTTTTCCCTGCCCATCCATAAAGGCTGAGGTATCATGCCGCAGAATCGGGTCCGGTTCGGAACCTGCTGGTTGTACGATCATTCATATACCCCATGGGGGAAAGCACGTACCGTTACATGGCTGAGCTGCATGTTCATCTTCACTCTTAGCTTCATGTCCGACAGCATTCCCTCCATTCTGAGCCCTTCCCTCCGTTCGGGGATCGGGTTCTACCTGCTCGTCTTTGTCATCATCCTGCTCGGTGCGGTCTTCATCATCACGCCTGTCCCGGAGAATTCCATCCTCTTTCTCGCCGGGGCTCTCGCCGTGAGCGGGCAGGTATCGCTCGGGTGGGTGCTCCTCGCCTCCATTGCCGGCGCTTACATCGGATACGACCTGAACTACTGGACAGGCCGGCTCCTCCGGTTCACCTTCTGCAGGAGGGTGTGGCCTCACATCTTCCACGAGAAGAATGTCGAGAAGACCCGGAAGCTGATGGAACGGTTCGGGCCCATATCCGTCGTGGTCAGCCGTTTCATCCCCGCGGTGAACCTGCCCCCCTTCTTCGCCGGCCTGGAGTCCATGGACTATGGCACGTACGCTGCGGTCAACCTGGCCGGGGCCGTCCTGTGGTGCATCGTCACCGTGCTTCTCGGGTACTATATCGGGAGCCTGGATATCATCCAGGATTACGTGAACCTCCTCTTCGATCTCGCCATCCTCGTGACCGTGGTTGTCATCGCATATACCGCCATCGCCACGCTGATGGCGCGGAGGAAACCTGACCAGGAAAACCCTCCCGGACCGGCCAATGGTTAGGCATCGGGCAGATCCTCCGGGTCACGCCGGTTCATGATGCAGAAAAGGTAGGATCGGGTATCAGTAGTTCTCGCACCAGGCCTCGAAGTACGCCCTCGGGTGGGCGCAGACGGGGCATTTCAGGGGTACCTCGCCCGCTTCGTGGACATACCCGCAGTTCCGGCACTTCCACTTGATGGGAGCGCCGCGCCTGAAGACCGTCCCCTTCTCGACGTTTGCCAGGAGCTTGAGGTAGCGCCGCTCGTGGTACGCCTCAACTTTCGCCACCTGCCTGAAGGTGTTGGCCACATCGGGGAATCCCTCCTTTTCCGCGACGTCCCCGAAGCCGGGATAGAGGGTTCCCCACTCGAACTTCTCCCCTTCGGCGGCGGCCTTCAGGTTCGCGGCAGTCGTCCCGGTGATCCCAGCCGGGTAGGAGGCGGTGATCTCCACCATCCCCCCCTTCAGGTGGTTGAAGAAGAGCTGCGCATGCTCCCGCTCGTTGTCCGAGGTCTCCTGGAAAATCCCCGAGATCTGTTCGTATCCTTCCTTCCGCGCGACGCTCGCAAAGAAGCTGTACCGGGTCCTCGCCTGGGACTCGCCGGCGAATGCCGCGAGCAGGTTCTTCTCGGACTGGCTGCCTTTGAAATCCATGTGATCGACCTCAATAGAGGTATTTCCAGAGTATAAAGAAGATGCCGATGGTAAGGGAAAACAGGAGCCGGGAATGTGGAGGTCAGGATCCATCCAGGTCCAGGTTTATGAGAAATAGGGTTTCACATCCATCTGACACAAGAGGCGATTGTGATGCTCTACAGGAAGATGCAGAAGGCCGACCCCGGACTCTCCATCCTCGGGTTCGGGGCCATGCGCCTCCCGGTTCTCCCCGACGGTCACGTCGACGTTCCGGAGGCGACCCGGATGATCCGGTACGCGGTCGATCACGGTGTGAACTACGTCGATACCGCCTACCCGTACCACAATGGCGAGAGCGAACCGGCTGTCGGGGCGGCTCTCCTGGACGGTTACCGGGAGCAGGTGTACCTTGCGACAAAGCTCCCGAGCTGGCTCATCACCTCCCGGGCGGACATGGACCGGTACCTCGGCGAGCAGCTCGCGAAGCTCCGGACGGACCATATCGATTTCTACCTGGTCCATGGCCTCGTCGCCCCTTTCTGGGAGAGGCTTACCACGCTGGGGGTCCTCGAGTTCCTCGACGATGCCCTTGCCGACGGGAGGATTGGGTACGCCGGCTTCTCCTTCCATGATACGACCAAGGTCTTCAGGGAGATCGTGAAGGCATATGACTGGACCTTTGCCCAGATCCAGTACAACTTCATGGACGAGGACTACCAGGCGGGGACGAAGGGACTCAAGTACGCGGCGAAGAAGGGCCTCGGGGTCGTGGTCATGGAGCCGATCCGGGGCGGGCTCCTCGCCCGGGAAGTCCCGGGGATCGGGGAGATCTGGGAGAAGGCCCCGGTGAGGCGCACGCCCGCGGAATGGGCACTCCGCTGGGTCTGGAACCATCCCGAGGTCACGGTCGTCCTCTCGGGAATGTCAACCTTCGACCAGGTGGTACAGAACCTCTCGTACGCTGAGACCGGCTTCCCGGAATCCCTCACGAAGAAGGAACTCAGGGTCTACGACCGGGTCAGGGGGGAGCTCAGGAAGCGGATGGCCATCCCCTGCACCGGCTGCAAGTACTGCCAGCCCTGTCCCCACGGGGTGAGCGTCCCCGAGTGCTTCGAGCTCTACAACCAGGCCCACATGTACGATGCAAAGGAGTCCGTGACCCAGCAGTACACCATGTTCCTCGGCGGGTTCTTCGACGGGGTCCCGTCGTACGCCTCCTGCTGCCAGGATTGCGGCGAGTGCGAGGAGAAGTGCCCCCAGGGGCTTCCGATAAGGGAGAACCTCCGGAAGGTGTCGGAATACTTCGGGAGATAGGGGGAGTACCGGACCATTTTCTCTTAACGTGTGTGCGGCTCTCCCTTTCCGGTGCAGGGGAATGGGCCGGGGGCCCGGGCAGAAGGTTCATGTCCCATGGTAAATACATACATAAATACATACATACTGGCGGGGTACCATGGAGGAGATCTTCCCGAACCTGTTCATCGGGAGCGTCGGCGAGAGCGCCATGGTCAGGGGGAGGCCCGGCTGGGCGGTGGTCCATGCCGAGGCGGGGCTTCACCGGCGGTACGTCGCAAGTCACCGGCTCGCCGACCGGGACGCCATCGCCACTCCCGACGGGACCGAGCTCTTCCTCTGCTTCGAGGATGCCAGGCTCGCGGGCCACGTGAACACCCGCTGCATCCGCCCGGCCATCGAGTTCATCCACCGGCACCTCGCCGCCGGGCGCAGGGTCCTCGTCGACTGCATCACCGGCCTGTCCCGCTCGCCGGCCCTCGTGCTCCTCTACCTCCTCCGGTTCACCGACGTCCTCCCCAGGAC
>DATKKN010000039.1:0-5104 GCA_035542895.1 Methanomicrobiales archaeon | reverse complement strand
TCGTTCGTGCGGGCGTCCGGCACCGGCTCGGGAACCCGGGGAAGGTTCCCCTCGAGGTCATCGAGGTCCAGAGCGGGGATTACCTGGGCGAGGATGACATCGTCAGGTTCGACGATGAGTACGGGAGGGAGTGACTCCCTCTCGCAGGCCCCGCGGCCCGGGGCCTCATACCGCCCGGGCGACGAACAGGGCGTTCCAGGTTGACTCGTCCGGGTCACGGTCGAAGTCCGGGAAGGCCCCGAGCCTGACCAGGGAGAAGCCGGCGGACTCGAGGAAAAGGGGAAGCTCCTTCGGGAAGAAGTACCGCATCGCGTGGTCCTCCTCGGTCTCGGCGGTAAGCCGGTCCCCCTCCAGGTCCCAGAGGTGGAAATGGACGTGGCAGAGGTGCCGGGAGGTGTCGAGCTCGCCGGAGGAGGACCGGATTACCTTTCCCCGGGGCGACGTGATGACCCGGATACGCTCCGTGGGCCTCTCCCTGAGGACCGCCGGCCCGTACCAGACGTCGGCGACGAGGAGCCCCCCGGGGCGCAGGTGCCGCCGTGCCGAGGACAGTGCCCGGTGCACGTCGGCGTTCTCGCGCTGGTATCCGAGCACCGCGAACATCATGATGGCCGCGTCGAAGGCCCGATCCAGGCGGACGTCCCTGATGTCGGCCAGGTAATAGGAGAGCCTTCCCTTCGCGCCGATGGCCTTTGCCTTCGCCTCCCCGAGCATGTGGGGGGAGAGGTCCACCCCGGCCACGTCGAAGCCACGGGAGGCGAGCCTCAGGCTGTGGCCCCCGGTCCCGCACCCCAGGTCCAGGACCGAGCGGACGGGCCGCTGGCTGTGCTCGAGGAAGATCCGCTCGATAAGCGCCACCTCTGCGTCGTAGTCCTTCTCCCGGTAGATGGTGTCATAGGCCGCCGCATAGGCCCGGTCGAATACCCCCGGTTTCATGGTATCACCTGCTTTTTCCAGCCTGTCCCCCATGATCCTCACCCGCCGGCCCGGAACCGGGCGACGAAGATCCGGACCCCGTAGCGCACCCCGGTCACGAGGAACCGGAGCGGATCCGGCGAGCCCTTGGAGGTCCCGAGGGTCCTCTCGGTGAGGACATAGGGATACTCCCGGATGGAGAGGCCCCGCCTCGCCGCGGTGTACATGAACTCCATAAAGTACTCCCCGAACCCGAAGGGGATGGGGAGGACCCGGTCGAACACCCTCCGCCTCATCACGATGAAGCCGCTGTCAAAGTCCCGGATCCCATGGTCGAGGACCGCCTGCGCAAGCCTGTTCAGGGCCCGGCTCGTGAGGGCCCTCGCCCGGCCCCGCGCATCCTTCCCGCCGGGAGCGTACCGGGAGCCGATGACGATGTCGCAGTCCCCGAGAATCCGGATCATGTCGGGAACGAGCTCCGGGCACATCAGCATGTCGGCATCCCACCAGCAGATGATGTCTCCCCGGGACTCGAGAATGCCCCGCAGGAGGGCCGAGGCAAGCCCCTTTGCCCTGATTCTCCGGATGACATGTACCGACGGGTCACCAAGGCTTTCGGCGATCTCCCAGGTCCGGTCCGGGGAATCATCGTCGACGATGATGATCTCCACGGGATTCCTTACGTACACGTGGATCTTGCGGATCATCTCCGGGAGGATATCCTTCTCGTTGTAGGTCGCAAGGATCACTGAAACGAGGCCGCCTTCCTGCCCCGAAGGAGTCCCCGCAGCCTCCACGGCCATCGCCTATGCACCGTTCCCGGCCTTGAAGACGACGATCACGCCGATCACGATGAGCGCGATCCCAACCCACCTCCCCGCAGGGATGTGCTCCTTCAGGAAGACCATGGCCGCAATGGGAATGATGGCATACATGAGGGCATACATCGGGTAGGCGTAGCTCAGGTCCAGCCGGGAGAGAACGAAGATCCAGCAGATCGCCCCGATCCCATAGCAGATGAAACCAGCGAGGATGACGGGGTTCGAGAGGATGGCAAGGACCGAGGAGATGACCCCCTGGAGGCTCGAAAAGTCGAGGTTGGTCACCTGCCCTACGCCACTCTTGAAGAGCAGCTCGCCCGAGGCCCCGAGGGCCACCGTGATGAGGATGAGGCCTATCGCAAAGGTCAGGTCCATGATGCTCCTCTTATCATCGGTCCTCACAGCTTGAATCCCTTTCGCCCGCGAATGATCCCGGGCAGACCCTTCACCCTCGTGACTCCTGAATCTCGCGGATGGCCGTGCATACGTACGCAATCTCGTCGTTCGTGAGCCCCGAGCCCGAGGGGAGGTAGAGCCCCCTGCGCCCGATATCCTCGGCCACGGGGTAGTGCTCGCCGGCGAAGAGGCCCATCCCCGTGCAGACCGGCTGTTCGTGGACCGGGACAAAGAAGGTCCTCGTCTCGATCCCCCGGGTCGCAAGACCATCCATGAGGGTTTCCCGGCTCATGCCGAACTCATTGGTGACGACGATGGAATACATCCAGTACACGTTCCTCGCCCAGGAGCGCTCCACCGGGAACTGGATTCCGGGGACACCCTTCAGGAGCCTGTTGTAGAGCGCTGCGTGGGCCCTTCGCATCTCCACGAACTCGTCGATCCGGTCCAGCTGGGCGAGGCCTATGGCCGCCTCTATGTTCGTCATCCGGTAGTTGAACCCGAGCTCGGTGTGAAGGAACCGGCGGTCCTTCTGGAAGGCGAGGTCCTTCAGGGACCGTGCCCTTTCGGCGATCCCCGGGTCGCCCGTGACGACCATCCCCCCCTCGCCGGTGGTTATGATCTTGTTCGCATAGAAGGAGAAGCAGCCGCAGTCCCCTATCCCACCGGCCTTCCTCCCCCGGCAGAGTGCCCCATGGGCCTCTGCCGCGTCCTCCACCACCCGGAGGTCATGGTCCTCCGCGATTTCGAGGATGGGTTCCATGTCACAGGGATGGCCGTAGATGTGGACGGGAAGGATCACCCTCGTCCGGTCCGTGACCTTCTCCCCGACTGCCGTCGCATCCATGTTCCAGGTGCCCGGCTCGGCATCGACGAGGACCGGGGTCGCGCCGCAGTAGAGGACCGCAAAAGCGGTGGACATCATGGTAAAAGCGGGGAGGATCACCTCGTCCCCCTTCTTCACGCCGAGGGCCGCGAGGGCCAGGTGGAGGGCCGCGGTCCCGTTCGTGGTCGCGATCCCGTCGGTGACCCCGCAGTACCGGGCGAATCCCTTCTCGAACTCGTCCACGTACCTGCCCTTCGAGGAGATCCAGTTGGACCTCACGCAGTCGGTCACGTACTCGAGTTCCTTTCTCCCGAGGAGGGGCACGCAGACCGGGATCATCTCACGGTTACGGGAGGCCGGCGCCTTCGGCGACCCTTCAGATGAATCTCTTGTCATGGACCTTCCCCGAATACGGGCCCTGCTTCACCTCGATGATCCTCGTGTCCCCGAGGATACGGATCCCATGCCCGCCTGCCACGAAGAGGATGGTATCCCCGGAGGAGAGCTCCAGGGTCCTCACCCTGTTTCCCGACGTGTCAAAGAGATCCACGGAGATCTCTCCCCGGTCCACGTGCACCACCTCCTCCACCTCCCGGATAACCACATCTCTCGGGATGTGGACATGTGCCCGGACCTCCTCGCCCTTCAGATAGGTGTTTACCCCGAGCTGGAGAGGGTGCTCCGGTCCTCCGACGAAGTGGAACCCAGGGGGCGAGAAGTCTGCACGCACCACCCATGCGAGCGTCCTCCCGTCCGGGGCGCAGATCTCCTCCATGCCTTCACCGGTCGATCCGCTGGTAGCGGGAGAGGATCCGGTCCTCGCCGGGGTAGTTCACTGCATCCCAGGGGAACCGCTCCCCGTTCTGCCACCGGCGCCACCGGTCCATGTCCTCCCTCACCATGAGAGTAACGAGCTTGTCGAAGCCGACCCGGGGCCTCCAGCCGAACCGCTCCTCTGCCTTCGCATAGTCCCCCTGGAGGAACCGGACATCGAGGGGGCGGAGGAACCGCTTGTCCACCTTCACGTGGTCCTCCCAGTCGAGTCCCGCCACGGCAAAGGCCTTTTCCGCGAACTCGGCGACCGAGTGGGACTCGTTCGTCGCGACAACGTAGTCGCCGGGCTCCTCCTGCTGGAGCATGAGCCACATGGACTCCACATAGTCGGGGGCATAGCCCCAGTCCCTTTTCGCGTCCAGGTTGCCGATGTGGATCTTCTTCTGGAGCCCGAGCTCGATCTTTGCCACGGCGTTCGAGATCTTCCGGGTCACGAACTCCAGGCCCCGGAGGGGGCTCTCGTGGTTGAAGAGGATACCGTTGCAGGCGAAGATCTTGTATCCCTCGCGGTAGATGCGGGTGATCCAGTACCCGTAGAGCTTGGCCGCGGCATAGGGGCTGGACGGGGTGAAGGGGCTCTCCTCGGTGAGGGGGGCGGTCTTCCCGCTGTCGCCGTAGAGCTCCGAGGTCGAGGCCTGGTAGAACCTGGTATCTGGGTCGATCTGCCTGATGGCCTCGAGGATCCGGGTCACCCCGAGGCCGGTCATCTCGCCGGTGCTGATGGGCTCCTCGAAGGATGCCCCGACGAAGGACTGGGCCGCAAGGTGATAGACCTCGTCCGGGCGGGCGGTGCGCAGGGCCTCGATGATGGAGCCGGCGTCCACGAGGTCGGCAGGGATGAGCCGCACCCGGTCGAAGACGTCCAGGTACTGGAGGCGCCAGAAGTTGGGGGTCGAGAGCCGCCGGTAGATGCCGTATACCCGGTATCCCTTGTCGAGGAGGAACCGGGCCAGGTACGCCCCGTCCTGGCCCGTGATTCCCGTGATGAGCGCCCGTTTCAAGCGAGGTGCCCCCCGTACCGGATCCATCCACCATTGCGGGCCTCTTTCCTTACATGGATGACTACAGGCGTAGAACCAACCCCCGGTCCTTTATTTACTCTCCATTTTACCCCATTTATGCGTTCCGGTCCTTGCTGCATTCAGGACATGGGCACCGGAGTCGGGCCCCTTCTCCAGGTCAGGTTCCGGTTCACCAGGTAGTTCCAGGCAAAGGCGACGAGGATGGCGACGAGGTTTGCGAGGAGCCAGAATACCCCCGCCCACCGGGTCAGGAGGAAGTAAAGGACCCAGTTGATGAGTGCCCCGCCGAT
>DATKKN010000038.1:0-22513 GCA_035542895.1 Methanomicrobiales archaeon | reverse complement strand
ACATGGACCGGCGGAGCACCGACTGTCGTCCTGTCTGGCCTGCAGGCATCCGACGCCGCGACGGCGCTCGTCGACCTGCTCAACTCACCGAATGTTGACGATACCTACACCAAGCTCTCCTTCATGATCGAGGAGCCCTGGATCCGTATCGACACCATCGGTGACAAGTACGTCGGCGACACCTTCAAGATCACCGGCACCACGAACCTCGCCGAGGGTGACACGATCCTCGTGACCGTGACCTCCTCGTCCTTCCAGCCGACGGAGAAGACCCAGACCGGCGAGTTCAGCGGCGCATCCGGCTCGGTGACCGTGCAGAAGGGCGACACCTACAACACGTGGTCCTTCGATGTCGATGCCTCGACCTTCAAGCCCGACGAGTACCTCGTCAAGGCCGAGTCCGTCGAGCCCTCCCAGAGCACCACCACGACCTTCAATGTCCTTGAAGGCCAGCCCACCACGCCCGTGCCCACCGCGACCGCGACCTCTGCCGTGACGACCGCACCGCCCACCCAGCCCCCAACCACAGTTACCACCGCTGCCACCCCCACTGCCACTCCGGCACCCGGGTTCGGCGCACTGGTTGCTCTCGTTGGCCTCGGAGCGGTTGCACTGCTCGTCCTGCGCAGGCGCTAAACGAAACCCAACCTTTTTTTTCCCGGATATCCTTCTCCAGCGTCAGGCATCCGCACCTTCGCCGTGCCTGGACCCGATTCGACCCTGCGGCCCATCGTAACGCCGGGGATCCTGTCACCATGGTTTCATATCCCTGACCTGGGTGCCCTTCGAACGGGGGCAGGCCACCAAGTTTCTTTAAGCTGATGCATCCAAAGGATCCGGTAGGGGTCACCCGATGAAACTCATCGTGAAACGCATGGATATCGGGGCACAGGGAGTGCTCCTCCACCATACCGATGCCTGGGCCATTGGGGTGCTCGAGGGCGACCGGGTCAGGGTCCTGAACGATGCGAACGGCGAATCGGTCTCGACCCTGGTGAACATCACCACCTCGGTCCTCCCGCCGGGGACCATCGGGGTGTACCAGAAGACGAACGGGCGCCTCGGGTTTCCGGAGGGGGCGACCGCCGACGTCAGGGAGACCGAGCGGCCAGCCTCCATCGACTTCATCAAGAAGAAGATGGACGGCGAGCGCCTGACCAAGGACGAGATCCTCGCCATCGTGAAGGACACCGTCGCCGAGAACCTCTCCCCGGTCGAGATGACCGCTCTCGTCACCTCCTCCTATATCCACGGCCTTGACATGAACGAGGTGGAGGCCCTCACCCGCTCGATGGTCGAGACCGGCGACCGGATCCAGTTCTCGACCCATCCCATCGTCGACAAGCACTCCATCGGCGGCGTCCCCGGGAACAAGATCTCCCTCCTCGTGGTCCCCATCATCGCCGCAAGCGGCCTCCGGATCCCGAAGACCAGCTCCCGGGCGATCACCGGGGCCGGCGGGACGGCGGACCTCATGGAGGTCCTCGCGCCCGTGGAGTTCTCGTCGGAGGAGGTGAAGCGCATGACCGAGAAGGTCGGGGGGACCATCGTCTGGGGAGGGGCGACGAACATCGCCCCTGCCGACGACCGGTTCATCATGGTGGAGTACCCCTTCCGTATCGATGCCACCGGCCAGATGCTCGCCTCGGTGATGGCAAAGAAGTCGGCGGTGGGGGCGGATCTCGTGGTCATCGACATCCCGGTGGGGGCCGGCACCAAGGTCCCCACGGTGCAGGAAGGGAGAAAGCTTGCCTCCCAGTTCATGGAGCTCGGCGAGAGGCTCAATATCCATGTGGAGTGCGCCCTCACCTATGGCGAATCCCTCGTCGGGCATGCCATCGGCCCGAACCTGGAGGTGAACGAGGCCCTAGCGGTGCTCGAGGGTGCCCAGGCGCCCGGGTCCCTCATCCAGAAGAGCCTCGGCCTCGCGGGGATCGCCCTCGAGATGGCCGGAAAGGCTGCCCGGGGCCAGGGATATGCGGTGGCAGGGGAGATCCTCTCGGGAGGGAAGGCCCTCGAGAAGCTCAGGCAGATCATCGAGATCCAGGGGGGGAACCCGGCGGTGAGGTCACAGGATATTATTCCCGGCGAGCACCGTTTCGTGGTCCATGCGCCCCTGGAGGGTTACGTCGTCGAGCTGAACAACCGCTCGCTCATCACCATGGCACGGGCGGCCGGGGCCCCCCATGACCGGGGTGCGGGGCTCCTCATCCATGCCAAGAAAGGTACGAAAGTGAAACAGGGCGACCCGATCATCACCATCCATGCCGAGCGGAGCTGGCGGCTCGAGAAGGCGATCGAAGTCGGACGCCAGCTCATGCCTGTGCTCGTCGAAGGCATGCTCCTCGGCCACATCTCGCCCGTCCACTGGGTCTGACCCGGCCATGGGTCCCCATGGCCCGGCCCGGCAGATACATTTCCGGGCCGTCCTGGCCGACCGGTAACCGTTCCCGGTCCCGACGGAACATTTTTAACATCGTTCATAATATCTAAATATCCCAATATTTAAAGATGTAAAAAAGAGGTTAAAAAGCCGTAATAACTTATTATCATAGCCATTTTAACTAGAAAACAACTTTAGACAGTTATCAACTATTAGGAATCATTAAATAGTATAATGTTTAATACTATGCACCTGATGAGGTGGGTGAGATGAGGTTATTCATCACTGCATTCCTGATTATCCTCATATGCACGCTCTCAGCGGTGGCCCAGGCAGGGGCCGCCCCCGATCATATGACCATCACCGGCAAGAACTGGATGGTCGCAAACGGGGCGGATTCGTCTCCCATCACTGTGACTGTCTATGACATTTCCGGAACCCCCATCCCGTCCGCGACGGTGACCTTCAGGGTGAGCGCCCCCTGGGCCATGTCGCCGGCGAACGGGGTGACGGACGGCTTTGGCACGGTCATGACCACCTTCCAGCCGACGACGATGAGCGGGGCGGCGGCCATCACCGTGAACGCCTCCATCGTCGAGGGCGGAGAGCTCAAGTCCATTGAGCAGGTCTATGTCCAGAATATCGATCACAGTACCCCGGCAACGGCGGCTCTCACGTACGACCAGAACGTATCGGTGGGGAGCACGACAACGATTGACGTTAAGGTGGCCGATGCCTCCTTGAACCCTGTGGATAACCGGAACGTCGTGGAAACGGTCCAGTTCACCGCATCCGGGTCCGGTGATTCCGGGTTCTGGGACGGGGCATCCTTTGTGAAGCTGCTCACCGTACCGGTGAACTCCGAAGGCATCGCCGAAGTCACCTGCTACATCACCAAGTCTGGCTCGAACTACGTGGATATCCAGCCGCCTGCGCCCATCTTCCACAGGCTGATAACCATCACGGGGGTGAACGACGGTGCTCCCTATGCCATCAGCGAGGCCATCTCGCCGGGCGGGTACCCGTACCCCTACACAAAGACCGACGGGAGCAGGTTCAGGGTCGTGTACACCCTGGTTGACCAGTTCGGGAATCCCTCCGGGAACCGCGGGATCCGGATCACCACGAGTATCCCAGGCGAGGAAACCACCCTCTTCACGAACAGCAACGGGGTCATCGCATATTATTACCAGAAAGATGCGGCCGGGCTCTACACCCTCACCGCGACCGCGGTGGACAACACGAGCGTCACCACAACCCAGACCGTGGAGTTCATCGCCGCGGACCCGACGACCATGCTTCTCACGGCGAGCCCCCAGACGATGCCCTCCCGGGACGTGAAGCCTTCCATCACCTCGACCCTTTTTGCAAAGGTCATCGACGCGAAGGGGAACCCCGTGGATGGCGAGCTGGTGAGCTTCACCATCTGGTCCTACAATGTCGGCGCTTATAACCAGACCACTCTCCCCTCCATCGAGAACGAGTACAACTCGACCGACATTCCCCGGATGGAGATCGTCTCGCCGACGAATGCGGACGGGAATGCCGAGATCACTTTCCGGCCCGGAGCCTTCAGCAAGGACCGGAATGACCCGAAGTACAGCTATACCGCGGAGGGGAGCGCCATCATACAGGCGACCTGGAGGGACATCACCCACACCATCGAGCTCCAGTACAAGAACTACCCCTTCCTCTCGGTGGATGCCTATGCCGAGCCGAGAACCCTCATCGTGAACGATTCGGTGAACATCACCATCCGGCTCAAAGGGGACGGGTGGGCACTCCAGCAGGCCCCAATCGACGTCGTGCTCCTCACGGACCGCTCGGGATCCATGCTCTTCAACGAGACCCTCGATACCTCGACGAATCCTGACAGGATCATTTCGGAATCACCCGATGACCGGATGGTGCATGCCATTGATGCCGGGAAGATCTTTGTCGACCAGATGAACAACACGGACCGGATTGGCCTCGTCTCCTTCGGGGACCTCTCCGGGACGAGCGGCTGGGCGGTCCTCTTCGATTCCGGGAACTCCACCACCAATCAGCACATGTATGGTTACCGGTGGCGCGCCGGCAGGGATTACACGCTCTCTCACGGGAGCGGGGTCTCCTATTACACCGACGATATCAACTATGTCACCACCCACTACCCGGGCCACGGAGCAGACGGGAAGTACTATGGATCGGCCATGGCGACAGTCGACCTCGGGCTGGCCTACGATAAGTCGGCGGTGAAGAACATCATCAGCCAGATGGTCCCGAACGGGGGCACGCCCATGCGCCGCGGCATCTACGAAGCGGTGAGGCAGATCATCAACGACCCCGAGATCCTCGCCCACAAGCGGGACGACTCGGTGAAGGCCATAGTCCTCCTCACAGACGGGGCCTGGAACACGGGCGGTGACCCCCGGGGCGGATCCGGCGCAGACTGGTATCCCGAAACAGGATCCGGGAGTGTCATCACCTGGGCAAAGAACAACAAGATCAAGATCTTCACCATCGCCCTCGGGTCTGAGCCCTATAAGGACCAGCTCCAGGCCTATGCTGATGAGACCGGGGGGAAGGCGTACATCGCGAACTCCGGCCTCGACCTGAACAGCATCTATACCTCAATCGCGGGCGAGCTCCATACCGAGGCCGGCGTTGGCACCACCATGGATCTCGCCTTCAAAAACATCGAGGTAAACGGGGCGCTCATCCCCGGCCTCGATGCGCTCCAGTATGTCTGTACTCCCCCGCCCGCACCCTTTGTCTCTACCCACGAGTTCAGCTACAACCTGTCCCAGCCCGTCATCGTGAACCGGTTCTATGACCAGACAGCGGACTGGTCGGACCAGAACCTCCACTTCGACGTGGGAACCATCTTCATCGGGGGCGTCTGGGAAGCGAACTTCTCGATGAAGGTCAAGAGGGACGGGAACATCAAGATCCTCGACTCAAACTCCACCATCAAGTTCAACGACGGGTCGGAGCTCCCGCTCCCGGACACGTACATCACTGCCCGCCCGGACAACTCCTCGGCAGGCCCAGAGGGGATCGGGATCTGGGTGAAGGACGTGCAGCGGACCGATACCGGGACCGTTACCGACTCCGTGGACATCGGGTGGAACCTTACCTACACCGGCGAGGAGCCCCTGGTGCGCGAGGACGTCGACGTCCTCCTCGATGGCACCACCGAATGGAGCCACCGGCTCACCAAGTACGTGCCCTGGTCCACGACCAAGGATGCGGTGACCATGGACGTCTCGGCGCTGCCGTCGGGCACCTGGTTCGTGCGGGTCAGGGCTTCAGCCCCGGATGCAGGGGAGGACGCCGGGATCACCCAGTTCGCCATCCAGAAGGCCGAGGGAACGCCGAAGATCAAGATCAGTTGATCTGTTCCGGGCCCCCCGGCCCAGGTTGCACCCTTTTCCGGACGGACCCAGCGGGAATCGAACCCGCGTCCTTGGGTCTCTTCTCCCCGAGCAGGAATCCGAAGCCCAAGAGGATATCCTCTACCCCATGGGTCCGGTTCCCGGTTTCTTCCCTCTCCTCTTAACCGTTCCCGTGCAGCCAGCGGGAGAGCTCGTCCAGAGGGGCCCCAACACCCCTGGACAGCCCCGGCACCTTCGAAGGCTGGTCTCCCTGCGGGACCCGGGATTACGTCCAGAGGGGCCCCAACCCCCCTGGACAGCCCCGGCACCTTCGGTGCCGGGTCTCATCCAAACGTTGAAATTGACCACCCTCACAGTACGTAACAGGATGATTCTTTCAGCCCCTGAATTCCGCCGGAGGCTTGAGGGGGGTGGCGGGCTCGTGATACGCCCCTACGACGATGCCTCCCAGCAGCCCGCTTCCTACGACCTCCGGGTGACCGGGCACCAGATCCTGGCGCGGGGCGCATGCACACTTGTCCCGAGCCTCGAGTGGGTGGAACTCCCCGCAGACCTCGCCGCGACCCTCAGGTGCCGGTCCTCGTACGCCCGCCGGGGGCTCCTCATCGGGGGCGGCTTCGTGGATCCCGGCTTCCGGGGGCAGCTCACCCTCTGCCTCGCGAACCTGGGGGCCGATGATATTGTGCTCTCTCCGTCCGACCGGGTGGTGCAGATGATCCTCCACCAGGTCATGGGCGGAACCGATCTCTACAACGGGCGGTACCAGGACAGCAGCGGCGTGGTGAAGGCCAGATGAAGCTCGGTCCCAGCGAGCGGAAGTACCTCGAGATCCTCAGGATCCTGAAGGAGCACCGGGAGCCCATGGGGGCAAAGAGGCTCTCGGAGATCCTCGCGAAAAGGGGCTTTGTTCTCACCGACCGGGCGGTCCAGTACTACCTCCGCTACCTGGACGAGATGGGCTTCACGAGAAAAGTTGGGAATACCGGGAGGGTCCTCACCAAGGAGGGGACCGCCGAGACCGAGAGCGCCCTCGTCGGGGACCGTATCGGGTTCATCATCTCCAAGCTCGAGCGGCTCGCCTTCCGGAGCACCTTCGATCCCGCGACCGGGACCGGGGAAGTCGCCTACAACCTCTCCTGCGTTCCCGAGGAGGAGGCCGAAGGGGTCGTCCGGTCCTTCGAGAAGGTCTCCCAGGCAGGGTACGGGTTCTTCCCCTCCTGCAGGATCCTGGACCGGGATCCGAGGGTTCCCGAAGGCCAGGTAGGGATCCTCTCCCTGTGCAGCATCACCATCGACGGCGTGCTCCAGCGGGCGGGCATTCCGGTCCTCATGGCGTACGGGGGCAGGGTCTCCTTCGAGAGCGGTGCGGTCAGGGGCTTCCTGGACCTCATCGGATACCGGGGAAGCACCATCGATCCGCTCCAGCTCTTCATCTCCGCAGGCCTCACTTCCATCGGGAGCGTCGTTGCGAGCGGGGTAGGGGTGGCCCTTGCAAACGTCCGGGAGGTGCCCGTCCCTGCCATGGGCCGGGTTACGGAACTTTTATCCCAGATGGGCCGGTGGGGTTTCAGCCCGCCGGTCGGTATGGGGAACCAGATATTCAACCTCGCCCATTCTCCACACCATATCTCCATTGTCTCTTATAGCGGGATGAATATGGTCGGGCACGGGGTGGAGGACGGCTTCCATATCCGGACCGAGATCGGCGCAGGGAATATCCCGTTCTCCAGGATGCAGGATACCCTGTAAGCCCCTCCAGGGCTTGACGGGATGGGCGCGCAAATACAATGTTGCCGTTCCCTGTTCAAAACATGCCTGTTTTCGCTCGATACGGCGCGTCCGCGGAAACGATTCATCGTTACCCCAGCAGCGCCGCCCCTGCCCTCTCACGTCGGAGGACC
Organism: Methanomicrobiales archaeon; assembly: GCA_035542895.1. GTDB lineage: Archaea > Halobacteriota > Methanomicrobia > Methanomicrobiales > JACTUA01 > JACTUA01. Next base: position 14,852 of record DATKKN010000038.1, on the reverse strand, counting down.
CATTCTGTCATGGGAAAACGGTGCGAGGGTCCTTTTTTACCAGAAAGGGATGGGTAATGGGGCCATGAGCGATTACTTATAAACTCTCGTACCTTTCTCCATTAAGCACTTATGCTTATCAATTCGCAATTGAGGCCCGATACCACCAATTAATATTTTTTAATCATATTTGATAATGAAGGGATATAGGAATCCTTATATACTAATACATGAACATATCTCCAATGTGTGGTGTGGCGTGGCAATGAGGTGGCAATACCTAATACTTTTCCTGCTCCTCTGTGCAGCCCCTGCCCTGGCCGCCGCCGCATCCCCGAACCCGGTGAACCTTGAGTTTTCGAGCAACAAGGACTGGGTTATAGCCGATGGATCTTCGGTCGCGGTGTTCACCGTCCATGTGACCGATATGGCCGGTAAACCCATCGAGGGCGCGGGCCTCGCCTTCACCATCGACAGCCCCTGGAGCCTGATCTACTCGTCCACGATGACCGGCGCTGATGGGACGGGCTATGCGCAGCTCTTCCCCGCCACGAAGAGCGGGTCCCCGAAGGTCACGGTAACCGCCACGGTCCCGGGGGTTACAGACCCCCTGACGGCAACCCTCACCCAGGATATCGACGCCACGACGCCGTTTGTGGCGAGGTATGCGTACCCGGGCGCCGCCACCGTTGGCTCCACCCAGAATATCACGGTCTCTGTCGCAGACAAGTACGGAAACCCGGTGACCAGCAGGCGCCTGCCCAATGCGGTAGGCTTCGCCACCACCGACTCCGGCTCCGGCGGATTTCCTGACGAGGACCGGATCCTCGTGAAGACCGGGTCGGCTCTCCTCAACGACACCGGGTATGCGACCATACCGTACACGCTGAACACGGCGACGGGGAACAACTACGTCACCCTTGCCCCGCCGCCTCCCATCGGCATGTCCCTCATCTGCATCAATGGGGTCGGGGACAGCCAGCCGTTTTCCATCGTCCAGTCGGTGAGCCCCCCCGGGAACCCGCCATTTGTCATGACCAATGATAAATCGGTTGCCACCATCGACTACTATCTCTATGACCAGTGGGGGAACCCGTCCACCGGCCAGGATATCCTGATCACCACGAGCGCGGGCGAGGACAGGATCTTCATCACCAACATGGAGGGGCGGGCAACCGTCATTTACGGCCCGAAGTCGACCGCCGGCTACTATTACATCACCGCCACTGCCGTGCAGAACAAGACGGTCAAGATCACCCAGACCATCCAGTTCGCGAGCGGCGACCCTAAGGATATGATCCTCACGGCCAGTCCCCAGACCATGGCGAGCCGCGAAGTGAACCAGAACATGGTGGCGAGCGTCATCGCGAAGGTCATCGATGAGAAGGGGAACCCGGTGAGGGGGCAGACCGTTACCTTCAAGATCAAGAACGTGGATTTCGCAACCTTCACGAAGGTCGGGGACCCGGAGATCGAGAGCAATGGGGTAATGACCGCAGTAATCGGGGCTCCCATTCCCGTCCTGACGAACGAGGACGGACAGGCCATCCTCTACTTCTACCCCGGGTCCTTCCCAAAGTACACGGAACCCGGGTTCAATGAAAACTCCCAGGGTGCGGCGATCATCAATGCGACCTGGGCGGGGCCGAACGGCGATGTGATCCGGGACATCAGCCTGAGCTACAAGAATTATCCCTTCCTCTCAGTATACACGGATGTCATCCCGAAGACCGTGCAGCTCGGCGGGGCGGTGGATGTCTCGGTCCGGCTCGTCGGTGACGGCTGGGCCCTCCAGCCGAAGCCCATCGACGTGATCCTTCTCACCGACCGTTCGGCCACCATGCTCATCAACGAGACCGTGAGTGCAAGCAATATCCTCGTCGAAGAGTCGCCGAACGACCGGATGGTGGACGCCATGAACGCGGCGGTGGCCTTCGTGGGGATGACCGCCGGCCAGGACCGGATCGGCCTCGTGAGCTTCGGTGACCCCCTGTATGGATACGCTGTACTCTTCCCGACCGGGGACGCGACAAGGGATGCGAGCCTCTCCAAGGACGCATGGCGGGCGGGGCGGGATTACGACTGCGTGGAGGGAGGGAAATGCAAGGATAACGTGGGCTACCGGGACTACACCGATGACAAGATCGCGGTGAATGCCCTTTACCCGGGCCACGGGGCTCTTGGCAAGAACTATAATGGGGGTCCCCTGACCGGTGTCTATATCGAGTCCCCGCTCACCTATGACAAGCCCCAGATAACGAATGCCATCAAGTCCGTGGTCCCGGCCGGGGGGACCCCCATGCGCCCGGCTATTTACCAGTCGATTAAGCAGATCATCAACGATCCCGAGGTGATAGCAGGCAAGCGGACCGGGTCGGTGCGGGCAATCGTCCTCCTGACCGATGGCAAGTATAATACCGGTGGTGACCCCCGGGGTATCAGCACGGTCATCCCCATCACGGCCTATCCCGAACTCGGGACCCTGGGAACAGGGAGCGTCATCACCTGGGCAAAGGACAACAACATCAAGATCTTCACCATCGCCCTCGTAGGTTCGGACCCGAGCGACAGGCCGAACGTGGCGGAGCTCCAGGCTTATGCCGACGAGACCGGCGGGAAGGCGTACGTGGCGAACTCGGGCCTTGACCTCAAGCAGATCTACATAGACATCGCCGGGGCACTCCGGGAAGAGGCGTCCATCAACACCCATGTCGACCTCAATTTCGATAACGTCGAGGTGAACAAGGATTACCCCGGGATTCCAGAGAAGGTGCCGGGGAACACCGTGTTCGACTACATGTTCATGCCAGGCCTGTCGACCCAGGAGATCCGGCCGGTCGACCAGAAGCAACCCCCGAGGGACGACACCAACAACTGGACCATGAACCAGCTCACCTTCTCCCCGGGCACCATCAAGATCAACCAGGTATGGAGGGTGAACTTCACTCTCATACCCAAGAAGGAAGGAAATATCCAGGTGCTCAGCTCCAAGAGCTCGAAGGTCACCTTCCTTGGGACGGAGGGAGGAGTGACCATCCCGGATACCTTCCTCACTGCCATACCGCCCGGCACCGACAGGGGTCCCGAGGGCATCAACTTCAAGGTTACCTTCGCGGACCCGGCGAGGACGAACCCGGACTCGGACAGGAATATTGCCATGCTGAAATGGCACGTCCAGTATGATGTGAAGGGGAGGGATAACGAGATCGAGCAGCGGATCTCGGTGTCCCCCATTTGCTGTGATGCATTCACAGACAAAGATACCATCTACACGGCCAGGGCCGTGGATACGGTTGACTACAACCTGGTCATCTCGAATCTCCAGCCAGGAAGGTACAAGGTAAAGGTCCTCGGGCATGTCTCCGACGCAAGCGATTCCTGGGACGTCACCACGCTCAATATTCCCGAGGATCCCAAGAACCCCCAGATCAGGATCCAGTAAATCTTCTTCACCCTTATTTGCGGCTTCTTTGTTTTCCCTCTTGTCCCGTAACCGGGTGGGAGCAGGCCATCGTATGCCTGGAGGAGTGGAAAAGATGAGTATTATCCGAGAAAAAACCGGGCAATTTTAAATTAAATTATTTAATTAAACTTTTCTGGTGTAAATATACGGTTGTAAAGGATTTAAGATATTCATATGAACGATTTAAATAATTATTTAATAATCAGAAACCATTTTACGGGTATTTACGAATACATATATTAATATACAATGACATGGAAATGTTATCATCGGGATGGAGGAACTGAGGTGAGGTGTCTCGTACTGGTCCTGGCAATTCTCCTCCTCGGAGCAGGCACCGCCTCTGCCCTCAACCCGGTGAACGTGGTGGTGACCAGCTCCAATCCCTATATCACCGCCGACAATGCCGATTCCGCGGTCATCACCCTCATGGTCACCGATGGCACGAAAAAGGCCATCGGGGGGGCAACCATTCAGCTCGAGGTCCCCCCGCCCTGGTCCCTGAGGGACACCGCCGGCGTGACCACTGACGGCGGGCAGTTCGTTACCGGTTTCCTTCCCTCGACGGTGAGCGGTTCTGCGGTCATCAAGGCGACCGTGACCGTCCCGGGAACGGCCACCGTCGCCGCATCGGCTCCCGTGATCCAGACGTACACCCAGTACATTGTCGCGGACATCCCCGCGAAGGCCGTGAACTCCAACCCGGGCACCGCTTCCGTGGGGGCGGTCACCGGCCTCACCGTTCTCGTCACCGACCAGTACGGGAACCCGGTCACCTCGACTAAAACTAAGACAACCGTCTCATTCGCCACCACAAACGGGGGGGATAATGGGTTTCTGGTGGACACATCCGGGCCCGGGTACGGATGGCACTGGGGCAACTATGGTACCGTGAAGGTGAAGAGCGTCGCCGTCCCCCTCGATGACAACGGCTACGCCGATGTGGACTTCGCCATGAACACCCACCCGGGGGACAACTTCATCGTCATCGCCCCCCCGACCCCTCTTCCCCCGACCCTCATCACCATCCAGGGAATTGCCGACCTGGTCCCCGCCTCCATCACCCAGGACGTCGATCCGGGGGGAAGGCCCCCGACCCTCACCACCGGGGGCTCGAGTTTCACCATCAACTACCAGCTCGAGGACAAGTACGGGAACCCCTCGACCGGCAGGAACCTCTCGGTCTACGCAAGCAGCGGAGAGAGCAGGGTGATCGTCTCGAACAGCGAGGGCATGGTGACCATCACCTATGGCCCGAAGAACCAGGCCGGGAGGTACATCATCACCGCCCAGGCGCTGGATAATCCCAAGGTATCGGCGGTCCAGACCGTCCAGTTCCTCTCGGGCAAGCCCACGAACATGCTCCTCACTGCAAACCCGCAGACCATGGCCTCCCTGGACGTGAAGAAGGACATGGTGGCATGGCTGACGGCAAAGGTCATTGATGCGAACGGGAACCCGGTCGCGGGCCAGACCGTCTCCTACAGCATCGTATCGGTGAACGTGGGGTCATATACCCAGACCCAGGGACCTGCCATCCAGGGCGACAAGAAGCCGACCTCCAGGCTGAACGACCCGGTTACCGTGGTCACGGACGCCGACGGGCTCGCAACCGCGAACTTCTACCCCGGGGCATTTGTTACCGATACCAAGAATGCCGCCTTCAGCCCCCTCGCCGAGGGTACCGCGAGGATCCGGGCCAGCTGGTCGGGCATCGCCCATGACATCGATCTCTCGTACAAGAACTTCCCGTACCTGAGCGTGTATACCTCGGTGGAACCGAGCACCCTTGAAACGGGCAAGACCGCGGATGTCACCATCCGGGTGAGGGGTGATGGTTATGCGCTCCAGCCGAGGCCCGTCGATGTGTTCATGGTCACCGACCGGTCGGGATCGATGATCGATGATTATCCCGACAAGATGGTCCAGGTGATGAATTCAGCAAAGATCTTCGCCACCAAGTTCGATTACAAGAACGACAGGCTGGGACAGTTCTCCTTCGGGGACAATTCCCAGGTGAGCGCCAGCGGGAACAACAACTGCGGTAAGGACGACGATTCGAGCGATGATGCGGCCTACGGGAAGGCCAACTATGTCGAGGACGGGAAGACCTACAGCGACTATGCGACGAAGGACCTGTCCCTCTCTTCGAAGCAGTCGGACATCACCACGGCGGTGAAGGGGCTCGTTCCGGGGGGTTATACACCCATGAGGTACGCCCTCTACCAGGCCATCAACGAGCTGAAGAAGAACGGGAGGCCTGACGCGGTGAAGTCCCTCGTGGTGCTCTCAGACGGGGACTATAACTACTACGGCGACCCCCTCGCCCGCGGCTCGCCGGGCTCGAAAGGCCCCTCGGATTACGACGGACTCGATAAGAACTACGTATCGTTCGGGGGCCTCTCCACCCAGAACATGGCGGCATACGCGAAGGCCAATAACATCCGGATCTACACCATCGGGTACGGGGCCGACATATCCGATGGGGGCAGGACGACCCTCGAGCAGCTCGCAACCTCCACCGGCGGCAAGTACTTCTATGCCCTGACCGGGGACGATCTCACGAGCTTCTACACCCAGATCGCGGGGGCCCTCAAGGATACCGCCGGGGTGAACACCAATCTCGCCATGGACTTCTCCGGGGTCGAGGTGAACAGCGCCGTCGTCAAGCCGGGTTCCTCCGTGCTCCAGTACACCTTCATACCCGGGAAATCCACCTGGGTGACTCCCCCGTCCACCATCGGGCCTGCGTACCAGTTGGACAACACCGCTGATTGGGCGGCCGGCAGGCTGAACGTACAGCTCGGGACCATCAAGGTGAACCAGGAGTTCGTCGTGAATTTCACCATGAAGGTCCTGAAGGACGGGAATATCAAGATCGTGAACTCGGGCAACTCCCGGGTCAACTTCGATGACAACACCGGATACGTGCCCGTGCCCGACACCTACATCACCGCCCTCCCGACGGGGAAGGACAAGGGACTCGGCGTGCCGAAGCTCGAGATCCGGAACCTCGTCCGTACGAATGATGCCAGCAACCGTGACCAGGCAGACCTCGCCTGGGAGATCAGCTATGACGGGAAGGATTCGCAGATCACCGAAGAGATCGAAGTCGCCCCCGTGAACTCTGAGGCATATTCCTACAAGGGAACGATCTATGCCTCAAAGGACGACACTTCGGACACCTATGCCATGAGCATCTCGGACCTCGCCCCGGGGACCTATAAGGCAAAGGTCACCGGCTATGTAACCGATGCCTCGAGTTCCTTTGCCATCACCCAGTTCATCATCCCGGGAATCCCGCCGAACCCGGAGATTGTCATCCATTGATTCGCTCTCAACGGATAGAAGAGGAAATTTCAATATTTTTTCTTGACCCGAGAGCGAATTATCCCAGTTTAGGCACGATTTGGCGGCATTTAAACAATTTAAAATTCTATCTTTCGGTAAATCAGGTATTCTCATATAGGAAAGCCTATATAGAATAATAAAAAATAACCCCCCGGTGGTGTGGCGTATGAGGGGTCTCTATCTCCTTCTTGTACTTTCCCTTCTTGCAGTCGGAACGGCATCTGCCCTCGTCCCGGTGAAGGTAACGGTGACGAGCTCGAACCCGTGGATGGTGGCAGACGGATCGGATTCCGCGGTGATCACGGTCGCGGTAACCAACGAATCCGGGAAACCCGTCCGGGGTGCAGATGTCAACCTCGAGGTCCCTCAGCCCTGGAGCCTCGCGACCGTCAGCGGTCAGACGGGAGGAAACGGCATGTTCGATTCCGCCTTCCTCCCCACGACCCGGAGCGGCATTGCCATGGTGACGGCGACGGTGACCGTGAAGGATCCGGACACCCCGCCCGTTACCCGGACCTATGCCCAGAATATAACCGCAGGCCCTGCCGCCCAGGAGGTGAACCTCTACCCCGGGGCCGCAACCCTGGGGGACTCCACGACGATATCGGTGAGGATCCTTGATAAGCATGGGAACCCGGTGAACAGCCTAAAGGAAATGGAACAGGTCGGCTTCACGGCTACACCGGGCGGGGCCAGCGGATTCCTGGACGGGAAAAAGAACAAGGTGAAGCAGGTATGGGTCCCCCTCGATGATGCCGGCACCGCCGCAACGGATTATGTCCTCGATACGAGGCCCGGCCCCAACTTCGTGGCCATCGACCCTCCCAAACCGCTCCCGCCGACCCTCGTTTATATCGAGGGTATTCCCGATGGGAAACCCGCCTCCATCACCCTGACCGTGAAACCCGAGGGCAACCCCCCCACCCTCAGCACTGATGGTTCCCATTTCATACTCGAATACCAGCTCGAGGACCTGTACGGGAACCCCTCTGCCCAGCAGGATCTCGCCATCTCCACGAACGCCGGCGAGAGCATGGTTACCACCTCCAACAACAGGGGTGGGGTGACGGTCACCTACGGACCCAAGAACTCAGCGGGTAAGTATACCGTCACCGCGACGGCCGTGAAAAACCCGATGGTGGCGGTGACCCGGGTCCTCCGGTTCGCGAGCGATGACCCGACGGACATGCTCCTCACGGCAAGTCCGCAGAGCATGGCCAGCCTTGACGTGAACAAGGACATGGTCTCACGGGTTACGGCGAAGGTCATCGATGATGCCGGTAACCCGGTCAGAGGCCAGACGGTCTCCTTCAGCATCCAGTTCGTGGATGTGGGTGCCTTTGTCGAGGACAGAGCGCCGGTCATCGAGAGTGGTTCCCAGAAAACGAGCACCTGGGGAACCCAGATCAGCTCTGTCACCGATGAGAATGGCCTTGCTGCCCTTGACTTCTATCCCGGTCACTTTACCATGGATCCCAAGAATACCAATGCCGAAGGGACCGCGAAGGTGAGGGCCGTGTGGTCTGGTGTCACCCGGGACCTGGACCTGAGCTATAAGAACTACCCCTATCTCAGTGTCTCCACATCCGTAGATCCGTTGACCGTCGAGACAGGCGAGGAGGTGAAGGTCACCATCGGGCTCAGGGGGGACGGTTATGCCCTCAAGCCGAAACCGGTCGACGTCCTCCTGCTCAACGATCGCTCGGGATCGATGCTCACGGATTACCCCGACCGGATGGTCGTGGAAATGGACGCTGCGACCTCGTTCGTCGACAAGTTCGAGCTGGAGGGGGATGACCGGATGGGTCTCCTCTCATTCGGAGCCAACTATCAGGTACGGGCCAAGGATGATAGCAACTGTGGCAAGGATGGCGATTCCAGCGACGATGCGACCTATGCCAGCATTCGCTACAAGAGCGATGGCAAGACCTATGGTGACTGGGCCGTCCTGGACCTGGGCCTCTCGTCGAAGGCGAGCGAGATTAAAAAGGCAATCTCGGGGCTTGTGCCCGGCGGCTATACTCCCATGCGCTATGCCCTCTATAAAGGCATCACCGAAGTGCAGGAAAAGGGGAGACAGAATGCCGTAAGAGCCCTCGTCCTGATGTCCGACGGGGACTATAACAGGTTCGGTGATCCCCTTGCCCGCGGCACAGCTGGTTTGATCAACGGCGATCCAAATGCCTATGGCGACCTTGCGACGGGCTACATTCCCTTTACCGGCCTTGCGTCCCAGAGCATGGCCGATTATGCGAAGGAGAAGGGAATCCGCATCTACACCATCGGGTATGGGGAGGACATTTCCGCCGGAGGAGAGGAGACCCTCAAGCTTCTGGCGACCCAGACCGGGGGAAAGGCCTTCATAAGGGTGAACGGAGATGGCCTCGCGGATGTCTACAAAGCGATTGCAGGGGATCTCAAACAGGCCGCGGGGGTGAACACCAGGATGAACCTCGACTTCCAGACCGTCAAGGTGAACAACAAGCCGGAGCCTGGGCAGGATGTCTTCGAGTACGTGCCCAAACCCGGCGAGTCCACCTACTTTGTTCCCCCTGCCCCCAGGGCCTCGTACACCCTGGACTCGGCCGCAGACTGGAAGGCGGATCAGAAGCTGGACTTCGACCTCGGGACCATCCATGTGAACGAGGAATGGACCGTGTCCTTCGTCCTGAAGGTGAAGGAGAGCGGAAACATCAAGGTCCTTGGGGACACCTCTCGCGTGATTTTTGATGATGGCAAGAGTACGCTCAAGATTCCGGATACCTATCTCACCTCCGTCACCGAAGGGAAGGAGGGCGGGCTGGGAAGCCTGACGCTCACGATCATGAACCTCAGGCAGACTAACCCCGAGGAGAAGGGGAAGATCGCCAACCTTGAGTGGAATATCGCGTACAATGGAAACAACGACTTCATCATGGAGGAGATCACGATGGCAGCCGCCAATTCGGATGCCTATTTCTACAAGGCCGCCACGTCGGCGGGAAAGGCTGACACCTCCGGCACCTATCTCCTTGACGTGAGCGACCAGCCGCCGGGCAGTTACAAGGTCAGGGTTACCGGCATGGTAGGCGATGCAGAACCATCCTTCGCCGAAACGGAGATCACCATCGGCATGGTCGGTCAGTCCCCCCGGATCCTCATCAGGTAACTACCCCTTTTCCCGGGAGCGCGAGGGAAGGGAAATCCCGATAAAAGAACCCGGGAAAAAACAGGCAGGGAGAGGAACAAAGGCAGGGCCGGAAGAGACCTAGTGGATCCAGCCGATCCCCTCGTCGTCCTTCTTGCCGCGGCCCTTTGGCTTCTTCTCGGGCTTCCCCTCGGTCTTCACGACGGACGGGCCCTCGATCCTCGCGATCCCCCTCCGCCCCGGTTCGAGCTCGCGGGGCTGCCCCGCGGCCGGCACCTTCCCCTTCCCGGGGGACAAGAGCGTGGTATCGGCCGGCCGGGCACCCTTCCCCTTTACCTGGAGATCCTTCGAGGTGAAGAGGGCATCCTTTGCCCGGTCCCCGGAGGCGGGCCGGACATCCCGGGCAGAGAGGGCATCCTCCTTCGGCCGCATCGCCCGCGGTACCCCGACCGAGGGGGATATCTCGGTGACCTTCCCCCGGCCGCGCTCGACCCTGATGTCCTTCAGGCCGAATACGGTGTCCTTCGGGGCCTGGCCGCCCTTCACGACGGTTTTCCTGGTGATATCGGTAGGGACCCCCCCCTCCTTCCCCTGGGTTTCCCCGCCACCACGGACCTTCCCGATGGACATGTTCAGCCCCTCGAAAAGGGGGGCCGATCTCCCGGCCTTCGGGGACTTCCTCGAGCCCGGGATGGTGATCATCCGGTCCTTCAGCCCGGCGGCCCCTGCGACTGCCGCGGGAGCATCTCCGGCCCCGATCTCGTCCACCGGGAGGCTCACGGGCGCCACGGCGGAGCCCGTGAGCTCCTCCTCGCTTCTCGGTTTCTCCTGCTCCATTTCCACCCTGTACTCCTCCCGGATCTGGGCGAGTTCATCGAGGCGCGGGATATTGTGCATCCCGGAGAGCATGACGATGATCCCGACATGCCCGGTGTTCGGGATCGGGTAATCCCCGGAACGCATTTCGAGGCCGGCGATGGACCGGTCGACCCATTTCCTCACCGTCTGGAACCCCCGCATCGAGAGCTCCTGGGACGGCCCGGCGATGAGCACCAGGGCTTTGTCGGCGCTCGTCAGGTCGCAGGGCACGGAGACCTCCTCGTAGATGGCCTTCTTCGCGAGGGAAACGATCCGGGAGGCCTTGTGCTGCGAGTTCTGGATGAAGTAGCTCGCCGGCCTCCACCGGTTCAGGAAATTCAGGTATCCCTTCGGGAGGCTCTCGGCGGCGTACCCGATTGCGACGAGGCCCATCCCGACCAGGGTGTTGAGAACCTCCCCTGCGTCGAGAACCACCTCCCCCACCTCGACCCCGGCCTCTGAGAACTCGCCGGCATGGAGGATGAGCCCCATCTGCCGGCCGATGCGGGTATTGAGGAGGCCATAAACGTACTCCTTCCGGTTCAGGGGCTGGGAGAGGATCTTCTTCGCGAGCCGTTTCGGTATCTCCTTCTTTGCCACCTTCTCGTCGGTGATGTCAAGCTCGTTCTTGATTTTGCGGTACCAGGTGTCATTGTCAAAGAGGATCACGGCGTCAACGAGGGGTTTGAGCCGCTCGATGTCGTCGGCCGCCTTTGCCAGGCGCTTCTTCCCCTCGCCGCCGCAGGGGAGGGTGACAACGGCGAAGATCGGCTCGATGAAGGACTTGCGGAGCTCGGGGATGATGAGGGGGGCGGCATCCACCATGCTCCCGCCGAGGCCTGCAAAAAGGAGGATGGAGTCGATCTCGATGGTGTCGACCTGCTGGACCTGGGTCATCACCTGCTCGATGTCGATGGTGGTTCCCACGTCGTAGGGGGTGGTCGGGTCGATGGGCGGGAAGAGAATCCGGACACCCGACGGGAGGTATTTCAGGCGGGAAAGGGTCTCCACGTCAAAATCCACGGCAAGGGCGGCCATGCAGTGGATGCTTCCCTGCAGGTCCTGGCCGTAGAGGGTGTCGACGATCCTCGCCCCTGCGCCGCCCAGCCCGATGGCAAGTACCCGCATGCAATGGTCCCGGAGGAGGAAACGATCCCGCACGCTCCTGTTTCGGAGATAACGGGCTGAATTGTTCCTCTTCCATAGATCTGACCTCCCGGTGTATATGGTTTGTGGAGGCCCGGGCGCCCGTGTTTCCGGCGGAACAGGCCCCCGGTTCTGCACCCAGGCCCACGTGGCCGGCCCCGTTTCCCGCAGGTGACCCTTCCCCGTACCTGGAACCCCTCGCGGGCCCCTTGTTTCCCGGTTGATCTCCCGAAACGGCCCGTTCCGTCGGGGTTCCCCGGGTACCAGCACAAAATCATAATATATATTATCTCTCGTGCCGGTATACTGTGCTGAGGTGAAAGCCTTGTCTTACGGAATAGAATTTGTCCCCGGAAACGTCAATGTCAAGAATGTCGTCAAGTTCTGCAAGCTTGCCGAGAACAAGGACATTGACTTTGCATGGATCACCAACCACTACAACAACCGGCACTGCTACCCCACCCTTGCCATGATCGCGAAGGAGACCACGACCCTCCAAATGGGTCCGGGCATCATGAACTCCTTCACCGACACCCCCGCGGCCATGGCGTCCTTCATCTGCACCCTCGACGAGATCTCCGACGGGCGTGCGGTCCTCGGGATCGGCCCCGGTGACCTCTCCACCCTGCCGAAGATCGGCATCCAGGGCGAGAAGCCGGTGGCCAGGCTCGAGGAGGCCATCAAGATCATCCGGAAGCTCTGCGCAGGCGAGGAGGTCAAGACCCCCGAGATGCAGTTCTTCAAGTACCAGGGCGCGAAGCTCACCGGTGTGAACCTCCCGGACAAGAAGAAGGGGGTCAAGGTCTACATCGGCGCCCAGGGCCCGAAGGTCCTCGAGCTCGCCGGCAAGGTCGGCGACGGTGCGCTCATCAACGCGTCGAACCCGAAGGACTTCCAGGTCGCCATTCCCATCATCAAGAAGGCCACCGACGCCGTCGGAAAGAAGGGCTTTGATATCGGTGCCTACACCGCCATGTCCATCGACCGTGACGTGAAGAAGGCCCGGAACGCCGCGAAGATCGTCGCGGCCTTCATCGCCGCCGGTTCACCGCCCGAGCTCCTCACCCGCCACGGCCTCAACCTGGACAACGTGGCCAAGATCAAGGCAGCCCTCGGCAAGTTCGACTTCAAGACCGTCGGCGAGCTTGTCAGTGACAAGGAGATCGACGCCTTCACCATCGCCGGCACCCCCGAGATGGTGAAACAGAAGTGCGAGGACCTGAAGAAGGCCGGCGTCACCCAGATCATCTTCGGCTCCCCGCTCGGGCCGGACATGACCAACTCCATCCGGCTCCTCGGCAAGTACGTCGTCTGAGGCCGGAACACCAACCTCCCTTTTTCTCGCCGGAATTCCGCTGGTTTCTTATAGGCTCCCGACCATCGTTCTCTTGTGAAGGTATTCACCGGGCGGGTCGTCGAGACAGGGAAGGGCAGGCTTCACCTCCGCCGGGAGACCCTCACCGGCCTCAGCTGCAGGATCAGCTCGGAGCGGATCAAGCGGGGCATCGACCGGTCCTGCACGGTGGGGTTCCCTGCCGACGGCTGCCCCTTCTGCGACGAAAACCTTCTCTCGGTGACCCCGACCTTTGCCGACGGCCGCCGGATCCTCATCGGCGAGAGCGTCACCTTCCCGAACCTCTACCCCTTTGCCGAGTGGCACACCGTGACGGTCATCTCCCGGGACCACCAGGTCTCGTCGTTCACGACGGGCCAGCTCGTCGATGCCATTACCGGCCTCGCCGAGTCGCTCCGGGGCCATGACGGGTACCCGTCCGTCAACTGGAACTTCCTTCCCTCGGCGGGTGCGAGCCTCGCCCACCCCCACCTCCAGGGGCTCGTCGACCGGGAGCCGTCCCCGCTTGCGGCCCGGTACCTCGAAGGGAGCAGGGCGTACCTGAAGAAACACGGCCGCCGGTACGCCGACGACCTCAGGAAGGCGGAACGGAAGGCCGGCCGGGTGCTCATCGACGGGGACATCCTCTGGCTCGCCCATGCCGTTCCCCTCGGCGAGAAGGAGATAAGGGGGATTCTCCCCGTCTCCCGCCTTTCCCGGCTCGGGGAGGTCCTCGGCGACCTGGCCCGGGACCTCCTCGGGTTCATCGCCTTTTACGAGCAGCTCGGCACCCAGGCCTTCAATTTCTCGCTCTTCTTCGACCGGGAAGGGCCGGATCGCGGGTTCAACGCCTTCTGTTCCCTGATCGCCCGCATCAACCCCAACCAGCTCTCGATGAGCGACTCCTCCTTCATGGAACGCCTTCACCTCGAACCGGTGATCCTCACGCTCCCGGAGGACTTAGCGAGGATGTACCGGGAACGCAAAGCGGGTTAAATCGTTGAACCGGCCCTGATTTCGCGAAAAAAAGAGAAATATGAGATTTACTCGGGCTTCGAGATGAGCTTCGTCTTTGAGACGATGACGCCGTCTTTCTTGTGGGGCTTCCGGATGACCGCGTCCATGCCCTTCTCGAGCTCGCGGGCCTGGTCGCAGAGGTTCGCGGCCATGCGCATCATCTCGTGGGCCGACGTGACGATTGGGACGTAATCGACGTACTCCTTCGTCATGAAGCATCCCTTGACGTTCACGCCGGCGACCGCCTGCGCGATCTCGTAGGCAGCCCGGGCCTTCGCGAGGGCATAGGGGTTCGTGAACTCGCCCTTCACGGCGGAATCGGAGGAGACGGCGACCTTCGGGAGGGCCAGGGCATCGCCCTTCTTGCCCATCTTCACCTGGTCGATGACCTTGTCGAGCTCCATCTGGAGCTTGCGGAAGGCGCCGGTGCAGGCGAGGACCTTGATCAGGTTCCCGTTGTAGTCGGCCATCTCGATGGGGTCGAGGAACTCGCGCCGGGCCCCGATCATGGCGTCGGCCTTCATGATGATGTAGCCGAACTTGGAGGCCTTGATCTTCTCGAACTCCTCCTTCTTCGT
>DATKKN010000037.1:0-11982 GCA_035542895.1 Methanomicrobiales archaeon | reverse complement strand
AGCGCTGAGGCCATCCGGTCGAGCTCGGAGAGGGCGAAGGCCAGGTTGCGTTCCGTCGCATTGCTCACGCGGATCCGCCGCTGCCACTTGCGGAGGCGGTAGAGCTGGGCCCGGTTCTTGGAAGAGATCGCCCTGCCGTACGAATCCCGGTTCCGCCAGTCGATCATGGTCGAGAGGCCCTTGTCATGGATGGTGAAGGTCATCGGCGCCCCCACCCGGGACCTCTTGATCCGCTGGTCATTGTCAAAGGCCCGCCACTCGGGGCCCCGGTCGATGAAATCCTCGTCGATAACGAGGCCGCAATTCTGGCAGACGAGCTCGGCCCGCTCGTAGTCATGGACCAGCTGACGCCCGCCGCACTCCGGGCAGACCACCTCTGCATAGTCCTGGCCGGTCCGTTCACGCTCCTTGGAGATCTCCTTTGAGCGCTTTTTTAATGCCTCCCTCTCCGTCTGGAGGATCTTTACCTTCTCTGTCTCCTGCATGGGTCCGTCACCTACTTCCCGAATACCTTCTCTCCAACTTCTGTTCCGCACTCGCGGCCGCAGAGCACCGCTGCATAGGGTTTCTCGATGTTTCCAAAGATGTCGACGACCTTGCCGACCGCCCGGAGGCGTCTGTCCACCACGTCGCTGTACAAACGCGGGAGTTTTGAGGCGTCACCCTGGATGATCAACAAACGTTTCCCTGAACGATGTAGAACGCTGCCTAAACTCCTCAAATCCAACCTCGGACTTTTACCTGTGTTTAGGTTACTTATATATATGGCACTTTTCAATATATAAGGATTGCGGTTAATAGTTAAATACTCTCCGGTGAGAGAGCCATTTCTCGATATTTAAACCTAGTGCAGCCTCCGTCTCCGGGATCGTGAGCCCGGCCCCGCGCGCCACCGCCTCCCGCGCTCCCATGTCGAGGAGATCCCCGGGCCCGTGGGCATCCGAGTCCACCACGAGTGTGCACTCTGCCGCCCGGGCCTCGAGGGCAACATGGCCGTTCGTCCGGTTGTGGCCGGGCCTCGCGGTGATCTCGAGGGCGATGCCCCTCCCTGCCGCCTCCCGGGCGACCCCCGGGGAGAGGAGGCCGGGATGGGCGAGAAGATCCACGTCGGAGCAGGTGCAGGCGGCCAGGTTCGTCCCCGGAGCCACCGGTTCCACGACGGTTTCACCATGGACGACCACGATATCGGCGCCCTCGTCCCTTGCCCTCCGTGCGAGGAGCTGAATGTGGGAGGGGGGTACGTGGGTGATCTCGACGCCGGCGAGGAGGTTCACCCCGTAAGCAGCGGCAAGCTCCTTCAGGGGTGCCAGGGCGGCGAGGACCTGGGAGAGGTTCCCCGGGTCCACGTGGTCGGTGATGGCAAGGGTCCGGTACCCGAGGACCCCGGCACGCCGGACGAGCTCGATCGGGAGCATATCGCCGTCCGAGAGGGTGGAATGGGTGTGGAGGTCGTACATGAGATCACCGTTTCGGTTCGAGGCTCTTTGCCACGCGCCTCAGGAGCTCCTCCTTCGGGCCCTTCCAGGTGACGATGAGCCTCCCCTCCCGCTTGTGCCACTGGGCGGGGTGGGGCTTTTCCTCGGCGCGGAAATGGAGACGCTCCTTCTTCAAGGCCCGCTCCAGGTCCTGGAGGGTCGGGCCTTTCACGGCGAGCCCGGCGGCGACCCGCCTTCCGGAGGACCGGGTGAGGGAGGCGTCGAAGTAGCAGGGATAGAGGATCCGTTCTCCCGTAAGCTTCATCTCCGGTATATTGACGGTGAACCTATAAACAGGTTCAGGATCCATATGTTCCCCATGCACCACATCGATCTCCAGATCGAGAAGGACATATTCGGGGCCAATAACCGCATCGCCGACGCAAACGCGGCCTATCTCAGGGAACACGGGGTGCGGGCCTTCGATCTCCTGGGTGCCATCGGGTCGGGGAAGACCGCCCTCATCGAGCGGATGGTCCCCCTCCTTGCGAAACGGGGGCTCCGGGCCGGGGCCATCGCCGGTGATGTCTACGGGGACGACGACTACCGGCGCATCGTGGCCCTCGGGATCCCCGCGGTGAACGCAAACACCGGGAAGGAGTGCCACCTGGATGCCCACCTCGTGGAGCATGCCATCGAGGACCTGCCCCTGGACCGAATCGACCTCCTCTTCATCGAGAACGTGGGGAACATGGTCTGCCCGACCGACTTCCGGCTGGGGGCTGAAAAAAGGATCGTCATCGTCTCCTCGACCGAGGGGGACGACGTGGTGAACAAGCACCCGATGATCTTCCGGGACGGGCATATCGGCGTGATTAATAAGGTGGACCTCGCCCCCCTTGTTGGGGCCGACCTGGACCGGATGGAGCGGGACATGCACCGGTACAACCCCCGGATGCCGGTGTTCCGGACGAACCTGAAGACCGGCGAGGGCGTCGGGCCGCTCCTCGATGCCATCCTCTCCTGACCAAAGGGTTTAATAATCCCCGTCCCCATATTAATGAACCCAGACGTAAATTTACGGAAAGGAGAGGGGTGATTTTCATACTCTGGCAGGGAAGATCGGTTCGGAGGGAGAGCGGGAAGCGGTACCGCATCTCCCGGCGGAAGAAGCGGTTCGAGATCGGGAGGGCACCCGCGGACACGACCCTCGGCGAGGAGAGGACCCGGATCATCCGGACGAGGGGAGGGAACCTGAAGGTCCGGGCCTTGAAGACGCAGTTCGCGAATATCTCCATACCCGCCACAGGCGAGACCAAGAAGGCGAAGATCGAGACCGTCGCCGAGAACCGGGCAGACCCGAACTACATGCGGCGGAACATCCTCACGAAGGGGGCCATCATCAAGACCGAGCTCGGCAGGGCCCGGGTGGTCTCCCGGCCGGCCCAGGACGGCGTCGTGAACGCAGTTCTTATTGAATGAGAACGCGAGGCCTTCGTATCAACGAAGGCCCACGCGGTTCTCCTTGAGGAAGGGAAGGCCGCCCCCTCCGAATAAACCCGACCCATTCCTTTTTTACCCTCCGGGGTGTTCATACCTACTTGATGCGCAGAATCTACTACCGGTTCCCGAACACCTATGACCTCGACTTCGACGTGAACCGACCCTTCCCGGAGGTCCTTGGCTGCATCCGGAGGCTCCACGATACCCACCAGACGAGCCGCCGGGGCACCGACCTCGTGAAGCGGCAGATCCTCGTGCAGCTCGCCACGAACAAGATGTCCTTCGAGATGGTGGACTCCCTCCCGCCCTTCGAGGAGACGGTCACCGAGATGGCCGACTTCCGGTTCATCCTCCATGACATCCTCCTCGCGGCAAAGGGCCGGGTCCCCCTCGGCGAGAACATCTTCCTCATGCGGGTACAGGACAAGGGCCCCCAGTCGGAGTGCATCGTCGTGAAGGAGGGGCAACAGGGTGCGATGGACGCCGCCGAGTTCAAGACCCTGATCAAGGGTGCCTGCCCGTGAGCCTGCAGGTCACCGTCGCCGCCCCCTTCAAGCACACGAGGAAAGAGAAGCTCCAGAGGTCGGAGTTCATCTTCTACCTCACCATCGACCGGAAGTGGATGAGCCGGGACCAGGCGAACCAGCTCCTGGAACGGGCGAAGGCGGCAGGGCTCGTCGAGGTCGCCGACGGATGGGTCCGGCCGCTCCTCGACCTCTCCGCGGTCACCGTCCCGGTGGGCTTCAGGCCCGACTCGGGGATCTTCGAGAGCGAGGAGGCATCGCAGGTCCTCGTCGCGAGGATCGCCGCATCCCGGGGGGTCCCTCCCGCAGAGGTGGTCGCCGAGGTGAACCGGGTGATCCGGGAGGGTTTCGACGGGAACCTGCGCCTCCCGGCGGCCGCGGTGATCCTGGCCCGGAAGTACGGGGTAGATTTTGCCGATCTCAAGGACCGGCTCATGGTCGAGGTTCTGAAGGAAAAAGACGGAAAGGATGAGAAAAAGAAACCCTGAGGGGATAAGGGAATCTACTTCTTCTTCGCGGGCCGCTCTTTCCGTGCCGGGGTTTCCTTCTCGGCGGGCTTTTCCTCGCCCTTCTTGAAATACTCCCCGAGCGGCTTCTCGCCGTACCCGGTCACGAGGGCATTGATCTGGACGAGGTCCGGGGTGATTTCGTTCCCCCGGGTCATCTTCCTCCGGCGCTCGCCCTCGAGCCGGGGGTGGAAGCCGACACCGCCCGAAAGGAGGAGCCGCCTCCTCGCCATCCCGGGGAGGTCTCTCCGCATCGGGTTCCCGTTCCGGTCCGACCCGCCGGTGATCTTCATTTTATAGCCGCCGAGGCCCACCGGCCCGCCATCCACCTCGTCACCGATGCGCTTCCCGATGAAGGCGTTCGCGGAACCGCCGCTCACACTCACGTTGTAGGCCCGTCCGTCCTTCGTATCCGAGAGAACCAGCTTGAAATCCACCATTCGTATTTCCCCTCCGGAGTGAGAATATCATTGGCCCGGAGGGTTCTTAAACATAGTGCTGCCGGGCAGGCCGGGGAGATTCGGCGATTTACCCGCGACTTCGTCACGGCACCCGGTTTCGGATGAAACCTCCCTGGTCGCACCCCGCCTGATGGCGGGTTGCTCCTGTTCGGTTTCTGCGCGACTTCGTCGCTCGAAGTCGGGTCCTTCGGACCCTCCCTCTGATGAAACCTCCCTGGTCGCACCCCGCCTGATGGCGGGTTGCTCCAGTTCGGTTTCTGATGAAACCTCACTTCCCCCAGAAGGGGTTGCCTTTCCGCATCATGGCCGTGAAGTCCCCCAGGCACTCCCTCATCGAGGGGGTGAGGTGGGGAAGCATCTCGTGCTCCAGGATCTTCACGTGCCGTTCGGGGATCTCGACCTGGAGTTCGTCATTCACGTTCACCTGCCGGCCGACCGTCGCACCCTCGATGGAGATGGCGACCTCCATCCCTGCGTCGGCCTCCCGGATGTTCTCCTGCCGGCTCTGCATCGTCTTCACGTGGCCGATACGCCGCCCGGATCGGTCGATGAGGTCGACGTCGGTCCGGAGCTTCCCCAGGAGGACCCGTATCCCGACCACCGCCGGGTTGCTCTGCCGGAAGACGCAGTCCGGGAGGATCAGGATCCTCGCCGGGAGGACCACCTGCTCGAATTTCCGGGCCTCCTCTCTCCGGATCTCGGCATCCCGCCACGCCACGTAATCGTCGATGAGCTGGTAGATGACCTTGGCGGAAAAGACCCTGACGTGCGAGAAGGCCGGGTCCCTGAGGAGCTCCTGTGCGTCGGGGAGGATGGGGGTATTGAAAGAGAGGAGGACCGAGCTCAGGGGGTCGGTGATGGTCTGCACCTCGACGATATCGTGCCGGGAGACCGGGCCGACCCCGGCTCTCAGGATCCCGATGGACTTCCCCTCGAGCTCCTTGGACAGGGCCTCGAGGGCGCCGATGGTGTCGGCCTTGATGGTGATTCCCTCCTTCGAGAGGACCACCCGGATGTCCTCCATCTCGTGCCTGATGGCCGCCTCCACCTGCTCCCGGTCCGAACGCACCGCCATGAGGGGCGATCCCGCCACCACCTCTTCGAGGTCCGGGGCGGCAACCTTTATCCCGGCGGCGGCGACCACCGACCTCACCCGGTCGAACCGTTCCTCGACCCGGATCTCCCGGAGGGGTCTTGGCGAGAGGAGGGACCTGACCTTCGTATCCACGACGCCGCCCGCCTTTGCGAGCAGGATCTCGTCCCCCACGGAGAGGGTCCCGTCGTACAGGATCACGTCGAGGGTCATCCCGAGGCCCCGCTCCTCCTTTGCCTCGAGGACCGTTCCCCGGGCCGGTCCGTCGGCACGGAAGGCGAGGTCCTCCTTCAGGAACCGCTGGGCGAGGCCGATGAGGACCATGAGGAGGTCGGCGATCCCCTCGCCGGTATGCGAGGAGACCGGGACGATGGCGATGTTCCGCCGGAAGTCGCTGATCCGATCGTAGCGTTCCGAGGCGAAGCCGAGCTCCGAGAGCTTCCCCACGATCTCGTAGGTCCTGTTCTCGAGCATGGTGCGGGAGCGCTCCCCCTGCTTCGCGAACGTCCCCAGGAAGCTCTCGTTCTCGTTCACCCGCCAGCCATGGATCCGGTCGATCTTCGTCGCGGCGACCACGAAGGGGGTCCGCTCGTTCCGGAGGATATCGAGGGCCTCCAGGGTCTGGGGCTGGAACCCCTCGTTGATGTCCACGACGAGGATGGCCAGTTCGGCGAGCGCACCCCCCCGGGCCCTGAGGGTGGTGAAGGCATGGTGGCCGGGTGTATCGATGAAGAGGAGGCCGGGGACCTGGATGTCGAGCTTCCCGAGGGTCCCGCTCATCTTCCTGATGGCGTCGAGGGGGACGAGGGTCGCCCCGATGTGCTGGGTGATGGCACCCGCCTCGGTGTCCACGACCGAGGATCCCCTTATCCGGTCGAGGAGGGAGGTCTTGCCATGGTCGACATGGCCGAGGACGCAGACGATGGGTGTCCTGATGCATGCGGGTGCGGGTGCTGCCATCGTCCGTCCTCCATTCGCCTGTCCCCGGTGAGAAGTGAGAAGAGTATTATCCCTTTCATCATAAACCTGCGCATTAATCGGCAAGCTGGTTATGGAGACAGGGGCGACGGGCGCGGTACTCAGGGCGAGGCGGGCGCGGTTCTTAGGGCGAGGGGGATATTTTTATCAGATTCACGGGCAAACGATGGTGGTATATTTGCCGGGGTGGGGTAGCTGGTTATCCTAGGGGACTGTGGATCCCCCGACCCGGGTTCGAATCTCGGCCCCGGCCTCGAATTTTTAACCTTCGGTCCGGATCTTCCCGTCCAGCGGATGCCTTAACCGGGGCAGGGACTCGTCCGCCAGGATGCACAAAAATGAAATCGGTTGGATATGCCCGATCGTTACTTCCCCTCCGGGATCGGCCCTTCCTCGTAGATCCGCACCGTTACCGGGAGGATGTCCGGCCGCTTATCGGTCATGATGTACATGTAGGGCATCACGTGGACGGCATACTCAAGGTATCCCCGGGCGAAGTCCGAGAGATCCTTGTTCCGGTGCCCGAGGAACAGGATGACAAACCACTGGATAAAAAGGCAGATGGTGGCGATGAGCCCGTACACCCAGAGGACAATTCCGATCAGGATCCAGTAGAGGATGCGGACGAGGAGTTCGACCCTCCTCGCCGGTTGCTCGAAGACGAAGAGCTGGTTCATCGATGCGCTCTTCGCCACTGGCTGGTTCATCTCTTCAGGCATAGCCTAAGAGAAGGCGCAGGAAGGCAAAAGGGATTGGGGTCGTTTCCGAAGGTTACGAATCAGGATCCCGGCGTCTGCTTCGGTTCCGACCCTTCGACCACATGGTAGTTCACGAGTTCCTCCTCCAGCCGACGGTAATCGGTCCTGTCGATACCGGTGCCGATCACGTGGGTAACCACGCCCTGGTTATCCTTAAGAACCGTGCTCGACCACTCGATGGACCGGGGCTCCCCGTCCTTTGTCACCCAGGAGTTGCTGAGACGCACCGGGCCTCCGCCTGAGATGAGGGATTCGAAGGCCGTCCGGACCGTTGCCAGCTCCCCGGGGAGGAGGAAGACCTCCCAGAGAGGCCGTCCCTTCACCTCCTGCTCTGAATACCCCGAGAGCTCCTCGCAGGCATGGTTGAAGCGGACGATCCTTCCCTCCCGGTCCAGGACAACGACCAGGGCATCGAGGATGTGGAGGGTCGCGTCGATGAAATCCCGCTCCCTCCGGAGCTCTGCCTCGACTGCCTTCTGGGCCGTGAGGTCGATCGCTATCCCCCTGAACCCCGAGATCCGGTCACCGTCGTGGATGGGGGCCGAGTAGTTCACGATGGGGAACCGTTCCCCTCCTTTCCTGAGGGCGGTGTACTCCTCCCTCCCGTGCCTGCCCTCGCGGAGCATCCTCGCGATGGACTCCTTCGCACGGTCCCGGTCCTCGGGCGCGAGCATGTCCAGGACATGGACCTTTCCCTGGAGTTCCTCGGGCCGGTACCCGAAGGTGAGAAACGCCTGCCGGTTCGCGAAGAGGAGGGTGCCCGAGGCGTCGGCCTCGAAGATGGGCTGGGGGAGGAGGTCGGCGAGGTCCCGGAACCTTTTTTCGCTCGCCCGGAGCTGCTCGTCGAGCCGCCGGTGCTCGGTGATGTCGCTTCCGACGGAGAGCACCCCGATCGGGTTCCCCTGGTCGTCATGGATCGCCTGGTTGGACCAGTGGACCCAGACCCTCCGCCCGTCCTTCGTGATGTTCTCGTTCTCGTTGGTCCGGTACTCCCCGGTCCGGGAAAGGATACGCGAGATCAGGAGCTCCAGGTCCCGGCCCGAGCTTTCGGCCGGCGGGACGATGGTCCCGACGACGTTCTTCCCGAGGATCTCGTCCCGGGCAAAGCCGAAGAACCGCTCGGCATACTCGTTGAAGAACGTGACATTCCCGGCGAGGTCCATCTTCAGGATGATGGAGTTCGCGTTCTCCACGAGCTCGCGATACTTCTTCTCCGACTCCCGGAGCGCCCTCTCGGCAAGCCGGATCGGGGTCTCGTCGGTGAGGATCACCGTGGACCCCTGGTTCCCGTCCTCGAAGAGGATCGGGATAACCCTGGCCTTCAGGTACCGGTTCGCCCCGTCGGTGAGCTCCAGATCTGCCGCCTCCCCCCTCTGGAGGGAGGCAAGGAGGGACTGTACCAGGTCATGGATGGCCGGGTCGGCCACCGCAAGGTAGGCGAGGTTCTTTCCCGCCACCTCGTCGCGCGGGAGGGAAAGGAGCGAGAGGAAAGGGTCGTTCACCTGGAGGACCCGGTGATCCCGGTCCAGGATCATGACCATTTCGGGCGTGTGGGAGAAGAGCTGGGACAGGGGGACCCGCTGGGTCAGGGTGAAGACCTTCGCCATGCCGAAGCTGCGCATCTCCACCTGGCCCGAGGCATGGAGGATATCGAGGTACTTCCCGACGGTGTTCTTTGTCCTCCCCAGGGCCTTCGCAAGCTCGGTGACGGTCATCCCCCGGGGTTCATCCCGAAGGAGCCTTTTGATCACGCCGAAGTCCTCGAGATCCTTGCCTGTGGTCATGGGTCGGGCCCTTTCTGGTAGTAGTCATGTATGATAATCATTTATAATACTTGTGTATCATACATAAAAGAAATAATTATATAGTCAAACGGCGAACCGCATAAGACAGAAAGAGAGATCTTCATGCACGTTCATCAGGTTTCGAAGCGGATGGCCCTCGGTGGGCTGGCCCTCCTCCTCGCCCTCCTGCTCCCCGCGGCCATCCCTGCGGGGGTGGCGGCCGGCACCACGGATCCCACGGTGGCGATAACCGACTACCAGGTGACCCCCTCCATCCTGCTCCCCGGGGACCAGGGCACCATCAGGATCACCCTTGAAAATACCGCCTCGACCGCGAGCACGACCGAGTCGACGGTCCAGACGGGCGTCTCGGGTTCGACGACCACGACGACCACGAAGGACATGACGGTCCTCGTTGAGTCCGTGTACCTGTACGGGAACGGGGTCGAGGTTCTCGAGGGGAACTTCCAGCAGGTCGGTGCCCTCGGGCCCGGCCAGTCCATCACCCTCACCTTCCTGATCAGGGCACCGTCCCATGATGGAATGTATTTCCCCGAGGTCTGGATCCGCATCCCCCAGGGGACGAGTGTCCAGTACCCGATTCCCGTGAATGTCAATTCCGGCATCGGGATCCAGAAGCAGGAGGTCCTGATCCTCCAGTCCTCGCTCCCCGATACCGTGAACCCCGGGGAGGTGATCCCCGTAGGGCTGACGGTGAGGAACGATGGCAGGCTCCTTGCGGATGACGTGACAGTCCAGGTCGGGAACGTGAGCGGGAGCATCGCCCCGAAGAACACGGACCTCTATCACCTGGGGCCGGTCGGTGCAGGCGGGCAGAAGACCGTCGATATAGTCCTCCTCTCTGACAAGGAGGCGAGCCCCGGCCTGGCCCAGGTCCCGGTGCTCCTCAAGTACAAGGCGATGGACGGCACCGCCCATACCCAGGCGACCTCCATCAATGTCATGCTGAAGGGCATGGGCGAGCTCGGGTTCGTCTCGGTGGATACCAGCCCCCGGAGGGTGGCTGAAAACCAGCCCTTCGACCTTACTCTCCGGATCGAGAACACGGGCACCGGAGAAGTAAAACAGGTGGCAGCTACGGTCGACCTCCCGATGACCGGCACGAAGCAGTCCTTCATCGGGAAGATCAAGCCCGGCAACGACGCACCGGCAGTCTTCCTGCTCGATGGGGGAAAGGGCGGGACCTACGCGTATAACGCAACCATCAGCTACGTCGATGACCTCGGATCCCACACCGTGGTTCGCGAGATGTCGCTCCGGGTGGATCCCGTGGACTCGACCGGGGGATACCTCCTCCTGCTCCTCATCATCATAGGCGCCGGAGTCCTTGCCTACCGGTTCTGGTACCTCCCGAAGAAGAGCGGTGACGGGGCCCTTCCATGGGTAAGAAAGAGCTGAAGGTCGCCCTATTTTTGGCCTGGCGATCGCTCATCAGGGGGAACCGGTCGAGCACGGTCATGACCGTGATCATCATCGCCCTCTGCTTCACGAACATGATCTTCCTCCCCGGTCTCTTCAATGGAATCGGGCAGAGCATCACCTCCCAGATCGTGGATTACGAGGTGGGGAACGTCCTGGTCAGCCCCCGGGCTGGCGACCAGTACATCGCCGACCTCGATGCCACCCTTTCCCTGATCAACAGCCTGCCCGGCGTGGAGAGGGCGACGCCACACTATACCAAGGGGGCGACCCTGAAGTTCAGGGACCGGATACTCAGCGTCGGGGTGCGGGCCATCTCGCCCTCGGACGAGAAGTACGTCTCCCCCCTGTACACGAAGATAATCTCCGGGACCTACCTCGGCGACGGGGACACCGGGGAGATCATCATGGGGAAGACGGTGGCAGGGGATGCCTCCGTCCGACAGGAGGACGAGTTCCAGCCCTCGCTTGGCGGGGTGCGGACCGGGGACTCGATCACCATCGAGTTTGGGAACGGCTACACGAAGGACTACCGGGTCAAGGGGATCTTTTTCACCGGCTGGAGCCAGGCCGATGGCACCGTGTACACCACCATGAGCGACATGGAGCTTGTCGAGGGGAAGGCCCTTGACCGGGCAGACTACATCACGGTGAAGGCCAGGCCCGGTTACTCCGAGAAGTACATCAAGAACGAGCTCCAGTCCTACGGTGTCTCACAGGAAGTCCAGACCACGAGCGACCTCCTCGCGAAGGGGCTGGGGAGGGTGCTCCAGAGCTTTGCCATTATCAACCTGGTCTCGCTCATCGTGAGCATCGTCATCACGACCGTGGTGCTCTTCATTGTCATCACGATAAAGACCATCAACAGCCGGAAGCAGATCGGGATCCTCAAGGCCATCGGGGTAGAGAAGGAGGTCATCATGCACAGCTATGGGTTCCAGGTCATCATCCTGGCCCTGTTTGGAATCATCATCGGGATCACCATAACCTCCCTGATGGCGGTGTACATGTCCATAAACCCTGTCGTGACCCCGGAGTGGTCAGCGACCCTGTACCTCACCCCCCTCGACATGCTGGTCAACTCCCTGATCCTGTTCATGGCCGCGCTCATTGCCGGTTATGTCCCGGCCTGGCGGGTCGCACTGGAAGACATCCAGAAGACCATGAGGGCCTGATACCATGATCCGGACACAGAGCCTGAGGAAAATCTACCGGATGGGGAACGTGGAGGTGAAGGCCCTCGACGGGGTGGACATACACATCAGGAAAGGGGAGTTCGTCGGGATCATTGGCCCCTCGGGGAGCGGCAAGTCGACCCTCCTCCACATGTTCGGCCTCCTTGATACCCCGACGTCGGGGAGCATAGCCATCGACGGGACTGACGTCGGGAGGCTCACCGATTATGAAAAGACGATGTTCCGGCTCTACAAGCTCGGCTACGTCTTCCAGGACTATGCCCTCGTGCCCGAGCTCACGGTGATGGAGAACGTCGCGCTCCCGGCCATGCTCCGTGCGGACCG
>DATKKN010000036.1:0-2698 GCA_035542895.1 Methanomicrobiales archaeon | reverse complement strand
CCGGTCCATCACGGTGCTGGACTGCTCCTGGGAGGTGCTCGATACCTCGGCCATCAGGAGCCTGAGGCGACGCCGGGCCCTCCCCTTCCTCCTCGCCGCAAACCCGGTGAACTTCGGGAAACCCTTCAAGCTCTCGTCGCTCGAGGCCTTCGCGGCGGCCCTCTTCATCCTCGGGGAGTGGGAGCAGGCTGAGAAGATCCTCTCGGTCTACACCTGGGGGCACCGGTTCCTGGAGGTGAACCGCGATCCGCTCGAGCGGTACGCGGGGGCGAAGGACAGCACAGAGGTTGTGGCGATCCAGGGTGAGTACCTTGATGACCATCACGGCTGAACCCGCGATGATCACCCGGGCCAAGCCCGGGATGACCATCGCAGGCATGGCCCGCGATCATCACCCGGGCTGACGCCCGGGTGAATGTGAAAAACCTTAAAAGCCCCTCCCCCTATCATCATGCATGATACGAGTTGCCATCAACGGGTACGGAACCGTGGGGAAGCGGGTGGCGGACGCGGTCGCCGCCCAGCCGGACATGGAGATCGTCGGGGTATCGAAGACCCGGCCCTCCTTCGAGGCCTACATCGCGAAGCAGCGGGGGTTCCCGCTCTACGTCGCCGATCCCGCAAAAAGGGCCGCCTTCGAAAAGCTTGGCCTTCCCGTTGCCGGGACGGTCCCGGAGATGGTTGCCCGGGCCGACGTGGTGGTGGACGCGACCCCCGGGGGGGTGGGTAAGGAGAACAAGGCCCTTTACGAGAAGGCGAAGGTCAAGGCCATCTTCGAGGGGGGCGAGGATCACGAGGTCGCCGGCTTCTCCTTCTGCTCGGACTGCAACTACAAGATGGCCCTGGGCAGGCAGTTCGTCCGGGTCGTCTCCTGCAACACGACGGGCCTCTGCCGGATCATCAACACCCTCGACAGGGAGTATGGCATCGCGAAGGTGCGGGCCGTGATGGTCCGGCGGGCCTCGGACCCGGGGGAGATAAAGAAGGGGCCGGTGGACGCCGTGGTCCTTGACCCGGTGACCGTCCCCAGCCACCACGGGCCGGACGTCCAGACGGTCCTTGCCCACATCCCCATCAGCACGATGGCGATGATCGTCCCCACCACCTTCATGCACATGCACGCCATCCAGATCGAGGTGAAGAAGGACGCGAAGAAGGAGCGGATCCTGGAGCTCATCGAGAAGCACCCGCGGATGGGGCTCGTGAAGGGCGGCCTCGGGATCAAGTCCACTGCTGAGCTCAAGGAGTACGCCCTGGACCTGGGCCGGCCGCGGGGCGACCTCTGGGAGAGCTGCATCTTCGCCGACTCCGTCGCGGTGCAGGGGAAGGACGTCTCCTTCTTCCAGGCCATCCACCAGGAGGCCGATATCGTCGTCGAGAACGTGGACGCCATCCGGGCCATGATGGGGTCGGTGAAGGACCCGGATGAGTCCATCCGGATGACGAACGAGGCTCTCCACTTCGTGGCCATCTGAGGGGAGTATCCATGACACGCGAGGTGGGAGCATGGCTAAGAGGCGATGGCATCCTGAGGGGGTTGACAGGGACCTCGAAAAGATTGAGGTGCGGATCGACCGGGAAATAACCCGCCTCTGGACCGCCCTCCAGCTGGAAACGGGATTGATCGTGTCCCTAATCGCGATCATCCTGACACTCCTCGCACGAGGAACCTGCTGAATGGCAAAGCACCGCCACACTTCCGACCGGATCTCAAGATTCCCGAGGAAGAACCCTTAACAACCCCAACATCCCACTCTTTTCCAGAATGGATCCCTTCGCGCTCGCCACCCGGAACACCGTCGAGGTCGTCACCGAGGAGGACCTCCGGAGGGCCATCGCGAAGGAGAAGCCCCGCTGCTATGCCGGCTACGAGCCCTCGGGGGAGATCCACCT
Organism: Methanomicrobiales archaeon; assembly: GCA_035542895.1. Lineage (GTDB taxonomy): Archaea > Halobacteriota > Methanomicrobia > Methanomicrobiales > JACTUA01 > JACTUA01. Next base: position 805 of record DATKKN010000036.1, on the reverse strand, counting down.
CGGGCATCTGGTCACCGTGAACAAGCTCATGGACCTCCAGGCGGCCGGATTTCACGTCGTTGTTCTCCTCGCCGATCTCCACGCCTTCCTGAACCGGAAAGGGACTCTGGAGGAGGTAGAGGCCCTCTCCCGGTACAACCGGGCCTGCTTCGAGGCCCTCGGCCTTTCGGGCGTCGAGTACGTCACGGGATCCGCCCTCCAGCTCAACCCCGAGTACGAGATCCTTGTCCTCCGCCTCGCCCAGCAGATCACGTTGAACCGGGCGCAGCGGTCCATGGACGAGGTAGGTCGTCAGATGGAGCACCCCACCGTCTCCCAGATGATCTACCCCATTATGCAGATGGTGGACATAGCACGGCTGGGGGTCGACGTCGCGGTGGGGGGCATCGACCAGCGGAAGATCCACATGCTCGCCCGGGAGTACCTGCCCCCGGCGGGCTTCCAGGCCCCCGCCTGCATCCACACCCCCATCCTCCTCGGCCTTGACGGGGAGAAGATGTCCTCCTCGAAGGGAAACTTCATCTCGGTGGTCGAGAAGGAGGAGGACATCAGGAAGAAACTCCAGAAGGCCTTCTGTCCGCCGAAGATCGAGGAGAACCCCGTCCTCCAGATCCTCGAGCTTCACGTCTTTCCCCGGGTACCCGCGGTCACGGTGAAGCGGCCGGCGAAGTTCGGCGGGGACCGGACCTTCGGGACCTATGATGAGATCGCCGCGGCCTACGAGAAGGGCGAGGTCCATCCCATGGACCTGAAGGCGACCTGCTCTGAGTACCTGGTCGAGGTCCTCCGGCCGGTCCGCGAGCGG
>DATKKN010000035.1:0-10705 GCA_035542895.1 Methanomicrobiales archaeon | reverse complement strand
TGTCATCATGATGTTCAACGTGCCCGTTCCCGGTGGCAGCTCGGGACATGCCGTCGGAAGCGCCCTCGTCGCGATCATCCTTGGTCCTTGGACCGCGGTCGTGACCACGTCGGTCGCGCTCCTCATCCAGTGCCTTCTCTTTGGGGATGGCGGGGTTACGGCGTTCGGCGCGAACTGTTTCAACATGGGCGTGGTCATCCCGTTCCTGAGTTACTATATTTATAAACTCATCGCCGGGAGATCGGCGATTTCCTCGAACCTGAGGATCGCCGGCGCCGCGGTTGCAGGGTATGTCGGGCTGACCGTCGCAGCCGTGGTTGCCGGGTTCGAGATGGGTATCCAGCCGATTCTCGAACACACACCCGCGGGTGTTCCTCTCTACATGCCCTATGGGCTCAATGTCACCGTACCGGCAATGCTGATTGAGCATGCAGCCTTCTTCAGCTGGGTGGAGGCGATCATCACCGGGCTGGCATTTGCCTACATCGCACGGAACAATCCCGGGATCATCTTTGACTACGGGCCACGGAATGATAAGAAGATGAATGCCGGCCAGGTGGCTGTGCCGGTGTGAGGGAGGTAAACCGCATGGACAGGACATTCAAAGTTCTCCTTATTGCACTGGTCGTGCTCGTCGTCATAGTGCCTATCGGACTGATCGCAACAGGGACTGCCTTTGGGGAATGGGGCCCCGAGGAACTCCAGCAGGCCGTAGGTTTTGTGCCGGCAGGGCTTCAGCAGCTTTCAGGCCTCTGGACCCCCCTCCTGCCCGATTATGATTTCCCGGGCGGACATGATACTCTCCCCAGCCAGGCTCCGGGATATTATGTATCCGCTATCGTCGGGGGTCTTCTCTGCGCTGGTGCAGGGTATCTCGTGGCCAGGGTCATCATCAGGAGAACTGACTGAATCCCTGGTGGTTATCTCTCTTTTTTTTACGTGGTTGCTCCAAGAGAACCAGAAACTGAATCCATTGTGTCGTCCCGAGCATTTCCGGCTCTTGTCGTGAACTTTATGGAAATCACGGGTATCGTATCATCCGGTATTACAGGATACCAGGCTTATGGCCGGGCTCGTGCTCGTGTGAAAGGGCATGCAGGTGGTCGTGTATGAGCCTGCCGTGCTGATGGATATGGGTATGGATGAGGTTCGCGGACATCAGCAGTTTCAGGTCATTCATAACTGATGTACAGTTTCGATCTCCCATGATCGTATGATCTTCCCCGACAACGATTGCACGGGTGCTGATCTTCTCCACGATATCCAGGTTATGGGTGGCCGTGATGATCGTCTTCCCGGCCCTGGTGAGTTCCCGGATCAACTTGATGAACCACATCTGGCTGCGGGGGTCAAGGCCGCCGGTCGGTTCGTCCAGGAGGAGGACATCGGGGTTCGTGGCGAGGATCGATGCGATGCAGACCTTCTTCTTTTCACCGCCGCTGAGCATATGGGGTGCCCGGTCACGCAGGGCTTCTATCCCGAGCATCGTGATGACGTCCTCGACCCGCCGTCGGACCTCTTCAGGAGGCATGTCAAGCTGGAGGGGCCCGAATGCGATCTCATCGAAAACGGTCGAGGAGAACAGCTGGACGTCCGGGTTCTGGAACAGGAAACCTACCTTTTTGCGGAAAAAACGATTGAACTCATTTTTTTCCAGCGTATCAAATAGTTCTTCCTTCACGAGGGTCCCGAACGCATAGAATTCACCCGAGGTTGGATAACTCAGCGCATCCATGATGGAGAGCAGCGTGGATTTGCCACTGCCGTTTGACCCCATGATTGCGACCTGCTCCCCGGCATGGACGGTGAGATTCACGTCCCGTAATGCCTCAAACTGCCGCAGGTAGGTGTAGGAAACATGCCGGAACTCGAAGATGGAATTCATGATGACACTCTTAGACCGGGATCAGGTTCCGGGATGCAAGCACGAGAACCATGCTGAATGCGAGCACGCTTACGAGGGCCACGTAATCGCGCCGGTTGATCGAATAGCGGTGCATGAGCCTGATGTCACCGTTGAACCCCCGCGAGATCATGGCACGGTGAACCCTCTCGCTCATATCCAGTGATTTTATGAGGGTATAACCGACCCGGCCCCCGACCCACTTCTGCTCTTCCATCAAAGGCAGGGTTTTCATGGTCCTGCTCTTTTTGGCAAGGTAAAAGTCCTTCACCATGCCGATGAAGAGGAAGATGTACCGGTAGCACATATCGAGGGTCAGGACATACACCTTGGGGACCTCGAGGGCACGCAGGGACTTGAAGATAAGGTCCCGGGGGGTGGTAAGAAAGAGAAGCACGGCCGCGGATACGCAGGTGGTCACCCGCAGGACGAAGGTAAGCGCGACCAGGGTCCCCTGGGTCGTGATCGCAAGAGTCTCCGGGAGCGGGAACGGGCCCAGGTGGGCACCGGGCCCCAGCGTTGCGATGGGTATGAGCGTATCACCGGCCATGAAGACATTGAAGAGGACCGGAACCGTGATAACCCCCGCAAAGATCGGGATAAAGACCCACACCCTTTTCAGGAAGAAGAGGATCTCAACCCGGCTGAAATATGCAAATACGAGCGTCAGCAGATACACCATCACGAGGATCAGGGGGTCGTGGGTCATGGCCACGGCAAAGATGAGGGCAATGACCGAGACGAGCTTGACACGTGGATCGATCCCCTGCAGCAGGCCGTCCCGTTTTGCTATGCTGTCGTTCAGGAGGCATTCTTCAAAGAACCCGAAGATATCGGAGATTGTCTTCTGGACAAAACTCTTATTTCTGCCGGTGCCCGCCGTACAGCAGGGGCAGGGGCATGTATCGATCTCCGTCATCCATTCAGGTATCATACAAGGACCGTAAACTTCGAGCTTTGTGAGAAATTCTTAGTTTTTGAGGCAGTACCTCTAGTAATACATTATTATATAAAAGTATTACTAATTAAAGCGATTCCGCCATTATGTAATAAGTGCCCTGAGGCCGCCCGCGAGGAGGATCCCTGCCGCCCTGATGACCCGGGGGTTCGTTCCCAGCCGGCGGACGAGGGCCGCCGGCCGGTCCATGTCCCCGATCTCGACGATCTCCCTCACGATGTCCGGATCCCGGAGGGCCTCGATCACGGAATCCACCTCTGCAGGGGAGAGCTCCCTCCGCACCCTGAACAGGGCCATCCCGACGGCAAGCTCCCTGCCGAAGTCCTCCCTCCACAACTTCTCGTAAGGGGCGAGGTCCCGGTCCCGGAACGATCCCTTCCGGCAGCACTCGGCGGCAACCGCGGCGGCGTGGCGTGCGGCGCGGACCCCGGTATAGATGCCTCCGCCCGAGGTGGGCTTGGCCATCCCTGCCGCGTCGCCGGCGACGAGGGCCCTCGAGCCATACGTGCGGCCAAGGGGACCGAGGGGAAGGGCCCCGGATACCATGTCGAGCACCCCTCCTTCATGGGGCCGGAGGAGGTCCGCGAGCCGCTGCCGGAGATCCCCCTCGCCGCAGAGCCCGACCCGGGCCCGCCCGGTTCCCGACGGGATCACCCAGCCGAAGAACTCGGGGGAGGCATGGGGGCGGATCTCCACGAATCGGGGATCGGCGGGGGTTCGCACCTCGGCCTGGAGGCCCCCCAGGAGGCATGCCGCGTGTCCCAGGCCGAGGTTCCTTGCGATGGTGGAACGGACCCCGTCGGCCGCGATGAGGACAGAGAACCCGATCTCCTCCCTCCCGCGTGACCCCTTCGAGACCAGGCGAGTGCCCTTCACCGATACGACCGAGGTTTTCAGCCGGAACGCGGCCCCGGCCTTCGCTGCTGCCTCTGCCATTTCCCGGTCGAGGACCCCCCGGTCCACGACACAGGCCTTCGGTTCTCCTGCATCGATGACGAGAGGCTCCCCCTGGGAGGGGATGAACCGCGCCCCGGAAACCCGGTTCAGGATGGGCCGGGACGAGACCCGGCACTCCGAGAAGGCCGCCATGGAGAGGAGGCCCGCGCACTGGACGGGATGGCCGATGGTGCCGTGCTCCTCGATGCAGAGGGTCCGGAGCCCTGCCTCGGCACATGCCCGCGCCGCGGCGGTCCCCGTCGGGCCGGCCCCGGCTACCACCACGTCGTACATCCAATGATTGTTCGATCCCGGGGTTCTTATCCCTGTTCGCCCTGAGATCCGCGCCAGCCCGCCCCGAGATCTGTGCCGGCCCGCCCATGTGATCCGCCCCCGCCAGCATCGATAACCGCGACCCCGGGGACAGGCCGGTGCGGGACAGACGAAATCTATATAGAACACCGTACTGCATCATCCGGTATGCAAGCTGGGGAGATCCTCGGGGGCAGCATCGCGGTCTTCATCATCGTCCTCATCGGCCTCTTTGTCCTCCCCCTGGCCGAGGCCCTCACGGGCCAGAGCATGCTTCTCGTCACGGTCCCTATCGCCATCGCCGCGGCCCTCTGGTTCATCCTGTCGCTCCGCCGGCTTGTCGGGGGAAAGGCGAAGGATACCCTGCGCCTCCGCATCCAGGCCACCAGGGCCGGCATTATCTTCATCGCGGCCCTGTTCTGGTCGGTGGTCCTTGTGCTGCCCGTCAGGTGGGAGGTCCTCAAGGTCTACTCTTCCCTCCCCCTCGAGGCAAAGTTCCTCTTCTGGTTCGGCCTCGACAGCCTCATCGCCATCAGGGTCTATACCTCCCTCCTCACTCACCGGCCTTCCGAGGAGGAGGAGCCGATACTCCCCATCGAGGGCCTGAGAATAGTCGAGATGAAAAAGTGAGGCGAATCCATGAATTCTCCTGACCATAAGGAGTTCCGGTGGAAGCAGTGCCTCGTGATCCGGGGGGACCTCCGTATGAGCTGCGGCAAGATATCAGCCCAGGTGGCCCATGCCGCGGTCTCCGCCTTCGAGCGGTGTGACCGGGACACGAGGGAGCGGTGGCTTGCCGAGGGGCAGAAGAAGGTGGTGCTCAGGGTGAAGGACGAGCGGAGCCTCCATGAATTGAAGACCCTCGCCGAGGCAAGGGGGATCCCGGCTGCGCTCATCCAGGATGCCGGCCTCACCGAGCTCCCGCCGGGGACCACCACCGCCCTCGGCCTTGGCCCGGCCCGGACCGAGGAAATGGACCGGGTCACCGCCGACCTTTCCCTCCTATGAGGGAGTCACCCTTCCCTCTTGAGCAGGCCCTCGGCATCTCGTTCTACGCGACCGGGACCGAGGGGATCGGGGGCCGCCTCCGGGAGACCCCCGGGGATTTCGCGGTCGAGGAGGTCCCTGCCGCCCCGTGGGGAGACTCCGGCCCGTACCTCATCATAAGGCTGACAAAGGAAAACTGGGAGCAGCACCGCCTGGTCAAGGAGCTCGCCCGGATTCTCGGCATCAGTCATCGGAGGATCTCCTGGGCGGGGACCAAGGACCGGAGGGCGGTCACCACCCAGTTCATCTCCATTTACGGCCTGGAACCGGGCGAGCTCGGGAGGATCGCCCTCCCCGGGGTCATGCTCGAGGTGGCAGGGAAATCCGGCCATGCCATCGCCCTCGGGGAGCTCAGGGGGAACAGGTTCAGGATCCGCATCCGGGGCTGCGACCCGGAGGACCTCGCCGATCGGGTCGAGGAGGTGGCCCGGGCTGGCGCGGCGGGCGTCTCTCGTTCGGGATCCCCGAACGCGACACCCCCGAATTCGGATTTCCCGAACTCGGGGTTTCCCAACTACGTCGGGATCCAGCGGTTCGGGGTCATCCGTCCGGTCACCCACCTCGTGGGCGAGCAGATCCTCCGCGGGGACCCCGAGGGGGCGGTCCTCGCTTACCTGGGGGCGGCCTTCCCCGGCGAGCCCGTGGAGGTACGGGGGGCGCGGGAGGAGTTCCGCGAGGACCGGGACGTGAAGGAGGCGATCCGGCGGTTCCCGGTCCGGCTTACCTTCGAGCGGACGATGCTCCACCACCTTGATGGGCATCCCGGTGATTATGCCGGGGCGCTCAGGGCCCTCCCCCCCCGGCTCCTCTCGATGTTCGTTTCGGCCTACCAGTCCTTCCTGTGGAATACCCTCCTCTCCAGGAGGTGCAGGGAGGGGACTCCTCTCGATGAGCCTGCTCCCGGGGACCGGCTCGTCTTTCCCGACGGGAAGGAGGACCGGGTGACCGACAGGAACCTGGATGCCGCGGCCCTGCAGGTCCGGCGGAAGAGGGCGTTGATCGGGCTCCACGTGCCGGGGTCGGAGGCGGTGACAGGTCCGGGCAGGAATATGCACGAGGATCCCGCGGTTTCCCTCCTCGGGGAGCTCGGCATCTCGCCCGGGGACTTCGCATCGGCCTCGAAGTTCGTGGGGGTCGCATATAGGGGCGTGACCCGGCCGGTGGCCCTCACCACCGGAATCACGAGTTCCGTCGAAGGGAACGATGTCCTCCTGGAGTTCTTCCTCGGCCCGGGGCAGTACGCGACCACCGTCTGCCGGGAATTTATGAAGGCAGATCCGATTCAGATGATATGACACTTGCATTCACGGCGAGGGACCTTGCCGCATCAATGGCGTCGTTGAGGTTCCCGAGCCGGTCGACGAGCCCCAGCCCCACTGCCTCCTCTCCCCGGATCACCCTTCCGTCCTCGATGGCCGCCCGGGAGACATTCCTCTCCTTCACGACATCGTTTAAGAACCGCTCGAAGGAGGCATTCACGAGCGTCTGGGCATAGTCCATTTCCCCGGCCGTCAGCGGGCGGTAGGGCGATCCCATGTCCTTCCTTTCCCCTGATTTCACCACCGTCACGTTATAGCCCTCGTGCTCGAGCCAGGTGCTCACGTCGGTGAAGATCCAGACGGTCCCGATTCCCCCCGTAAGGGTATCCGGGTTCGCGTAGATCCTGCTCGCGTGGGCAGAGACTCCGTATGCCGCCGAGGTGGCTATATCTCCCATGGAAACCACGATCGGCTTCCTCGCTTTCGCGTACTCCATGTCGGCGGTGATCTCCTGGGCCGCGACGGGGGAACCGCCGGGGCTGTCCACCCGGAGGACTATGGCCTCGACAAGGGGATCGTCGGCAGCGCCCCGGATCTCCCTCCCCACCATCTGGCTCCCCGTCGCGTCGGAGGACTGGAAGTCCCCGGTCGACAGGGTCCCCTCGACATAGATCACCGCGACAGACCTCTCCTTTGTGTAGGTAAAGAACCAGGATGCGGCGAGTATGGCGATAACGATCAGCGCGAGGACGGCGATGACGCCGGCCGCCCTCCTCCACCGCCTTCCCTCGGCCCTCCGGATCTCCTCATCAAGGAATCCCGTGCCCCTCACCCCCGTAGAGGACATCGTACTCGGTGACCAGGTTGGACCCGCACAGGTAGAACCGCTTCATGGAGAGCCGGATCATCTCGGACTCGCTGTCGATGTGCATCCCGCCGACGAGGGAGGGGGTATCGGCCCCGCCGACGATGAAGGGGAGGTGGATGAGCCGGATCTCGTCGACGAGCCGGTGCCTGAGCATGTGCCAGTTCAGGGTCGGGCCTCCCTCGATCATGAGCTTCCTCACCCCATGGTCCCGCCAGAGGAGGTGCATGAGGAGCGGGAGGTCCACGTGATCCTTCCCGGCGACGATAATCCCGGCCCCCTTCCTCCGGATGGCCTCCACCCGGTCGGGCGGGGCAGCCTCCGCGATGGCGATGATGGTCGGGGCATCCTTCCCGAGTACATTCGCATCGGGGGGGATCTCGGCCATGCTGCTCGGGATGACCCGGAGCGGGCTCTTCCCGGGCACGAGCCGGACGGTCAGGAAGGAGTTGTCGATCCGGATGGTGTTCGCCCCGACCATGATGGCGTCGTAATCGGCCCGGGTCTCGTGGAGGAGGATCTCGGTCTCGGGGGCCATGTACTTCATGAGGATCTTCGAGGAGGCCCCCTTCTTCAGGGTGAGCTTACCGTCGGCCGTGATCTCGGACATCATGAGTACGTGGGGTCTCTCGCTCCTCGCTGCCATGAAAGATTCGCCTGCTATAGATTCCCTCCCCCATTTCAAGAAGATTTGGGTGGAGAAAAACGTTTAATGGGTTCCCTGCCCCTCTCTATGGGATGAACATCACCGCGCTCCGGCCGAGGCTCATCTGCCACCTGGAACCGGTCGGCAGGGCCTTTGCAAGGGCGGGGCTCACCCCGAACCAGATCTCCCTTCTCTCCCTCCTCCTCGGCGTCGCGGCCATGCTCCTCTACGCCGTCCGCTCCTTTGCCCTCGGGAGCGTCCTTCTCTTCGCCTCCGCGGTCCTCGACCTCGTGGACGGTCACGTCGCCCGGATCCAGGACTCCGGGACCAGGTTCGGGGCGGTCTTTGACTGGATCGCGGACAAGTACGTCGACACCCTCGCGATGCTCGGGGTCGGTATCTCCGGGATCCCCATCATTTCCTGGTTCACCGGGCTGCCTCCGGTTGCCGATTCCGTCACGGTGATGATAGCCATCATCGGCTCGATGATGAATACCTTCATCAAGCCCGTCGTCTATGCAGAGGCCGGTTATGCCGAGCGGCACCATGGGAAGATCGACGATCCCCTGGAGGGTGTCGGGTTCTTCGGCAGGCCGGAGACCCTCCTCGTCCTCGTGGTCGGGGGTCTCACAGGCCTCATGTGGGCCGCGATCATCATCATCGCGGTGGCAACGAACCTCTCGGCCATCGAGCGGATCCTCTACCTGAGGAAACACCTCGGGGAATCGGAAAAACCGGGTTAACCCTGGCCCCCGGGTATCAGGCGGGCGCCGGGCGCCGGCTGTGCTCACCTGGAGTCGAGGTGGGAGCAGATCTGGACCTTCAGCCGCGCCCAGTACTTGTAATAGTCGGGCTCGTACAGGTCGATCTCCCGGCTCAGGTCCTCGTAGATCGAACACTGGACCTCGCAGCGCTTGAGATAGATGCAAAAGTCCAGGGCCGAGACAGGACGATTCATCCGGATGTGATCTCGGGACGTGAGGATGATATAGTTAACCCGGGCGGCCTGCCCCAGGGCGGGATGCTCCGGCTTCCACAAGGTATAAGGCGGGGCTCCCCTCAGGGAAAGCTTGGGCTTGATGGAACCCTTCACGACCTTTATCTGGAAGCGGATCTTCGTCCAGATAGGCGGCGTTATCGCAATCGCAGCCATCCTCGGGGGATTCATCCTTGCGTACAACGCCACCTACACGAGCATCGTGAACCTCGACCGGACCGCCGACGAGCGCTGGGCAAGGGTCGCGGGGGACCTGGTGGCACGGTACGAAGGGATCCCGGGGCTCTCAGGCGAATTCAGGGCCTCTCTCGGGTCCGATGCCCGTGTTCTCGACCAGGTTGCAGGGAACCTGAGCCGCTGGGGGGCAGCCTTCTCCGGGGGGAAGATACCGAAAATCGGCACCGAGACGACGAACCTGGAGGCATCCATCTCGGAGCTCACGAGGGTGCTGGACGGGCACCCCGAAATGGGCAATTCCCGGATGGTGAAGGATTTCAGGGCCTCCCTGGAGGAAACGGGGGCACGGCTGTCGGCCGACCAGTCGAGCTACAACGAGGGAATAGGGAAGTACAACCGTGCCATCAGCTCATTCCCGGCAAGCCTCTGGGCAGAGAACTGGGGTTTCTCCCGGAGGGAGTATTTCATGGCGCGGATTGCCGGCCAGGAGACTCCTTCCCTGCCACCAGAGACCGGCTGAAAACCGGCGGTGCCAGGCCTCTGCCGGGCGGTAATCCGTCAGGTGTCCCTGCGCCTGACCAGCCCGGCGAGGTCCGCGGAATAGATCGCATACAGGTCCCCGGCCCACCTCCCCAGGTCCGGGATAAGGACAAAGAGCCCGTAGGCGATGGCGATGAGCGCAACGAGCGCCCCCCCCTCGGCAAAGATGTTGTGGGCCCAGAAGAAGGACTCGTAGCCATATTCCCCGTTCGAGGCGATCTCCGGGAAGTAGGGGAACCACTGGCCGGTGTAGGCGATGATGACGAGGACGTTCCGGAGGAGGTTCAGGATATAGATGGTCGGGACCACGAGGAGAAAGGCGAGGATCTTCTGCCGGGTGGTGGTGGGGACCGCCCCGGCGACCCCGAGCATGATGGCCATTGACTGGATGCCCGTGCAGGCGAGGATGATCTCGACTTTAAAGCCGTTCCGACCTAAGAGGTTCCACTCGAGGAGCGTGGCCCCCCCGGCCATGGCGTTCACGAAGGTGGTGACCTCCCCGGCCACGACTCCGATCAGCCAGTTGCCGAGCGGCGGGATATATGCGAAGGGGGCGAAGAGGAGGAAGGCGACGGCCGCCCCCCGGGAGAGGGCGAGGATGCTTTTATCCCCGAGAAGGAGCCTCCGGGAGGTGACGAAGAGAAAGGGCAGGGAAAGGATCGCAATGGCGGGGTAGAGGATGTTGTTCTCGGAGAAGATGTAAAACGGGATCTCGGCGATGAGGAAGAGGACCATGGCAGCCCAGCCCAGGATCGCCGCGTACTTCCGCCCCTTCCAGGGGAAAAGGAAGAGGAGGAAGAAGATCCCGGAGGCGAGGACCAGGTACTCGATCATTCCCTCTAGAATTGGCTGCCCGGGGAAAAAAGGGTTACCACCCGGGCCTGGCGCCGCTGGTCACCATCAGGCTCCCTGCCTGCTGGTTCTCGCTCGGGCCGTCGCCCTTCGCCCTTCACCATCATTCTGATGCCTTTCGGGTTCCTCATCAACCCTTCGGTTTGCTGGTCACCACCAGGCTTCCCCTGGTGGTTCTCGCTCGGGTGCGCCCTCCGCGTTCACCATCAGGCC